>NZ_JBEXJF010000021.1:0-86616 GCF_040608935.1 Nocardioides sp. NPDC004968
TTCTCCACCGCCTTGACGGAACCAGCATGGACAGCCTCGTCAAGACGACGCTCCAGCTCGGCCAGCTTCCCGGCAGTCGTGTGCAGATCGATCTCTGGCTGAGGAGTGGGTTCGGCGCTCACGGTGCTCCTTTGGACTTCGTGCGGTGCGAGGGCCAATCTAATCCTCGTGCCACCTATCCCGATGCGACGCCCGTCACTTGACCGCTCCCGGCTCGATGCGTTGCCGGGGGGATGGCGCGTCGAGGTCCTCGACGAGACGCCCTCGACCAATGCCGTACTGGCCGAGCGTGCGCGCTCGGGCGAAGCGCCTGGCCTGGTGATCACCACCGAGCACCAGACCGCCGGCCGGGGACGCCTCGACCGGGGCTGGACCACCCCGGCGCGCTCGGCGCTGACCGTATCCGTGCTGCTGCGGCCCTCGCCCTCGATCCCGGTCGAGCGGTGGCCGTGGCTCCCGCTGATGACCGGTGTCGCGGTCGCATCGGTGCTGCGGAAGAAGGGGTACGCAGCCGGGCTGAAGTGGCCCAACGACGTACTCATCGAGGGTCGCAAGGTCTGCGGGATCCTGATCGAGCGGATCGAGGCGCCTGAGGGTGCGGCCGCCGTGATTGGGTTCGGGCTCAACACCTCGCTGACGCGCGAGGAGCTGCCGATCGAGACCGCCACCTCGCTGGAGCTGGAGAGCGGCGTGCCCGTCGACCGCACCGAGATGCTGGCCGTGCTGCTGGAGGAGCTGGGTGCTGCGTACGAGATCTGGGGGTCGGACCCCGCCGAGCTGGCTCGCCGCTACCGGGAGCTGTCGGTGACCGTCGGTGAGCAGGTACGCGCCGAGCTGCCGGGTGGGGACGTCTGGGAGGGCGTGGCCACCGAGATCGACGACTTCGGCCGCCTGGTCATCGCGACCGACGAGGGGTCGCGGGTGGTCGGTGCGGGCGACGTCATCCACGCCCGGCTCCGTCCGCGATCGTGACGGACGGTTGTGACGGGCGGTCGTGACGAGCCGGATGGCATGATCTGTTCGTGGCGAAATCGAAGCAGCCCGTCAACCTGACCTCGGCGGAGGTCGCCGAGAAGGCCGGCGTGAGCCTGGACCAGGCGAAGCGCCTGTGGCGTGCGCTCGGGTTCCCGGAGATCAAGGACGACGAGGCCTTCTTCGACGAGGCGGACGTGCAGGCCCTGGCCAAGGCCAACGAGATCGCCGGCAACGGGCTGGTCAGCTTCGACCTGGTCGTCAACCTGACCCGCGGCATCGGGCAGTCGATGGCGCGGCTGTCCGACTACGAGGTCTCCGCGCTGCTGCACCACGTCGAGACCCAGAACGAGGACGACCGGACGCCCGCCGAGCTGCTGAAGGCGACCGTCTCGGTCTCCGAGCAGTTCGAGAGCGCGTTCGAGGAGATGATGATCTTCGCCTGGCGCCGGCACACGCGCGCCGCGCTCGCGCGGGCCGAGGCCTCGGTCGCCGGCCCCGAAGAGCAGCTGGGCACGGTCTGGCAGACGGTCGGGTTCGCCGACATCGTCTCGTTCACCGCGCTGTCGAACACGCTGACCGAGGAGAAGATCGGTGACCTGGTCGAGCTCTTCGAGTCGCGGTGTGCCGACGTGGTGGCGACCTGGGGCGGCCGGATCATCAAGTCGCTCGGCGACTCGGTGCTCTTCGTCAACGACGACCCGCTCCAGGCGTACGGCACCGCCGAGGGGATCATCAACGTGATCGGCCGGGACCCGCGGATGCCGGACGTACGTGTCGGGCTCGCCTCCGGCAACGTCGTCTCGCGTCTCGGCGATGTCTTCGGACCGCCCGTGAACATGGCCGCGCGGCTGACCGCCGTCGCCCGCCGCAACCGGATCATCGTCGACGAGGCGACCGCCGGGACGATGCCCGAGGACGAGTTCGAGACCCGGCGACTGGCCGCTCGACCGGTGCGAGGCTTCGGGATCGTGGAGCCCGTCGCCGTCCGCCGTGTCTGAATCGTGACCTTCAAGGGTGCTGTTGACCTGCGGTTTCGCGGATTTGTTCACATTCCGTTGTAGTTAACAGTCGATCAACGCCGGGTGCTGACTGCTTTACCTGACCATGCCTTCGTGGGCATGGTTGAGTGCGCCATTCGGGGGCGCACGTTTGTCATGCCCAATTCGTTGCACTCTGGCATGAAGATGTCAGTGGCAATATCGTGCAATCCTTTGCCAAGGGCTCTTTACCTCTTTAATGTCGGTCTCATGATCGAGGTACAGGAGATCAAGCTCGACCCGGAGACCCGGCGAGCATGGCGGAACAATGAGGAGCTGACGCTCTCTCGCAAGGAGTTCGACCTGGTCCACGCCCTGATCAAGAGGGCTGGCAACGTCGTCTCCCGTGACGAGTTGATGAGGGACGTGTGGAACGCGACCTTCTACACCTCGTCGAAGACCATCGACGTACACCTGGGATGGGTGCGTCGCAAGCTGGGCGACGACCCCCGGAAGCCCCATCTGATCACCACCCTGCGCGGCAAGGGCCTGCGCTTCGAGAAGGCCTGACCTTCGTTCACCTGCCGGGGGTCGGGTTTCGCGGATTGCGTGAGGGGGATCCGCGAAATCGGCCCCGGCGGGGCAGTTTCCTTATTCTGTCGTCGTGACCCTCGCACCGACCCTTGCGATCATCGGCGGCGGCCAGCTGGCCCGCATGATGGCTCAGCCTGCAATCGCGCTCGGCCTCCCGCTCCGGCTTCTCGCCGAGGGCGAGGGTGTCTCGGCCGCTCAGGTCATCCCCGACCAGCTGGTCGGCGACTACCGCGACCTGGACACGCTGAAGAAGGCCACCGAGGGCTGTGAGGTGGTCACCTTCGACCACGAGCACGTCCCGACCGAGCACCTGCACGCGCTCGAGGCCGGCGGCGTCGCGGTCCGCCCCGGTCCGGACGCGCTCGTGCACGCCCAGGACAAGGGCGTCATGCGCGCTCGGCTGACCGAGCTCGGCATCCCGTGCCCGCGCAACGCCATCGTGTCGTCCACGACCGAGGTCGAGGCGTTCGGCTTCCCGTGCGTCCTCAAGACCACCCGCGGTGGATATGACGGCAAGGGCGTCTGGGTCGTACGCGACGTCGCCGATGTCGCCGAGCCGCTTCGTGTCGCCGAGGAGGCGGGTGTCCAGGTCCTGGCCGAGGAGCTCGTCGACTTCCGCCGGGAGCTCTCCGCGATCGTCGCCCGTTCGCCGAGCGGCCAGGCCGCTGCGTACCCGGTCGTGCACACCTACCAGGAGAACGGCGTCTGCAAGGAGGTCATCGCTCCGGCGCACGACCTCTCGCCCGAGCTCGCCGTCCAGGGGGAGCAGATCGCGCTGCGCATCGCGGGTGAGCTCGGCGTCGTCGGCATCCTGGCGGTCGAGATGTTCGAGACCGTCGACGGCCGGCTGCTCGTCAACGAGCTCGCCATGCGCCCCCATAACACCGGCCACTGGACCCAGGACGGCGCCGTCACCTCGCAGTTCGAGAACCACCTGCGCGCGGTCATGGACCTGCCCCTGGGCTCTCCCGCGCCCCGCGCGAAGTGGTCGGTGATGGTCAACATCCTCGGCTCGACCCGGGAGAACGTCGGCCGCCTCTACGACGGCTACCCCCACGCCATGGCCCGCGACCCCCACCTCCGCGTCCACCTCTACGGCAAGGAGATGCGCCCGGGGCGCAAGGTCGGCCACGTCAACGTCTACGGCGACGACCTCGACGACTGTCTCGAGCGCGCCCGCCACGCCGCCGACTGGTTCCAGGGAGACCTCGGCAACGACTCCGACTGACCGAGAAATCACCTGCGCCGGACGAGACGTCACTTAGGTCGGTCGAAACGTCAGTTAGGTCGGTCGAGTTGTCACGGCGCTGCCGACTCGGCCTGCATAAGTGACGTTTCGACCTGCACAAGTGACGTCTCGGCGGGAGTTGGGCGAGGTCAGACGCCTAGGCGCTGGCGTTCGGTGGCGACGACGTCGCGGGCGATCTCGGCGTCGGAGGCTTCGGCGGCGAGGGTGGTGGAGGGATCCTCGGGGTGCGAGGTCTCGTACGCTTCGGGGCTGCTGGCGGCGGTGGCGCTGACCCGGGCGAAGTCGTCGAAGAGCTCGGCCTTGGCGGCGAGGATGTCGTGGACGCGCTGGTCGACTCCGACCTCCGAGAGCAGGCGGTGGACCTGGACGGACTGGAGCTGGCCCATCCGGCGGGCGCGGGCGATGGCCTGCCACTCGATGGTCGGCTTGAGTTGGGGCTCGCAGATGACGACGACGCTGGCCGACTGGATGTTGAGGCCGACGCCGCCGGCGACGATCTGGGTGATCAGCACGGCACCGTGCCCGGCCGCGGAGAACTCGTCGACCATCTGCTGGCGCTCCTCGGCGGGGACCGACCCGGTGAGCGGGCCGAAGACCTCGCCCGGCAGGAGCGTGACCAGGTCGTCGAGGACCTTCCTGAAGTGGGAGAACACGATGACGCGGCGGCCGTTCTCCTCGGCCTCGCCGACGATCTCGACCAGCCGCTCGACCTTCGCCGACGAGGTGCCCTGAAGCATCGCGGCCTGCCGCATGGCCATGAAGTTGCCGTCGCGGACGCACTCGGCGTACGCCCTCTCGTCGGCCACGGACAGGGGCAGCCAGTCCTCGACCTCGACGAGGTCGGGCAGCTCGGTGAGTACGTCCTCCTGGTTGCGGCGCAGGTAGACCGGGGCGACCTGCTTGCGGAACCGGTGGGGGTTGAAATCGTCGGCGGAGAGCAGCAGGTCGGGGCGGAGATAGGAGACCAGGTTGCGGAACTCGTCGATACGGTTCTCCATCGGCGTGCCGGTGAGCAGGATGGCGCGCTCGCAGGAGTCGAGGACGCGGCGTACGCGTTCGGTGCGCTGGGTGCGGGGCGACTTGATCATGTGCGCCTCGTCCACCACGACGCAGGCGACCTTGACCTGGTCGAGGAACGGCTGGATCGCGTTGAGTGTCTCGTAGGTGGTCACCGCGACGCCGCCCTGCTCGACCCAGATCTTGGCGGCCTTCAGGCGGCGGTTGCCGTGGAGACGGTGGGGGATCAGGGTCGTCTTCGAGTCGGTCTCGCGCACCCAGTTGGTGACCACGGCAGCGGGGCAGACGACCAGCGTGTGGGACGCGCCCATCGTGTGCAGATGAGCGAGCACGGCCAGCGACTGGAGCGTCTTGCCGAGCCCCATCTCGTCGCCGATTATCACCTTCATCTGCACCAGCGCGAAGCGGACGCCGAAGTGCTGGTAGCCGCGCAGCGACGCGGTCAGGTTGTTGGTGCGCAGCTCCTGCGCCCGCACCGCCTCGATGATCTCGGCCGACAGGTCACCGTGGATCTTGTCCTCGTCCTCGGTGAGGAAGCCGAGCTCGGAGAGCATCGCGTAGTAGTCGGCCGGCCGCTTCTCGAAGTCCTCCCACGGGTCGCCGGGGCGGTTGCCCGGGCGCACCCGGCGGGCCATCTCGGCCCGGTGTGCGATCGCCCGTAGCGCGCCCTGGAAGTCGTCGAGGCTGGCCGCGTTGGCCAGGATCAGATGGAACCTCGCGCCGCTGTCGAGCGACCGGGTCAGCGGCCGCAGCGACTGGACCAGGGCGAGCTCCGCCCCCGCGTCCTTCGTACGCCGCCCGGCCTCCCACTCCGCCAGCCGCGCGAGCAGCCTGGTGGCCGCCGGGGTGCGGCGCTCGTGGTCGATCGCGAGCGGCATCTCGTCGTAGGTGCGCTGCCACAGCGCCTGTGCCGCCTCCTGCATCCGCATTGCGGTGGCCGGGCCGACCCCGGGGAGTTGTCGCAGGTCAGAGGAGGGATGGATGACCTCGTGGACGGTATGGATCCCGGCCTCGAGGAGGGGTTCGACGCGTACGAGATCGGCGAGCTCGTCGACCGGCAGCGACCTGACCGCCGTGTCGGTGTCCGCGCTCCGGACCGCGTTGGCGGCGTCGGTCGCGGCTCGACGCGCGGGCTCCTCGGAGCGCCTGGCCTCGTTGAGGGCCTCGCCCTCGTTGCGCAGCACGAGGACGCCCTTGCGCGGAGCCAGCACCGCCTCGGAGCCGAGGTCGGAGAGCGCCTCCAGCAGACCGACGCTCGGCAGCAGCGCCTCGCGGATCCGTACCCGGCGTCGGGACGGGAGCCTGGCCAGCCCGTCGAGCCGCGCCGGCGCCTGGATCTCGCTCGCACGCTGGTGTAGATCGAGGACCTGTCTCCCCGCCAGCTCGGCCTCCCCGCGGCGGCTCCTGCGCACCAGCAGACGACGCGCCCCGGAAGCCTTCTTGGCCTGCGTCACGACGTCCGCGGCGTCGGCGAGCGAGTCGACGAGCTCCTGGGTGGTCTCCTCGACCGGCTCGAGCGCGTGACGCCGCGCGATCGCGGCCAGGCGCGGCCCGTCGCTCCGGTCCAGGGCGATGCTGCGCCAGGCCACCTGCGCCGCGCGCTTCAGCTCGGCCGCGCTCGCCCGGTAGTGGTCTACGGCCTCCGCCGCCTCCTGCTCGATCTCAGCCCGTGCGCGGGTCGCCGACGCCGCCTGCCGGGACCAGGACGCGACCTGCCGCACCCGGGACGGCAGCGCCTTGCGCTCCGCCTTGGTCAGCCCGGTGAACCGCTCGACCGCGGTCGGGTTCGGTCGCGCGCTGACGACGACGTCGGTGCTGGTAGCTGGATCCATCTGCCTTTGTGGGGTCGTGGGGGAGAGTGGCCAGCACACTAGCGGGCAGGACCGACACTCAGGTGACAGGCAGAGGTCGGGGCCATGACGCGACCCCTTCGTCGAGCGCGAGCTCGGCGTCGGCCTCGGCGGCGGCTTCGGGGTCATGGGTGGCGAGGACGACGATCGCCCCCCGCGCCGCCTCGGCCCGAAGCGCGGCGATCATCCGCTCCCGGTTGCCGGCATCCAGGTCGCTGGTGGACTCGTCGGCGAGGATCACCGCGGCCCGCATCGCGAAGGCGCGGGCGAGCGCGACCCGCTGCTGCTGACCGCCTGAGAGCTCGTCGACCAGGTGGCGTCCGGACTCCTGTAGACCGACCAGCTCAAGCGCGGTCTGCGTGCGCCTGCGCGCCTCGCCGGGTGTGGTGCCGAGAGCCAGCAGCGGTACCAGGATGTTCTCGGTGGCGTTGAGCGACCCGGCGAGCCCGTTGCCCTGCGGGATCAGAGCGACGCCGAGCCGCGCGGCCTTGTCTCGCCCGTCCAGCTGCGTCCCGTCCAGGCTGAGCCTGCCACCGGCCGGCGTGACCGCGCCCCCGAGAGCCCACAGCAACGACGACTTCCCGGCGCCGGAGGGACCGGTTACGGCGAGCATGTTCCCCGGGCGCAGGCGCAGATCGAGAGGACGCAGGGCGACCAGGTCGTCGTACGTCACGCTCAGCTGCTCAACAACCAGGTCACCCATCCTCGGTCCCTCCCTGCTCCGGCACCAGCTCGTAATGGTCGCCGGCCGGGTGGAAGCGAACCAGCGTCCCAGGCGGGAGATTGTCGCGTACGTGGTGCGGCAGCGGTAGGAACCCGTCGGCCGTCACCACGGCGTACTCTTCACCGCTGCGCCCCTCGCCACCGATCCGACCGTCGCGGATCGTGACGGTCCGAGGCAGAAACGTGGCGACATGCGGATCGTGGGTGACCAGTACGACGGTGGTGCCGTGAGTGCGGTTGATCCTTGCCAGGCGCTCGAGGACCCGATCGCGAGCATCATGGTCGAGTTGGCTGGTCGGCTCGTCGGCGAGGACCAGCCCCGGGCGCGTGCCGAGCGCGACTGCCATCGCCACCAGCTGCAGCTCGCCGGGAGTGAGTCGGGAGAGCGGGCGGTTGGCCACAGCCGGGATGCCGAGCTCCTCGAGCACGACCTCCGGCTCCGGCAGATCCATGCCGGCCAGGCGCGCGGTGTGCTGCGCGAAACGTATGTTGGCCGCCGGTGTGGCGTAGGGCAGCAGGTTGCGCGCTGCGCCCTGCAGGATCAGTGAGACATGGGTCGCCTTGAGCCTGTCGAGCTCCTTCGTCGATGCCGCCGAGACCTCGTACTCGCCCACGAAGATCTTGCCGGCGCTGGGCCGGAACAGGCCCGCAAGCAGGCTCATCAGCGTCGACTTGCCCGACCCGGACGGACCGAGCAGCCCCATCAGCTCGCCGGCTCCGACATCGAGGTCGATGCCCGAGAGCGCGGCCACGTCATGCCCGTCGGCGTGGTAGATGTGCACCAGTCCGTGGGTGCGGATCGCCAACCCGTTCATGCGGTCTCCCGGAGTCGGTCGAATCGAACCGTGGCGGCCACCGAGCGACCGAGAACCACGGCGGTCGCGCAGAGCACGATCAGGCACCCGATGGTGGTCGTCGCGACTGCCAGCCAGGGGATGCTCAGATCGGTGACGTCGACCTCCGGTGGAATTGCAAACAGCGGGATATCCGGCAGGGTCAGTGCAGCGCCGATCGCGCCACACGCTGCACCGGCCACGACCCCGACGAGTACCGAAAGCAACTGGGCGTCGGTGGGAATCCGAGCGACGGTCCGCTGGCCCACTCCGGCTAGCCTCAACGCGGTCAGGTCCATGGCCCGGACACGCCAGCTGGTGACGGTGAGCACAGTCAGCGCGACCACCGCGAGGAGCACCGCGGCGATTCCGACCACGCCACCGAGCCAGAGGCTCCAGGATGCCATCGAGGCATCCAGGTTGTGGCGTACGCCGGTCAGGGTGCGGGTGTCAGCCGCGAACACTCCCTTGCTCGCGAGTGCGTCGGTGACCTTGTCGATGAACGCCGGGTCCTCAGAGGCGAACCAGATCGAGATGCTGGACTCGGAGTCGGGCTCGGCGAGCTTCTTGGCGGTGGCGAGGTCGACCACGGTGAGGTCGGGTCCGTCACCAGGGATCCGGTCGACGACCGCGACCCGCCTGGCCTCCTGCAGGATCCCGTCGACACCGTGGACCTTCACCTTGTCGGCCTCGACCTCCGCGGGCTCGCCTGCGGCGATGGTCGGAATCGGCGTCCGGGCGGGCCCGGCGGAGAGAGCCGCCCAGGCCTTCTGGCTGGGTGCACCTTCGGCGAAGAGCGCGATTCGACTGAACGCCTCGGGCTCGACCGCGAGGGTGGCGATACCACCGCTGGGTGCGGCAGTGCGTACGACCGGAGTCACTCGCGTCCCGTCGGGGTCCAGGTCGGCCAGCACCGACTCGACCTCCGTCAACCGCGTCGCGGTGAGAGAGGTGCTCTGTAACTCGACCACAGCTGGTGCCCCGACAGCCTGCTCGGCGGCAAGTCCGCGGTTGCGATCGCCGACCACCAGCCCGCAGACCGAGAAGACCGCGAGAGCCCCGGCAACCGTGGCCAGAGCGACCGTACGCCGCGTCATGATGCTCCGCGAGGCGTCCAGTAGCGAGACTCCGGCCCGCAGGCGGCCCTGCTGGAGGAGTGATCCACCCAGCCGGGCAGCGGCCGGAGGAAGGATGTGGGCGAGAACCAGTCCGACGAACACTGAGAGCAGGGCCGGCGCGGCCAGAGCGAGAGCGCCGGTGAGGCTGCTGGTCGCGAAGGCGACCACCCCGACACCAGAGACAGCGATCGCGATCGCGTCGCCGACGCCTGGGAGCCATCCGGGGCGATGGCCCGCCGTCCGGTGCAGGAGCGTGCCGAGCGGTTCGCGGGCGACCCGGATCACGGCGGCGTACGTCACCAGCACGAGCACCGCCACCGCGATGAGGATGGCGACCAAGAGACCGCGGGGCAGCTCGAACGGTGGGTCGCCGGGCAAGATGTAGGTGCGCGCCAGCCACGAGCCGATCAGGGCGACCGCCGCTCCGGGCACGACCCCGAGCAATGCCGCCGGAACAAGCTCGCGCATCAGCAGCGTCCTGGCACCCGCGGTCCCGCGTCCGCGCAAGCGGGCAACCACGACCTCGAACCGGCGCTGATCGGTTGCCGCGCGCAGCATCAGCCAGAGCACGAGGAGGCCGAGGAGCCCGAGCTGACACAGCAGCAACGGGACGGTGGTGCGACCTTGCTCGATCTGCGCGTCTACCTGCTCGGCGAGCGCCGGCAGCGACGTGACGGCGCTAGGGGACGGGTCGTCACGTGCCGTCGAGTCGGTGGCCGCGCCCGCCTGATCCTCGAGCATGGTCCTGAGCCGGGCTATGTCGGTTGCGATGGTCTCGAGCTCGTGGACCCCAATGGTCTGTGTTCGTAGTCGGTAACCGACCCACGGGCGCTCTCGGGACAAGATGGGCGTGGGCGTGGCGAACGTCGACTCGTCGGTCAGCCAGACATCGTGCCGCGCTAGGTCACCGTCGGCGACACCTGCCAGACCTTCGAGCTGCAATCCCTGCCACCAGTCCGGGTCAGCGGCGCGGTAGACGCCGACGATCTCATATTGGACGATCGGCGGATCCGGGTTGCCGGGGGTGGCCACGAGTGACGACGCCTCGGCATTGACGGTCGTCCCCACGGCGAACCCGTAGGCATGCGCCTCGTTCTCGGAGACCATGATCTGTCGGCTTGCGGACGGACAGGAGCCGACAGTGACCACGACGTGCTCACACTGGCCCGCACGCCACCAAAGGTCACCCTCGATGGTGTCGAAGCGACCCAGGTCCAGCTCTGTCGTTGCCGAATTCCCCCGCACGGGCTTCTGAAACAGGTGATCAGCGCCGGGAATGAGGCCTAGCAGATCATCCGGAGCAGTGCGGAGGGACCAACCGGCGTCCGGCCCATAGATCTGCAGGTCGCGCACCGCGCTCGGTGCATCCTCGAGGATCACGGAGACAGCCGCCTGCTGCATCGCCCGGTCATAGAGAGGTGCGAAGGCCGCGCAAGCTGTGACCAGGGCGGACAGGAGGGCGATGACCACGACCTGGCCGGCGCGGAACCTCAGAGCCGACAGCATCGGGCCACGATGGCAAAGTCCGACAGGTTCGGAAACCGAAATACGACACGGCCCAAGTGCCCGCCGTTGTTCAGCAATCTCCTAGATGACGTCGCCGCGTCGGCCCCGGTTCCGTCAGGGAGGCTTCGCTCGGCCTAGCCTGTCCCCATGAGTGCGCGCGTGGGGATCGTGATGGGGTCCGACTCCGACTGGCCGACGATGAAGGCTGCGGCCGAGCTTCTCGACGAGTTCGGGATCGAGTGGGAGGCCGATGTGAAGTCGGCCCACCGGATGCCGCAAGAGATGCTCGACTACGGTCGCGAGGCCGCCGGTCGCGGCATCTCGGTGATCATCGCCGGCGCCGGTGGGGCGGCTGCGCTCCCGGGCATGCTGGCCTCGGTCACCCCGCTCCCGGTGATCGGCGTCCCGGTGCCGCTGAAGTACCTCGACGGCCTCGACTCGCTGATGTCGATCGTCCAGATGCCCGGTGGCATCCCGGTGGCCACGGTGGCCATCGGCAACGCCAAGAACGCCGGCATCCTCGCCGCCCGCATCCTCGGCGTCGCCGACCCAGAGCTGCAGCAGAAGCTGGTGGCGTACGAGAAGTCACTCGCCGAGCTGGCGGCCGCCAAGGGCGAGGTCGTCCGCAACGCCACCTCCTGAGTTTCAGGGCAGGAGCGAGAGCCCCTTGACCAGCTTGTCGATGATCCGGCGGGGGCCGAAGAGGCTGACCGCGTAGTAGGACATGTCGGCGCTGCGACTGTTCCCGACGGCGTACAGGTAGTCGTCGTAGACCCTCGTGTGCTGCGCCTGGGTGGGCATGTCGATCACCGCGACCCCGGGCTGGGCGACCGCCTGACGCCGCAGGTCGGTCAGCCGCTGTGCCGGGGCGCCCAGGACCGTACACCCGATCCAGGGCAGGCCCGGGTGTGCCGAGTCGTCGGCATCGACCGCGTCCTCCCCGAGGAGGCCGACCGTACGCTGCGTGGTCGCCCCCGCGACGCAGACTGCGGCGTTCACCGCGCGTCCGGCGGGAAGGGCCTGGTCGACGACGACCACCCACTTGAATGGCACGTCCCGCGTGCTCGCGGACTGGTCGATCTCGTCCGGTGCGAACCCGACCCTGGCTTCCTCGACGTCTGTGCTCATCACTCTGACTCCTGTCATTCGCCAACTGATTCGAGGACAAGTCTTGAGAATGTCAGGACTGAGCGCAATCACACCGGTCATTGTCAGGAGGGTCGGTTAATCTGGCGTGCATGGACGAAGTCGACCGTCAGATTCTGGCTGCCTGGACGATGGATGCACGGCGGAGCCTTCGGGACATCGCCGCAGAAGTCGGCGTCTCGGCGACCACCGTGCACGACCGCGCGCGGGCGATGCAGCGCCGCGGGCTCATCCGCGGGGCGTACCTCGATCTCGACCTGCGCCAGATCGACCGGGGCGTGCAGGCGCTCGTCGCCGTGCGGATCCGACCGCCCTCGCGCGCCAACATCGAGTCCTTCCGCGACTGGGTCGGCGCGCTCCCGGAGGCCATCGGCGTCTTCGTCACCTCCGGCCGGATGGACTTCATCGTCCACGTCGCGGTCGCCGACAACGACGCGCTCTACGCGTTCGTGATCGACCGGCTCACCTCGCGAGCCGAGATCGCCGACGTGGAGACCTCGGTGATCTACGAGCACCTGCGGACGATGACGTTCGAGCCGTAGCCCTTATGCCTGTGCGCCGGACCTGCCGCGCTGGAACCAGATCTTGCTGGGGCAGGTGTCCATGACCATGGGTACGCCGGCCGCGGTGGTGCGCTCGAAGGCCGACTCGTCGACCACACCCATCTGGAACCAGACCCCGCCGGCGCCGATCGCCACGGCCTCGTCGGCGAACTGGCCAGCGGCCTCGGAGCGGCGGAAGACGTCGACGACGTCGATCTTCCCGACGGCCGCGGCGGCGTCGGCCAGGGTCGCGTAGACCTTCTCGCCGAGCACCTCCTTGCCCTCTGCCGCGGCCCCCGGGTGGATCGGGATGATCCGCTTCCCGTGCTGCTGGAGCTCCTGCGCGATCGAGTAGGCGGTTCGCCACGGGTCGCCCGAGAGGCCGACGATGGCCCACGTCTCGGAGTCGTCGAGGAGCTTGTCGATGGTGTCCTGGTCAAGCCATGCCGAGGTCATGTAGCGCACAACAACAACCTGGCTCGGAGGATTCCGTGACCCGCCGACGTAGCGGCGACTTACTGGCGAGTAGCAAACAGGCATAGACTCCGGGACATGAGTGCCGAGTACCCGTTGTTCGCCCTCTCCGAGGAGCACCAGGAGATCCGCAAGGCCATCCGCGAGATCTGTGACGCGAAGATCGCGCCGGCCGCTGCTGCGGTCGACGAGGAGGCTCGCTATCCGCAGGAGGCCCACGACGCGTTGGTCGAGACGGAGTTCTTCGCGCCGCACGTGCCGGAGGCGTACGGCGGTGTCGGTGCCGACGCCCTCGCGACCGTTCTGGTCATCGAGGAGATCGCTCGTGCGGACGTCTCGGCCTCGCTGATTCCCGCGGTGAACAAGCTCGGCTCGCTGCCGGTGCAGATCGGTGGCTCGGAGGAGCTGAAGAAGAAGTACCTCGGCAAGCTCGCCGCAGGTGAGGGCAACTTCTCCTACTGTCTCTCCGAGCCCGATGCGGGCTCGGATGCGGCCAACCAGAAGACCCGGGCCGTACGCGACGGCGACTTCTGGGTGCTCAACGGCGTCAAGCGCTGGATCACCAACGCGGGTGTCTCGGAGTACTACACGGTGTTGGCGGTGACCGACCCGGAGAAGCGCTCCAAGGGGATCTCCGCGTTCGTGGTGGAGAAGTCCGACGAGGGCGTGTCCTTCGGTGCGCCGGAGAAGAAGCTGGGCATCAAGGGTTCGCCGACGCGCGAGGTCTACTTCGACAACGTACGCATCCCCGCCGACCGGCTCATCGGTGAGGAGGGTATGGGCTTCACCTACGCCATGCAGACCCTGGATCACACCCGGATCACCATCGCGGCTCAGGCCGTCGGTGTCGCGCAGGGTGCGCTGGACTACGCGCTGGGCTACATCAAGGAGCGCAAGCAGTTCGGCAAGCCGATCGCGGAGTTCCAGGGCCTGGAGTTCATGGTCGCCGACATGGGCATGAAGATCGAGGCCGCCCGCCAGCTCACCTATGCCGCGGCGGGTCGTTCCGAGCGCGGCGACAAGGACCTGACCTTCTTCGGCGCCGCGGCCAAGGCGTTCGCGAGCGATGTCGCGATGCAGGTCACCACCGACGCCGTGCAGCTGTTGGGTGGCTACGGCTTCACCCGCGACTACCCGGTCGAGCGGATGATGCGTGACGCCAAGATCACCCAGATCTACGAGGGCACCAACCAGGTCCAGCGGATCGTCATGGCCCGCCAGCTCCTCGCCGGCATCCAGTCGACTCTGTGACCGATCGGTGCACCGCGCCGGTGTCGGCGGGTGCACCGATCGATCAGGTGCACGATCCATGCACCCGTGATCCCCGCAAAGGTGCACGGATCGTGCATCGATGGCGAAGATCAAGCCGAGCACGCGGCGGGGGCCGCGCTTCGTACGCCTCTTCAGTGGTGTGTACGTCTCCGCCGACGCTCCGGCAACGCCGTTGCAGCGGGTCCAGGCTGCCCTCGTCCCGTTCCGGGGACACGGCTTCGCGAGCCACGCGTCCGCGGCCAGGGTCTACGAGGTGCCGATCCCGACGCTGCCCGACGAGCATGCGACGGTGACGGCCGCGGCCCACCGGCGTACGCATCCTGGCATCGTCTGCCATGTGATGCGGAAGCCGCGAGCGGTGGTTCTCGACGGCATCGGCGTCTCTTCACCTGACCAGCTCTTCACCGAGCTCGCGAGTCAGGTGAGCCTGGTCGACCTCGTAGTCGCGGGCGACCACCTCGTACGCCGTCACCGTGGCGTGACTGCGTCGACGTTGGCCGATTTCGCGGCGACCGGCGTCCTGCCCGGCTCGCGCGTTGCTGCCACGGCTGCGGGCTACGTACGCGAGAACGTGCGCTCCCCGATGGAGACTCGCCTTCGCATGTTGATCGTGCTCGCGGGACTCCCCGAACCACGCATCAACGCCCTCGTCGGCACCGGAGACGGCATGCTCAAGCGGGAGCATGATCTGGTGTACGCGGCGTCGAAGACAGTGGTCGAGTACGACGGCCAACAACACGCTGCTGAGCAGTGGGAGCGTGACCTCGAGCGACGTGAGGAGGCCGACGATGACGGCTGGCGCATCCTGACCGTCGTAGCGAAAGGCATCTACCGTCGACCCGACCTGACTCTGGAGAAGATCCACCGGGTGTTGCTGGAACGAGGTGAACCCGGAGTGCCGAAGCATCTCTCGGATGCCTGGCGTCCCCACTTCCCGGTGGTGCGCTAGCAGCCGTGAACGATCTGTGCACCTAAGCAGTGCTCGCCGATGCCTGGATCGTGCATGTGCACGATTGGTGCATTCGAGTTGGCGGTGTCGGTGCACCGATCGTGCACGACTGGCTGGTGGCTATCGTGTGCCTTATGAGGAACGACGGGTTTCGGCTCCGCGAGTGGGAGGAGTCGGATGCGGCGGTCCTGCTCGCTGCGTACGCCGGTGCTGGGATGGAGACCGAGCGGCCGGAGGACGTGGCCACCATCGAGGATGCGAAGCGGCTGATCGCCGGGTGGGCTGAGGACGCGGTCGCGGACCGGGCCTACACCTTTGCAGTCATCGACGGCGTCGACATCCTCGGGCAGATGCGGGTCACCACCCAGATGCGGGTCCACAGCATCGGCTGGATCTCCTACTGGACCCTCGAGAAGCACCGCGGGCGCGGTGTCGGCAGCACCGGCCTGAAGCTGTTGGCCAGGCACTGCTTCGACGAGCTCGACCTCTTCCGCCTCGAGACCGGCCACCGGATCGACAACCCCGGGTCGTGCCGTGTCGCCACCGCGGCAGGCTTCCTCGTCGAGGGCCGCGAACGCCAGAAGCTGCTCTACGACGGCGTCCGCTACGACACCGAGACCCACGCCCGGCTGGCCACCGACCCCGACCCCGCCTGACGCCGAGAGGGCGCGTACGTCGGCCGAGGCGTCACCCCGGTCGGGCGAGGCGTCGCGTACGTCGCGCGAAGCGTCGCTCCGGCGAATCGAGATGTCCTTGGTGACATCTCGCCCGACGTAAGTGACGCCTCGGCTGACCTAGACGACGCCTCGCCCGACGTACGTGACCTTTCGGCCGACCGGGTTGACGCTTCGGCCGACGGGGGTGACGGCTCGCGAGGTCAGTCTTGGACGCGGCCGCGGAGCTGTTTGGTCTGGCCGCGCTGGCGCTTGGCGTCGAGACGGCGCTCCTTGGAGCCACGGGTGGGCTTGGTGGGGCGGCGGGTGGGAGGTGGCGGGGCGAGGAGCTCGCGGATGCGGAGGGCCAGTCGCTCGCGCGCGGCGATGCGGTTGCGGTGCTGGGAGCGCTGCTCGTGGGAGACGACGAGGAGCGGCCCCGAGGAGCGGGCCAGGAGGCGGGCGAGCTGGCGCTCGTCGAGGGCGGATGATGCGGCCGGGTCCCAGGAGAGCTCGACGCGGGAGTCGGTGGTGTTGACCGACTGCCCGCCGGGGCCGGGGGAGCGGGAGAAGCGTTCGACCAGCTCGGTGTCGGGGATGACGAGACCTTCGGGCAGCCCAGGGCCCGGTGGTACTCGAAGATCCTTCACTCGAAGAACCCTAGACCGCGGGTCTACCGAGCGGCGGGCCCGGTCGAGTCGCGCACCACGAGCTCGGCGGGGACCCGCTGCCGCCGGGCGCGTGAGCCGGGCTCCTTCAACGCCAGCGTCAGCGCCCGGGCGCCCATCTCGGCCATCGGCAGGCGGACGGTGGTGAGTCCGGGGGATAGGTCCTGGGCGACGGCGACGTCGTCGAACCCGCTGACCGAGACCTGGCCGGGCACCGAGACGCCGGAGCTGCGCAGCTGGGAGAGGCACCCGATGGCCATGTCGTCGTTGAGGGCGATGACGGCGGTCGTACGCGGGTGGTCGGCGAGCATCCGGCGGATGCACTCGCGACCGCCCTCGCGGGTGAACGGCCCCTCGAGGACGGGTACGTCGCGGGCGTCGAGCCCCGCCGCCTCGAGCGCGTCGCGCACTCCCTCGAGTCGGTCGGCGACGGTGGTCAGCTCCAGGGTGCCCGAGACGACCACGATGCGCCGGTGGCCCAGGCCGAGGATGTGCTCGGCAACGGCGCGGCCGCCGGGGCGGTTGTCGGGCAGCACGCTGTCGACTCCGAGGTGGTGCCGGCCGACGACGGCGACCCGGCCGCCTGCCTCCGCGTAGCGCTGCACCTCGAAGCGCATCGGCGCCTCGACCGAGGCGTCCACGAAGCCCGACCCCGCGATCAGGATCGCGCCGACGCGGTTGGCCACCAGGCTGCGTACCTGCTCGACCTCGGCCTCGGGGTCGCGGCCGGTGTGGCAGATCTGGACGGTGCGCCCGTGTTCGGCGGCGAGGCTGAGCACGCCGCTGGCGATCTCGGAGAAGTAGGGGTCGCCGATCTCGTGCACGACGAGCCCGATTGTGGCGGTCGATCCGCTGGCGAGCGAGCGGGCATGGAGATTGGCGACATAGCCGAGCTCGCGTGCCGCCTGGCGGACCTTCTCGGCCACCGAGTCGCTGACACCGGGGGTTCCGGAGAGCGCGCGGGAGGCGGTTGCGATCGACACGCCGGATGCATGCGCGACGTCGATCAGGCGGGGGGAGCTGTTGGTTCGGACCATCGATGCCCCTTGTCGTCAGGAATGTGACTCTTGCCACACTAAGCGAGAGTGGGTAACGTCATCGTAAACGCTTACGTAAGCGCTTTCGTAGAGGAGACCCGCAGATGCGCTTCACGAAGATCCCCACCGCGAGCAAGCGGTCCAGAGCAACCCTGGCTGCCGCGGCGGCCGTGACTCTCGCCTCCACCCTCGCCGCCTGTGGCGCCGCCGAGGAAGGAGGCAGCGACGACGAGATCGTGATCGGCATCTCGCTGCCCCTGACCGGCGACTTCAGCGAGCCCGGCAAGGGCATCCAGCGCGGATACGAGGCCTGGGCCGAATACGTCAACGCCAACGGCGGCCTGCTCGGCCGCGACGTACGACTGGAGATGCTCGACGACCAGTCCAGCGCCGAGCGTGTCGCCGCCGACTACGAGAAGCTGATCAACCAGGAGCAGGTCGACCTCGTCGTCGGGCCGTTCTCGACCCGCCTGGTGATCCCGGCCGCCCAGGTCGCCCAGGACTACGGCTTCCTCTTCGTCGAGCCTGCCGGTGCGGCGCCCGAGGTCTTCGAGGAGGGCTTCGACAACCTCTTCTACGCCGCCCCCGCCGTCGCGAACGACCACTACAAGCTCCTCGCCGAGCACATCCTGGCGATGCCGGAGAGCGAGCGGCCCAAGACCGCGGCGTACGCCTCCATGGACGACCCGTTCGCCCAGGGCACCGCCTACGGCCTCAAGGACGCGCTGGAGGAGGGTGGCGTCAAGACCGTCGCGGACGAGGTCTACCCGCCCAACACGACCGACTTCAGCGGCATCGCCGCCAAGATCGCCGACAGCAAGGCCGACATGGTCGTGGGTGGCAGCCAGTACCAGGACGGCGTCAACCTGATCGTCGCGCTGCAGCAGCTCAACTACCAGCCCAAGCTGGCCGCGTTCTCGACCGCGCCGACCGAGACCGAGTTCGCCGAGGCGATCGGCGACAAGACGCAGGGCATCATCGCGCCGACCGGCTACACCACGAAGGCGGACTACCCCGAGAACCAGGAGTTCGTGAAGTTCTACGAGGAGAAGCACGGCGAGGCGCCCGGTGAGGACGAGGCCAACGCCTGGACCACGGGTCAGGTCGTCGCGGCAGCGGTCGAGGCGGTCGAGTGCGCCGAGCCCGACCCCGACTGCCAGTCCAAGCTGATCGACTGGCTGCACGAGAACGAGGTCGAGACCGTCGTCGGGCCGCTGAGCTGGGACGAGAAGGGTCGCCCGCAGAGCGCCCACATGATCCAGCAGTGGGTGGACGGCGAGATCAAGATCGTCCTGCCCGAGGACCAGGCCGAGGCCGAGTTCATCTACCCGAAGCCGGCGTGGTGAGCCGATGTCAGGACCACTCCTTCTGCAGAGCCTGATCCTTGGGCTGCTGCTCGGAGGCCTCTATGCCCTGCTCGCCGCCGGCCTGACGCTCTACTTCGGCGTCATGCGGGTCGTGATGATCGCCCACTCCGCGTTCCTGATCCTGGCTGCGTACCTGGCCTGGTTCTTCACCACGCAGACCGGACTCGACCCGCTGCTCTCGCTGATCATCACCGTGCCGCTCTTCTTCGCGGCCGGCTATGGGATGCAACGGGCGCTGCTCTCCCGGCTGCGGCCGGCGACGCTGACCATGATGTCGGTGCTGCTGACCTTCGCGATCGCGCTGGTCATCGAGGGCGGCCTCGGATACCTCTTCTCCGGCACCCAGCGGCGGATCCAGCTCGACTACTCCAGCGCGAGCCTGGAGCTGTGGGGAGCACGGATCGCGGTGGTCAAGCTGGTCGCCTTCGGGCTGGCCGCGGTCTCGCTCCTGGCGCTCTACCTGCTCCTCAAGAAGACCCGCTTCGGCCAGGCGCTGCGCGCCACGATCCAGCACCGTGAGGCCGCCCAGCTGCTCGGCATCGACACCGACCGGATCGCCGGCTTCGGCTTCGGGCTCGGCCTGGCGACCGCGGCGGTCGGTGGCACCGCGCTGGCGCTCGACGCCACCATCTATCCCTCGCTGCACTGGCACTGGATCGGACCGTTGATGGCGATCATCGTGATCGGCGGCCTCGGCAGCATCCCCGGCGCCGCGGTCGCGGCGATGGTCCTCGGCGTGACCCAGAGCCTGCTGCAGATCCCGATGGGCACCACCTGGGCGCAGACGGTCTTCTACCTCGCCCTCTTCGCCACCCTCATGTTCCGCCCCCAGGGATTCTTCGGAGGTCGCCTTGCTCAGCGCTTCTAAGCACAGAGAAAGCCGTACGCATCCGGGCCGATCCGTCCTGGTGACGAAGCTCGTCGCGGCCGCGGTCGCACTGGGCCTCGTGCTCGCCTTCCCGGCGCTCGCGCCGGACCCGTTCATCCTGTCAGTGGGCGTGGTGATCGCCAGCTACGCCGCGCTCGCGGTGGCGTGGAACTTCGTCGGCGGGCTGACCGGCTACATCTCGCTGGGTCACGCCGCCTACGCCGGGCTGGGTGGCTACGGCACCGCCCTGCTGGTGACCGAGGCCGGGGTGAACCCGTGGGTCTCGATGGTCCTCGCGGCCGTGCTCGTGGGCCTGGCGGCGGTGCCGATCGGGATCGCGTCGCTGCGGGTCCGGGGCGCCTCGTTCGTGATCGTCTCGATCGCGCTGGTGCTCATCCTGCTGCTGGTCGCGCAGAGCTGGGCCGACGTGACCGGCGGGTCCAACGGGCTGCGGGTGCCGCGGCCGTTCGGCACCGACGTACTCCGGCCCGAGCAGCACGAGCGGTTCTTCTACCTGTTCGTGGCGTTGACCCTGGTCGCCCTCGTGCTGTGGTGGGTGATCGACCGGTCGCGGCTCGGCACCGGACTCAAGGCGATCCGGGAGGACGAGGACAAGGCCCAGGCGCTGGGCGTGCCCACGTTCGCCTACAAGCTGGTCGTCTTCGTCGTCTCGGCGTTCATGACCGCGATGGCGGGCGGGATGTACGCCCTCTGGTTCGGCTCGCTCGACCCGATCTTCCAGTTCTCGATCCTGACCGGTTCCTATCTGGTGCTGATGTCCCTGCTCGGCGGCGTACGCAGCCTGCTCGGTCCAGTCGTCGGCGCGGTGATCGTGGGCTACGCGGTCGAGTTCTTCAAGAACCAGTACGGCGACACCCAGCTGCACCTGGTCGCGCTCGGTCTGCTGCTCGCCCTGGTCGTGCTCTTCATGCCCGACGGGGTCATCCCCTGGCTGACCGCGCAGTTCGACCGGTTCCGACCCGGCGACACCTCGATCCGCGAGGTCGACGCCGCCCAGCTGGCCGAGGAGCGCAAGGCGCTCGAGGAGACGAAGTCATGAGCGCAGCGAGCGAGCAGTTCCTGACGACCCAGAACCTGACCAAGGCGTTCGGCGGCGTACGCGCCGTGGACGAGGCCACGGTCAGCTTCCAGGAGGGCAAGATCAACGCCCTGATCGGCCCGAACGGGTCGGGCAAGACCACCTTCTTCAACTGCGTGACCGGGATGATCCGGCCCGACTCGGGCACGGTGACCTACCAGGGTCGCGACGTGACCGGCCACGCACCTCACCGGATCGCGCGGGCCGGGCTCGGGCGCAGCTTCCAGCTGTGCCGGATCTTCCCGCGGATGACTGTGCTCGACAACGTGCTGGCCGGGGTCCGGTCCAAGGGGCTGGTCCACCGGCTGCGCGGGGCGCACAACCCCGACGACATCGCCCGGGCGCGGGAGCTGCTGGCCCGGGTCGGCATCGAGCACCTCGAGCGCAGCGAGGCCCGCGACATCTCCTACGGGCAGCAGAAGCTGCTCGAGCTCGCGGGGGTGCTGATGGCCGAGCCCGACACGATCATGCTCGATGAGCCCGCCGGCGGCGTGAACCCGGCGCTGATCGGCCGGATCGCCACGCTCGTGCGCGAGCTCAACGCTGAGGGCCGCACCTTCGTCATCGTCGAGCACAACATGGAGCTGGTGATGAGCCTCTCCGACCATGTCGTGGTCTTCGACCGCGGCCGCCCGATCGCCTCCGGTGCGCCGGCGGACGTGCAGAACGACCCACGAGTCCTGGAGGCCTACCTTGGTGTCTGAACCTCTTCTCGAGCTGCGCGACATCGAGGCCGGCTACGGCCGTGCGGCGCTGGTGCTGCGAAGCCTCACCGTCACCGTTCCCGCAGGTCAGATCGTCTGTCTGGTCGGCCCGAACGGAGCCGGCAAGTCCACGGTGCTCAAGGTCGCCAGCGGCATGCTGACGCCCCGCTCGGGGACCATCACCGTCGACGGTGTCGACGTCACCCGCAACGGGCCGCAGCAGATGCTCCGCGCGGGCATGGCCCATGTCCTCCAGGGCCACTCCGTCTTCAAGGAGATGACCGTGGCCGAGAACGTCGGCCTGGGCGCCTACACGGTGCGCGACGCGGCCGCGATCCAGGAGCGGACCGACTTCGTGAAGACGCTCTTCCCGGTCGTCGCCGAGCGGTGGAACGCCCTCGCCGGCGCGCTCTCGGGCGGCCAGCAGAAGCAGGTCGAGTTCGCCCGCTCGCTGATGGTGAGCCCGAAGGTGGTGCTGCTCGACGAGCCCAGCATGGGCCTGGACCCGAAGACCACGGCGACCGTGTTCGAGCAGGTCGTACGCATGCGGGACGCCGGTCTGGCGGTCCTGCTCGTCGAGCAGAACGCCCGGCGGGCCCTGGAGTCGGCGGACCTGGGCTGCGTACTCGATCTGGGGAAGGTGCACATCGCAGGGGCCGCTGCCGACCTGCTCGCCGACCCGCGCATGGCCGAGCTCTACCTCGGGGGAGCCGCAACAACCTCAGCAGGGACCACCGACGGTCCCGATTAGGGGAAGGGAAAGCACCATGAGATGGAAGCTGAACCGAATGGTGGGGCGAGGCGTACGCGCCGGTGTGGTCGCCCTCGCAGTGGCTCTGGCCGCTCCGGTCGCCGGAGCCCATGCCCAGACACATACACAGCCGACCGAAGGACCCGGCCTGGCCGTGGTCAAGCCCAGGGCGAGCCTCGCCGACTGGGATCCGGTGACCGATGACAAGTGGGCCTTCGAGGGCGGCCAGGTGATCCTGACCGAGCCTGGGACGGCGCAGCCCGGCCCGCGACGCCCCTTCGAGTACGCCGTGGTGACCAAGGGTCCCCAGCTCGGCTCGCTGACCTACCGCGCCGAGGTCCGCATCGACGAGGCCGTCGAGGTCACCAACCGCGACGTGATCCTGGTCTGGAACTACCAGTCCCCGACGCGCTTCTACTACGCCCACCTCTCGACCGACAACACCATCTACCCCCACAACGGCATCTTCGTGGTCAACGACGCCGACCGGCTGCGCATCGACCACCAGTGGAACGGCACCGTCGGCGCCGCGCCGTCGATCACCGACGCCGAGTGGCACGACGTACGTCTCGACTACAACGCCCGCACGGGCGCGATCGCGGTCTACCTCGACGGTGCCGACGAGCCCCGGATGACCGCCACCGACACCACCTTCACCGGAGGCCGGTTCGGCTTCGGTTCCTTCGACAACTTCGGTCGCATCCGTGACGTCACCGTCGCGGGCCTCCGTCATCGCTGAACCTCGGTAAGGAGAGAACACACCCATGGGAACCTCACGTCTATGGGGCGGTCTCGCGGTGGGCGCCATGCTCGCCGCGCTACTCACCCCCACACTCTCTGCCAACGCCGCCATCCCCGGCAGCGAGCCCGTCCCCGACCCCATCCCCGAACAGCCTCTACGCAGCAGTCTCGGCCTCGTCCTCCAGGAGGTCGCACAGCTGCCGAAGACCGAGCCTTATCCCGCCCCCACCGACCAGCGCCTGGTCCGTCAGAACCGCATCAACTTCATCGGCGAGGTCCCCGACGGCTCGGGCCGGATGTACGTCCCCGACCTCAACGGGCCGATGTATCTGCTCGAGGGCGGACAGCAGCACGAGTACCTCAATCTCCGTGACCACTTCGTCGACTTCTGGTCCGGTGCCGGGCTGGGCAGCGGCGCCGGGTTCATCACGTTCCACCCCGAGTTCGAGACGAACGGGCTCTTCTACACCACCCACACCGAGCGCTTCGGCGGCTTCGCCAAGACGCCCACCTTCCCGTCGCAGACCAACCCCGGCTCCGGACGCACGGTCAGCGTGGTCACCGAGTGGGATGCCACCGATCCTGCGGCCGACACCTTCGAGGGCACCAGCCGTGAGGTGATGCGGATCGACTTCGCCGGCCAGATCCACGCCATCCAGCAGATCGACTTCAACCCGACCGCCAGGCCCGGCGACGAGGACTACGGGCTGCTCTACATCGCCTCGGGCGACGGCGGCAACGGCGTCCGCAGCGACGACCCGCAGAACCTCGGGAACCCGTTCGGCAAGATCCTGCGGATCGACCCGCTCGCCCGCGACGGGCGCAACGGGGCGTACGGGGTCCCGGACAGCAACCCGTTCGTCGACCGCGAGGGTGCGATCGGCGAGATCTGGGCGTACGGCATGCGCGACCCGCACCGGTTCTCCTGGGACGTCGAGAAGGGCACCTTCCTGCTCGGCCACATCGGCCAGCACGCGATCGAGGCCGTCTACGACGTACGCGCCGGGGACAACCTCGGCTGGAGCGAGATCGAGGGCCGGCTGCTCTACGACAACACCGACGAGTGTGCCCTCTACACCGTCCCGGACGACTACGACATGTCCGGCTTCACCCTTCCGGTGGCCTCCTTCGACCACGACCCGCCGGCCAACTACTCCTGCACCTCCGACAGCGGCCACGCGGTCAGCGGCGGTGTCGTCTACCGTGGCCGGTTCAACGACCTGAAGGGCAAGTACGTCTTCGGGGACCTGGTCAACGGCGAGGTCTACTGGACCGATGCCAAGCAGATGCGCCGGGGGAGCAGCCGGGAGGCGACCCTGCACCAGATGCAGCTCTTCGACACCTCGGGCAAGCGGCTCTCGATGCAGGACTTCGTCGACGACCCGCGCGTCGACCTGCGTTTCGGCACCGACTCCCGCCGCAACCTCTACCTGCTGGCCAAGGCCAACGGGAAGATCTGGAAGGTCGTGAACACGGTGCACCGGCCCTGGCCGAGCGAGGTCGTGCCGTCGCTGCGCGAGGACCTGGTCAGCTACTACGACTTCGAGCACCCCTTCGCCCCGGGGTCGCGCGAGGAGGACCAGGGCTTCTCGCGGACGCTGCTGAACCAGGTCAACGGCGGCAACGCCATGCAGGTGCGCGACTCGGCCTACCGGACCAGCAACAACGCGCTGCAGACCCAGCAGCTGAACCCGGAGGTCAACGGCAACGACGACTGGAAGGCAGGGTCGTGGAACCAGAACGGGGTCGCGTCGCTGGCGCCGTTCGCGGGAGCCGAGCAGATCACCGTGGCCGGCTGGTTCAAGGTCGACATGGACGCGCCGGCACTCAACTCGGTGACCGCTGATCCGACGGACCGGTTCAACGCGATCGGACTGGCCGGGGTGCTCTCGGGCAACTCCGACGGCCATGGCGTACGCGCCCTGCTCGAGCTCATCAACGTCGACGGCACCCTGCGCCTGGTCGCGCTGGGACGCCGGCTCGACGAGGGGGCCTCGCAGACCTTCGCCGCCTCGGCGGACTGGCAGACCCTGCTGCCACGAGGTCAGTGGGTGCACCTGACGGCGACGTTCGACTACACCACGGGCAAGATGGCGCTCTACCGCAACGGCAAGGCCGTCGAGGGGTTCTACACCACTCCCGGTGACCCGTGGCAGGTTGACGGCACCGGCACCTCCGACACGTTGCCGCGCGGCTACAAGGTCGGCGGATCGTTCCCGCAGGACACCGTCGAGCGGAACCCGTGCAACTGCCGGATGGACTCGCTGATGTTCCTCGACCGGGCGATCACGCCGGACGAGGCGCGAGCCCAGTATCAGCGGTTCGTCAACGGCCGCTGAGCCTGTGAGCGTCCGCGGCCCGGTTCAGCGAACCGGGCCGTGGACCTCGCTGCGTAGCCGCGCCATGGTGGCGTCGAGGTCGGCCGCGGTGCGGGCCGCGGCGCCGAGCTCGTCGCGCAGGGTCGTGGGGACGGTGCCGTCGTACTTGTAGTAGATCGAGTGCTCGACGCTGGCCCAGAAGTCCATCGCGATCGTGCGGATCTGCAGCTCGACCGGCACGTCCACCGCCCGGTCGGAGAGGTAGACCGGGACCTTGATGATCAGGTGGAGGCTGCGGTAGCCGTTGGCCTTCGGGTCGGCGATGTAGTCCTCGACCTCGACCACGTCGACATCGGACTGGCTGCCCAGCATCTCCATGATCCAGTAGACGTCGGAGACGAACGGGCACACGACCCTGATCCCGGCGATGTCGCGGATCTGCTGCTCGAGCGCCTCGAGGGTGAGCGGGCAGCCGATCTTGCGGGCCTTGGCGAGGAGGCTGTCGGGCGTCTTGAGCCGGGTGCGTACGTGCTCGATCGGGCTGTGGTCGTGAGCGTGCTCGAACTCCTCGCGCAGGATCGCGATCTTGGTCGAGACCTCGTCGATCGCGAACTTGTAGCGCATCCGGAACTTGGCCAGCTCGCGCGCCATCTCGTCGCTACTCGTCCCGACGAGATCGATCAACCCGTTGATCGGGTTGTCGTCGACTGTTGTCATTGTCCCCTCCTGACAGAGCCATCTTTACAGGCGTCGACAAGACGGCAGCGCGGTGCCCAGCATGAGACCGGGGCGAGCGGCCCGGGCCTCACCAGGTCTTCCGTCCCTCGTCTGGACACCAACGTGCGCTCGGCCGGACGTGCCCGATACAGTGACACCCCTCGGGGGATAAATACCCCTCGGGGGATACGAGGTCTGTTCGGGCTACTGACAAGAAGGACACTTCCCCCACATGCGCATTCTTCTGCTCGTCTCCGCGTTCAACGGTCTTACCCAACGCGTCTGGTGCGATCTCAAAGAGGGCGGCCATGACGTCGGTGTCCTCCTGGCGCCGGTCCACGACGACTCGTCCCTGGTGGCGGCCGTCGAAGCGATCGAGCCTGACCTGATCCTGTGCCCGTTCCTCAAGCACCGGGTGCCGGAGGCGGTCTGGGGTCGTTATCGAACGGTGGTGATCCACCCGGGCCCGGTCGGAGACCGGGGCCCGTCCTCGCTCGACCACGCCACCCTCGACGGACGGGACCGCTGGGGCGTGACCGCGCTGTCGGCCGTCGAGGAGATGGACGCCGGCCCGGTCTGGGCGACCGAGACCTTCGCGATGCCCGAGATCCCGATCGCGAAGAGCGCGCTCTACAACGGCCCGGTCGCCGATGCCGCGATGGACTGCGTCGCGGAGGTCCTCCGGATGGTCGCGGCGGAGGAGGCGCCGAAGCCTGCCGAGGAGTGGGCCGCCGGGGTCGAGGGCACCGGCGAACTGCCGCTGCTGCGCCGCAAGGCCTTCGAGATCGACTGGTCCGCGCCGGCCACCGAGATCGCCCGGCGGATCGCGGCGGCCGACGGTGCCCCGGGTGCGCCGGCGATCGTCGACGGGAAGACGTACTGCCTCTTCGACGCTGCCACGACGCCTGAGGACCATGGCGACGTGGAACCGGGCACCATCGTCGGTGTCGACACCGACGCGGTCGCGATCGCCACCGGCGAGGGCACTCTGTGGGTCGGCTACGCCGCCACGCTCGAGAAGAAGCGCGGTCCCAAGCTCCCGGCGGCCTGGGTGCTCGACCCCGGGCACGCGCCCTACCGGCGGATGCCGGATGCGCTGGCCGAGACGACCTACGAGCGCGACGGCGACGTCGGCTACCTCACCCTCCGCTCCTACAGCGGAGCGATGCACACCCAGCAGTGCCGGCGGATGACCGATGCCGTCCGCAAGGCGCTCATCGAGGACACCAGGGTCCTGGTCGTACGCGGCACCGAGCACGCCTTCTCCAACGGCATCCACCTCGGCGTGATCGAGGCGGCGCAGGACCCGGCGGCCGAGGCCTGGGACAACATCCGCGCCATCGACGAGCTCTGCCTGGCGATCGCCGAGGCCGAGCAGCTGACCATCGCCGCGTTCACCGCCAATGCCGGAGCCGGCGGGGTGATGGCCGGCCTCTGTGCCGACATCACGGTCTCGCGCGCCGGTGTCGTGCTGAACCCCTACTACGACATGGGCATCTTCGGGTCCGAGCTGCACACCTGGGGCCTGCCGAGCCGGGTCGGCGCCGAGAAGGCCGATGAGCTGCTCGGCGCGAAGCTGCCGATCTCGGCGGCTGAGGCGGCGCGGATCGGCATGGTCAGCGATCTCGGTCCGCGCGACGCGGCGGAGTTCGAGGGCTGGCTGCGCCACCTGGCGCAGAGCGTTGCGGAGCCCGAGGCGTACGTCCCGGCCCTGGCGGCGCGCGAGGCACGCCGTGCCTGTGCGATGCCGATGTCCTACTACCAGAGCATCGAACTGGCCGAGATGGCCCGCGACATCTTCGACGACCGCTTCGGGTTCGCCGCGAAGCGGAAGGCGTTCGTCACCAAGGCCGCGCCGACCGAGACACCGGCGAAGATCCAGTTCTGATCGGTTGACAAACTAGAACGTGTTCCACCAACCTGGTGGTGTGTGACCTGACTCACACGCCACCAGGAGGAGCACGTGACCCAGGCGCCCCCACCGCCCGAGATGACCTTCCAGCGATCGGGCCGCGACCCTGCGGCGATCGGCGCGAGGCTGAAGCAGTGGCTGGCTACGGCGCTACCGCCCGGTGCCGACCCCGACGTAGCCCTCATCGGAGGCATCGACGCCAACGGGCTCTCCAGCGAGACCGTCCTGCTCGATGTCACCTCGACCGTCGCCGGAGAGAGGCAGACGAAGGCGTACGTCCTCCGGGTGGCGCCCCGCCCCGAGGACATCCCCGTCTTCGCGACCTATGACCTGCAGGCGCAGTACGACGCGATGCGCCTGGCCGGCTCGCTGTCGCCCGTGCCGGTGCCGGAGGTCGGCCTCGCCGAGATGAGCGGCTCGGTCCTGGGCACGCCGTTCTTCCTGATGGAGCGGGTCGAGGGAGTCGTCCCGCCCGACGTGATGCCCTACAACTTCGGCGACAGCTGGCTCTTCGACGCCTCGTCCTCGGACCGGGCGGCGCTTCAGCGGCGTACGGTCGAGGTGCTCGCCGGGCTCCACTCGATCCCCGACGCCGCCTCGCGGTTCGGCTTCCTCGATCCAGCCGCGGCCGGTCACTCCGGCGAGACGCTGGTCGCCCGCAACCTGGCCAAGACCCGGGCCTGGTACGCCTTCGCCTCCACTGCCGAGGAATGGGGCGGCCGCTCGCCGCTGGTCGAGCGAGGCCTGGCCTGGCTCGAGGCACACCTTCCCGAGACTGGCCTCTCCGAAGACGGCGGCGAGCCCGTCCTGTGCTGGGGTGACGCGCGGATCGGCAACATCATCTACCGCGACTTCGCGCCGGTGGCGGTCCTCGACTGGGAGATGGTCAGTCTCGGGCCCCGCGAGATGGACGTGACCTGGATGATCTTCGCCCACCGCATCTTCGAGGACCTGGCCGCGATGCTGGAGCTGCCCGGGATGCCGGGTTTCCTCACCGCCGACGAGGTCCGGAAGACCTATGCCGCGGCGAGCGGCATCGAGCTCGGCGACCTGACCTGGCACGAGGTCCACGCGGCCGTCATGTGGGGGATCATCTACCTGCGGATCGCGGCGCGGCAGATCCACTTCGGTGAGATCGAGGCGCCCGAGGACCCGGAGTCTGTGCTCTACCACCGGGCGATGTTCGAGGCGATGCTGGACGAGGTCGGCGCGTGAGCGTGCTTGGCGGGCACGGCGAGTACGTCGGTGTCGGGCCGCTCGACGAGTACCCGATCCACCAGCTCCCGCGACCGGTGGCCTGGGCTGGGAGCAGCGACCGCAACTTCTACGACCGCTGCTACCTCAACGCCCACGACCGCACGGGCGACATCTTTCTCATCTCCGGGATGGGGTTCTATCCCAACCTCGGCACCAAGGACGCGTACGTCCTGCTCCGCCGTGGCGACGAGCAGACCGCGGTGCACCTGGGCGACGGTGCCGATCCGCGGGGCGGTGACCGGCTGGAGCAGCAGGTCGGGGCGTACCGGATCGAGGTCTCGGAGCCGCTGCGGAAGCTCCGGCTGGTGATGGAGGAGACCCACGGGATCGCCCTGGACCTGCGATGGGAGGGCTCGTTCGAGGTGGTCCAGGAGCAGCCGCACGTGATGCGTCAGGGTGCGGCGACAGTGCTCGATGCGCAGCGGTTCGCGCAGGTCGGGACCTGGGAGGGGGTGATCGAGGTCGACGGCGAGACGATCGTCGTCGACCCCGACCGCTGGGTCGGCACCCGGGACCGGTCCTGGGGCATCCGCCCCTCCGGCGAGGGGCTGCCGCCGGGCAAACCGGCCGACCCCGGGTTCGACGGGATGTGGTGGCTCTATGTGCCGCTGCGGTTCGAGGAGTTCGCCGTCGTCCTGATCATCCAGGAGACCCCGGACGGTCATCGCACCCTCAACGACTGCACTCGCACCTTCGCCGACGGGCGGGTCGAGCAGCTCGGCTGGCCGCACGTCCGGATCCGCTACCAGGACGGGACGAGGCTCCCGGAGGGTGCGACGATCACGTGCACGACACCGGCGGGGGAGCCGCTGGTGCTCGAGGTCTCCTCGCTGCTGGGGGTGCCGATCCATGTCGGTGGTGGCTACGGCGGCGACTCCGACTGGTCCCACGGGATCTGGAAGGGCGCCGGGTTCACCGAGCGGCTGACCTACGACATGAAGGCGCCCGACGTCGTCGGCCGAGTGCCGTTCGGGGTGATCGATCACGTCGGGCACGCGGTCGCGCGCGGTCCGGGGGTCGCGGATGCCGCTGGCGCTGTCGGTTGGGGGCTCTTCGAGCACGGGATCCTCGGTCGCCACGACCCTTCCGGGTTCACCGACTGGCTCGACCGCGTCTGACCCCATCCCGCCGAGACGTCGCTCCCGTCGGCCGAGATGGCAATCGAATGCCAACTCGGCCGACGCAAGTGACGTCTCGGCCTGCGTACCTGACTTCTCGGCGGTCTCAGGATCCGAACGGGCATTTATGGCTAAACTCTAGTGACTTACTCTGGTTTGGACGGACCAACCAGAGGAGAGCCATGATCCGCCCCACCCCACCGCGCCTGACCGCCATCGCCGCCGTTCTCTCGACCCTGCTCCTGGGGTTGACGGCGTGCGGCGGCGCCGATGCGTCCAGTGCCTCCAAGCTCGCCGCCGACGCGGCGCTCCCCGACCAGGTCCCGGAGGGGACCGTCCTGCGCCTCGGGCTGCCGCCGATCGAGGTGGCGCTGAAGGCGTCCGGCCTGATCGACGAGGTCGAGGGCTACGAGATCGAGTGGGCCAACATCTCCGGTGGTCCGAAGAGCATCGAGGCGTTCCGCGCAGACGCGCTGGACGCGAGCTACGTCGCCGACATCCCGCCGCTGTTCGCGACCTGGACCGACACCCCGGTCAAGATCGTCGCGGTCACCGAGAACCCGGACCCGCTCGACAACCCGATCTACGAGCTCGGCATCGCCCCGAAGTCGAAGGTCAAGACGCTCGAGGATCTCGAGGGCAAGAAGATCGCCTACTCGCCCGGCCAGGCTCAGGGTGCGCTGGTCCTCAAGACGCTCGAGGCTGCCGGGCTCAGCCAGGAGGACGTCGAGCTGGTGGAGATCCAGAGCGTCGACGACACCTTCGCCAACGCGCTGGCCTCGAACCAGGTCGACGTCGCCCCGCTGGGTGGGCCGCAGCTGACCTCCTACCTGGCCAAGTACGGCCGCGACGGTGCCACCTCGATCCGGACCGGCATCCGCGACGACGCGACGCTCATCTACGGGCCGGAGGAGACCTTCGAGGACGCCGCCAAGGCGGCCGCGTTCAAGGACTTCCTCGCGCTGTGGGTCAGGTCGGAGAAGTGGGTCGACGAGCATCCGGACGAGTGGATCCAGGCCTACTACGTCGACCACGAGGGTCTGACCTTCGAGGACGGCAAGAAGGTGTTCGAGTCGTCAGGGCAGACGGTCATCCCGGAGAGCTGGGACGAGTTCATCAAGCGTCACCAGGAGACCGCGGACATCCTCTCCAAGGAGCAGGACCATCCGGAGCTGGACGTCACCGACCTCTACGACCGCCGCTACGAGAAGGTCATCGCCGAGGCCGTGAAGGGCGGTCAGTGATGGCCACCACGGCAGTCGAGGCGCCGATCGTCGGCGCCGTCGCCGAGAAGGCCGGCGACAAGCGGGTCGTACGCCGCCGCCTCGGCCCAGGGCCGCGGGTTCCCGGCACGCTGTGGATCGGACCGATCCTGCTCCTGGGTCTGTGGTGCCTCGCCTCGGCGACGGGCGTGCTCGATCCGCGTACGTTGTCCGAGCCGTGGGTCGTGGTCGAGACCGCTCAGCGGCTGATCGCCGACGGACGGCTTCCCGAGGCCCTCGCCACCTCGGCCTACCGGGCCGCGCTCGGGCTGGTGATCGGGGTCGGCGTCGGGCTGGCGCTCGCGCTCGTCTCCGGGCTCAGCCGGGTCGGTGAGGCGCTGATCGACGGTCCGGTGCAGGTCAAGCGGGCGATCCCGAGCCTGGCGCTGATGCCGCTGCTGATCCTGTGGCTGGGGATCGGGGAGCCGATGAAGGTGATAACGATCGCCCTCGGCGTACTCATCCCGATCTACATCCACACCCACAACGGGCTGCGTGGCATCGACAGCCGCTACGCGGAGCTCGCCGAGACCGTCAGCCTGCGCCGTGGAGCGTTCGTCCGGCATGTCGTGCTGCCCGGCGCGACCCCGGGCTTCCTACTCGGGCTGCGGTTCGCAGTGCTCAACGCACTGCTGTCGCTCGTGGTCGTCGAGCAGGTCAACGCGACCAGCGGCATCGGCCACATGATCACCCTCGCGTCCAGCTACGGCCAGACCGAGATCATCGTCGTCGGCCTGGTCGTCTACGCCCTGCTGGGCCTGGTCGCCGACGGCATCGTCCGCTTCACCGAGAGGAAGGCACTGGCATGGCGACGCACGCTGGAGAGTCACTGAGGGAACCCGCCGTACGCGTCGAGGGGCTGCGCCGCAGCTTCTCCGAGGCCGGCGGGGTGCTCAACGGGCTCGATCTCACCATCGCTCGCGGCGAGTTCGTGGCGCTGATCGGGCGCTCGGGCTCCGGGAAGTCCACGCTTCTGCGGGCGCTGGCCGGTCTCGACCGCGCCGTCTCGGGCTCGGGTGTCGCGGAGGTGCCCGAGCGGGTCTCGGTCGTCTTCCAGGACTCCCGGCTGCTGCCGTGGCGGCGGGTGCTGGACAACGTGACCCTGGGGTTGAGGGGGTCGGATTCGCGTGAGCGTGGTCTCGAGGCGCTCTCCGAGGTCGGGCTCGAGGGCCGCGACAAGGCCTGGCCGCACGAGCTCTCCGGTGGCGAGCAGCAGCGCGCGGCGCTGGCGCGGTCGTTGGTGCGCGACCCTCAGCTGCTGCTCGCCGACGAGCCGTTCGGCGCCCTGGACGCGCTGACTCGGATCAAGATGCACAAGCTCCTCAAGAAGCTGTACGCCGCCCACAACCCCGCCATCCTGCTGGTCACCCACGACGTCGACGAGGCGATCGCGCTCGCCGACCGGGTGATCGTGCTGGTCGACGGAGTCGTCGGCTCCGACCTCCGGATCGACCTGGGCGCGAAGCGGAGCCCGGGCGACCCGCGGTTCGCGGCGCTGCGGGCCCAGCTGCTGGCCGAGCTCGGCGTGGTCGAGGAGGAGGTGGCCTGATGGGCGCCCGACAGCTCCACTTCAACCTGTTCCTGCTCGACACCGGTCACCACGAGGCGTCGTGGCGACTGCCGGCCTCGGACCCGCACGCCAACCTGTCGCTCGCGGCGCATCAGCATCTGGCGCGGGTGGCGGAGGAGGCCAAGTTCGACTCGCTGTTCCTGGCCGACTCCCCGGCTCTGTTCGGCGAGCCGGGCCGTCGGCCGTCGGGGCGGATCGAGCCGACGGTGCTGCTGTCCGCGCTGGCGGTCTCCACGCAGCACATCGGCCTGATCGCCACCGCTTCGACGTCGTACAACGAGCCGTTCAACCTCGCCCGGCGGCTCGCCTCGGTGGACCACATCTCCGGTGGGCGGGCCGGGTGGAACATCGTCACGACGGCCGGGGACGCCGCGGCGCGCAACTTCGGTCTGGAGGGTCAGCCGCTGCACAAGACCCGCTACGAGCGGGCCTCGGAGTTCATGGAGGTGGCGACCAAGCTCTGGGACAGCTGGGCCGACGACGCGATCGTGGCGGACAAGGACGCTGGGCTGCATGCGCTCGGTGACCGGATTCGGCCGATCTCTCACGTCGGGCCTCACTTCTCGGTCGAGGGCCCGCTCAACCTGGCGCGATCGCCGCAGGGCCACCCGCTGCTCGTCCAGGCCGGCTCCTCCGACGACGGCAAGGAGTTCGCGGCCCGCTGGGCCGAGGCGATCTTCACCGCCCAGCCGACGCTGGCCGAGAGCCAGGCGTTCTACGCCGACATCAAGCGGCGCGTCGTCGGTGCCGGCCGCAATCCTGACCACGTGCTGGTCCTCCCCGGGATCGTCCCGGTCCTCGGCGAGACCGAAGCCGAGGCGCGCGAGCTCGAGGCCGAGCTCGACCGGCTGATCGCTCCGGAGTACGCCGTCACCCAGCTCGCTCAGCTGCTCCGGGTCGATCCTTCGCGGCTGGACCTGGATTCGGAGCTACCCGCCGATCTACCGTCGGAGGACTCCATCGAGGGCGCCAAGAGCCGCTACACGCTCGTCGTCGACTGGGCTCGTCGTGATCGGCTGACCGTGCGTGAGCTGATCGGAAAACTGGGTGGTGGGCGTGGTCATCGCACCTTCACCGGGACCCCTGTCCAGGTTGCCGACACCATCCAGCACTACTTCGAGAACGGTGCTGCTGACGGGTTCAACATCATGCCCGCTGTGCTTCCGTCGGGGATCGAGGCATTTGCTTCCTCCGTTGTTCCGATCCTGCAGGAGCGTGGGCTTTTCCGGACCGAGTACACCGGGGTCACTCTCCGGGATCACTACGGGTTGCCGCGTCCGGAGCGGGTCGATCTCGGGGAGGTTGCCTCCTCGGCGATCGCGTAGTCGCGGCATTGCCGGCACTCGTCGACGATCGGATGCTCACACTCCGCGGTGTGGCGCAGGAAGGTGGCTGCCGCAGCGAGTCGGTTCGCCTCCGCGGCCATCCGCTCGGCTGAGGCTGTCAGCCGAGCCGAGCGGTGGCCGGCAGGGGCGGATCGGAGCTCTCTGATCTCCGCGAGGCCGATGCCGGCATGGCGAAGGCGATGGATGATCCGCGCCTCGTTCACGTGCTGATCGGTGAAGTCCCGCTGATTTCCGTTCTGCCGGCTCGGCGCGAGCACCGCTTCGTCCTCCCAGTGCCGCAGGACGTGGGCAGGTACGCCGACGAGGTCGGCGGCCAATGAGATCCGCATGGAAGCATCTTGCCTTCAGGTCGACCTGAAGTTCTAGCGTTCGGGACATGGAACTACGCAACCGACCCAACCCGTTCGCAGGACTCGATCCGCTGCCCGCCGCCTACACGTCCCGGCAGCTGGTGGAGACAGCTGTGGCGGGAGCTCGCTCGTTGGTGGCGCCGAGACGAGCCGACCGGCGCCTGCTGGACTCGTTGTCGGAGCGCGCGCAGGGTCCGCTGCCACCGGCGACGAGAACCGTCCGGCTGCAGACGCTGCGGCAACGACCGCGGCCGGTTCCGAGCCGGCTGTTGTACGAGGGGATGCCGGGCGCGGATCAGCTGAGTCTCCAGTCCTTCGTGGTCCATCATCCCGAGGCGACGATCCTCATCGACCCGGCGGTGCCGCGAGACGCTGACGCCCAGGCGGTGTCCGAGCTCCAGCCGCTGTTGCGGCGGACCGTACGACCGCCGGCGGCGACGATCCCGACGATCGAGGCCCTCGCGACGGCAGGAGTCAGACCCGACCTCGCCCTGAGCACTCATGCCCACTGGGACCACGTCTCGGGGCTGCTCGACCTCCCGGATCTGCCAGCGATCCTCCATGACGAGGAGCTGACCTGGGCCGCTGCCGGGGACCAGGCGCCGGTGGGCGGCGTACGCCGGGGGCTCGCGGATCGGGACCTCCTGGAGTTCTCCCTCGACGGGCCGCCGGTCCTCACCTTCGAGCGGAGCCACGATCTCTTCGGCGACGGCAGCGTCGTGCTGGTGGACCTGGCCGGGCACACGCCCGGGAGCGTCGGCGTCCTGCTCGCCACCGCGGGCGGGCCTGTCCTGCTCGTCGGAGACGCCGCGTGGCACGGGCTGCAGATCGAGCACCTGCGCCAGCGTTCCGGCTTCCCCGGCTGTCTGGTGGACGTGGATCGTGAGCAGACCTGGCGCACGCTGCACCGTCTCCATGCCCTGCCAGCCTCGGTGAAGGTGGTCCCTGCCCACGACCACGAGCGGGCGTCCGACTGGGCCACCCCGTGAGCAACCGGTGATCGACGTTCTCCGGTCAGCGGACGACGTCAGGCGTCAGCAGATCCTGGTTGTCCTCGGCCCACTCGCCCATGCGATCCTCGCGGACGGCGCGCCACAGGTCGCGGTCGCGGGAGGGGTCCAGGCGTACGACCGACTGGTCGCCGACCATGCCGGTGCCGTCGGTGGGGACGGTGAGGTAGCTGATGTCGTCAGTGCGCAGGTTGCGCAGGGAGGCGGCGAGCTTGGCCATCTGGGTGGTGGACCAGTCGTCGTCGACGGAGGCGTGCTTCGAGAAGAGGGAGAGCAGGTCGAGGACCTGGTCGGGGTTCTTGCGCAGCTCCTGCTCGAGGGTCTGCTTGAGCAGCGTGCGCAGGAAGGCCTGCTGGCGCGCTACGCGGTCGAGGTCGCCGTCCTGGAGGCCGTAGCGCTGGCGTACGTAGAGAAGAGCCTCCTCGCCGTCCAGGTGGTGGCGGCCGGCTTCCCAGCGGACGTCACGGGCGGAGTCGTAGACGGTCTTCGGGATGTCGATGTCGACGCCGCCGATCGCATCGGTGAGGGCCTTGAAGCCGTCCCAGTCGATGACGGTGAGGTGGTCGATGCGTACGTCGGTCATCTTCTCGACGGTCTCGACCGTGAGGTTGGGGCCACCGAAGGAGTAGGCCCAGTTGACCTTGCCCTTGCCGTGGCCGGGGATGTCGACCCAGGAGTCGCGCGGGATCGAGATCACCGAGGCGGAGTCGCGGTCGCCGTCGATGTGGACGAGCAGCATCGTGTCGGAGCGTGCCTGGCCCGGCTCCCAGCCGGGCGCCTCGGCTCCGGTGGTGGGCATGTCTGAGCGGGTGTCGGTGCCGAGGACCAGGATGTTCGTCGCGTCGGCGGCCGACCCGGCGGTGGGCTTGGCTGGCCGGTCGGTGAGGCCGGCGAACGTGTCGGGCAGTCGCTGGATGTTTCCCTCGACCTTCGCCTGAAGCCACAGGACCCCGGTCAGGGCCGCGGCGCAGAGCAGGAGGAGGCACACCAGCAGCCCGATCAGTGGCTTGCGGGCCCGACGCCATCCGCGCGCGGGGGGTTCGTCCGCAGGCTCCGGCTGCGGCGGCACGGGCGGATGATCGAGGATGGCCACCCGAGTATGGGACCCGGGACTCCCTCCATATGGGGTCCAGATGCTCGCCATTCCTCAATTTCAGGCACCAGTCGGTAACGGCCGGTAACCAAAAATAGGTAGGCGATACGTCCCCCGGATCGAGTGAGTACAGTCCCTTTGCCGTAGGGCGCTGTTCATGTCGGACCTTCAGGTCCGCACGTGTTTCGTGCGCCTGGCCGCGTCTTGGGAGGCCGTGGGACGAGGATGACCTGGGAGAGCTGTGTCAATGTCAAGAGTCGGTCGGGATGAACGAGCCCGGCTGCACGAGGCTGCCTCCGCGCTGGCCGGGATCCGGGCGGCGACCACGCTGCTCAGCTCTCCGCGTGCGATCGGTGACGACCGGCGGGCCGCGATGACGGCGATGGTGCAGAGCGAGCTGGAGCGGCTCGAGCGGATGGTCCAGCGGCAGCAGGATGCCGCGAGGCCGGGGATCCCGGAGCCGCGGACCGATGAGTTTCTGGCCGATGAGATGGGGGCCGAGGTGATCGACCTCGACTCCGTGGTGGCCACGATGGTGCTCGCTCATGAGGCCAAGGGCACCGACGTGGTGTGGCGCCCGAGCCGGATGCTCGCGCTGGGCGACTCCGACCAGCTGACCGAGGCGCTCAACGTGCTCCTCGACAACGCCGCAGCCCACGGGAGCGGGTCGGTCCGGATCGAGGTACGTGCCACCGAGCCGGCGAGCACCTCGGTCGAGATCGCGGTGACCGACGACGGGCCGGGAGTCCCGCCGGAGCTGCGCCGGCGGATCTTCGCCTGGGGCGTCAGCAGACCGGGCTCGACGGGCCAGGGCATCGGCCTCCACGCCGCGCGAGACCTGATGGAACGCCAGGGCGGCTACCTCGAGCTGGTCGAGGCGAGCGAGCGCACCACCTTCGTCCTCGGCATCCCGATGCTCGGTTGTGCCGATGGCGGGACAGGCGACGGGGCCGACCAGCACGACACCCCGACCCGGGGAGGTCGCCGTGGTGTCGCCGCGTAAAAGGGTGAAGGTGGTCATCGTCGAGGACCACACCCTGTTCGCCGAGTCGCTCGAGCTGGCCCTCACCTTCGAGGGCTACGACGCCCACCGCGTCGACCTGCCCGAGGAGCCGCCCTCGGAGGCCAAGCTCACCTCGCTGATCATGCGCTCCCAGCCACGCATCGTCCTGCTCGACCTCGACCTGGGGCAGCACGGTTCGGGCGTACGCCTCATCGCGCCGCTCGCCAGGGCGGGTGCCGACGTCGTCGTGGTGACGGGCTCGACCGACCAGACCCGCTGGGGGCACGCCCTGCATGTCGGGGCTCGCACGGTCCTGCCCAAGACGGTGCCGCTGGGCGAGATCCTGGGCACCGTACGCAGGCTCAACTACGGTCTCAGCGTCCTCGACGTCGACGACCGTGAGCGCCTGATCCGGGCCTGGGTGGGGCAGGAGCAGGGCGTCATCGAGATCCGTCGCCGGCTCGCCCAGCTCTCCCCGAAGGAGTCGCAGGTGCTTGAGCACCTGATGGACGGCTTCACCGTCGGCGACATCGCCAAGCTCCGCGTGGTGTCCGAGGCGACCGTGCGCACCCAGGTGAAGTCGATCCTCGCAAAGCTCGGGGTCTCCTCGCAGATCGCGGCGGTCAGCATCGCCCACAAGGCCGAGTGGCGGGCCGCCTGACCCTCGGTCGATCGACGCGTCAGACCGCGACCAGCCCGTCGTCCTCGCTCGTGCCACGCAGGACGTAGAGCGTGCCGGTCTTCGGGCAGCGCCAGGCATCTCCCTGGGCGACCAGCGGCGCGCCCGCGTGCCCGACCCAGCCCATCCGCTGCGCCGGGACCCCGACGACCAGCGCGTGGTCGGGTACGTCGCGGGTGACCACGGCGCCCGCCGCGACCATCGCCCAGGCGCCGATGGTGACCGGCGCGATGCAGACGGCCCGGGCGCCGATGCTGGCGCCGGTGCGTACGGTCACGCCGACGGCCTCCCAGTCCTTGCCGTCCTTGAGGGTGCCGTCCGGATTGACGGCACGGGGGAGGTAGTCGTTGGTGAATACCACCGCCGGCCCGACGAAGGCGCCGTCCTCGAGCACCGCCGGCTCGTAGACCAGCGCATGGTTCTGGATCTTGCAGCGGTCTCCCACCACGACCCCGGGACCGACGTACGCCCCTCGGCCGATGATGCACTCGCTGCCGACCCGGGCGTGCTCGCGGACCTGGGCCAGGTGCCAGACAACGGTTCCGGCGCCGATCGTGGCACGGTCGTCGACGTCCGCGCTGGGCTCGATCCTGGACTCGATCCTGGGCTCGATCCTCGGGGCGGCGGCGTGAGTCTCCTCAACGGTCATCCCCACAGCAAACCGAAGCTCGGCAGGCGGGTGGGCAGACCCGCGATGGAGTACCCGATTCAGCGTAGGACCGCGGGCGAGGCCGCCTCCGCGACGAGCACTCGAGGGGTAGCGGAGGCCGAGGTGTCGAGCGCCCACACGTCGCTGACCGGCTCGCCTTCGCGCTCCAGGCCGTAGAGGACGGTGTCGTCGTCGAGCCACTCGATCTGGTCGTCGATGCTGTGGGTCTCACCGGCGAGCACGGTGCGTCGGCCGGTGGCGAGGTCGAGGACCGCGGGCGTCCACCGGGTGCCGTCCTTGTCGGCCTCCTTGAACGCGATCCGGGTGCCGTCGGGGGAGAGCGACGGGCACTCGACGTGGTCGGCGATGGTCGTCAGCGAGCGTTCGGTGAGATCGCCGCGGGCCAGGTAGGTCCGCCCGCCCGTGGCGACGGTGGCGTAGAAGGTGCGGTCGTCGTCGGCGAAGGTGATGCCCCAGATGTTGCGGTCGACCGGGGAGACCTTGCGGCCGTCGACGACCAGCCTGAACTTCTCCAGGTCCCCGTAGCTCGCCCCGCCGATCCGGCGGATGAGGGTGCGCGTCGAGAAGCCGCTGACCATGTAGGAGTCGCCGTTGACGAACACCGTCGAGGAGACCAGCTGTCCGTCCGGCGAGATCCGGGTGCGGCTGGGCAGCCCCGGCAGGTCGGTCCCGTCGACCTCCTTCCAGGCCTTTCCCGGCGCCGAGGTCGCCAGGTCGGTCGCCCGGTAGCGGCTCACCACGCCCCGCTCGGTCACCAGGCAGGAGATCGACCGCGCCTGCGCGTAGACCCGGTCACAGCTCAGGTCGGTGAGCGCCCGGGCGCCGTCGGGGTCGGCCAGTGCCACGGCGCCGACGTGGCCGTAGTCGGCGTCGCGTCCGGTGTGCCGGAAGAGGATTCTCGGCTCCTCCTCGATCTGCTTCAGGGAGGTGGTCGTCGCGTCGGTCGCCCGGGACGTACGTCGGTCGTTCTCCGCGATCGCGGAGAGGGCGTACGCCGTCACACCGGCCGTGACCAGCACGACGATCGCGCCGAAGATCGCCGTGCGCTGCTTGACCCAGAACGACCTCATCGCACCGCCCTCCGCATCACGGCGAGCCCGGCCGGGATCGCGGCGAGCAGCACCGCGCAGACCGCGAGCATGGCGACCCGGGGGCCGACGGCGTACCAGAGCAGGCCGAAGCCGGTCGCCGCGACGAGGCGAGCCAGCGCGACGGCGGTCTGGGCGGTGGCGATGCCGCTGGCGCGTACGGTCTCGGGGACCAGCTGCCCGGCGACCGCGGCGAGAGTGCCGTCGGTCGCGGCGTAGAAAACGCCGAGGAGGAGCACCGCGGCGCACGTGGTCCAGAGCGCGCCGGACCCGGTCGCGGCGCACAGGTAGGCGGCCGCGAGCGGGAGATGGCCGAGCACGAGGACCCTGACGCGCCCGACCCGGTCCGCGAGCCTGCCCATCGGGACGGCCAGGGCGAGGTAGGCGAGGTTGGTCCCGACGTACAGGACCGGGAACCACTGCGCCGCAAAGCCGCCGGTCTCCAGCAGCGCCAGGTAGACGAACCCGTCACCGATGGTGAGCAGGGCGAGCACGGCGGACACACCGGTCACCCGCGCGAGACCGGGCGTCAGCACGGTGCGCCAGCGCACCTTGGGAGCCTTGAGGCGCGGCCCGCTGCGGCGAGGAGCGGTCCGGCGGACGGCGCCGGTGCGGAACGGCACGAAGCACGCCATCGTCGCCACCCCGAGCACTGCGAAGCCGAGCGAGACGACGAGCACGGTGTCGTAGCCGTCGGCGATCCGCCACAGGATCACGAACGCCAGCAGCGGCCCGAGCGTGGCCCCGATCGTGTCCAGAGCCCGGTGGACGCCGAAGCTGCGGCCCAGATGCGCCGGGTCGCTGGAGGCGGCGATCATCGCGTCGCGCGGAGCGGTGCGTACGCCCTTGCCGACCCGGTCCAGCGAGATCGCCGCGGAGATCGTCCCGAAGCCGCCGGCGAAGATCAGGCCGAGCCGCGCGACCGCGCTCATCGCGTAGCCCGCCAGCGCCACCGGCTGCGGCCGGTCGGTGCGGTCGGCCGCCCACCCGGCCGCGATCCGCACCAGCGAGGAGACGCCCTGGTAGAGCCCGTCGATGAGCCCGTACGCCACCGGAGAGAGCCCGACCACCGCGGTCAGGTAGAGCGGCAGGATCGCCGAGACCGACTCCGAGGAGATGTCGGTCAGCAGGCTGACGATGCCGAGGGTGACGACGGTCCGGGAGACCCGCCCGCCGGTCTGCCGCGGCTCGGCACTCGAGGTGGGACGGTCGCTGAGAGACAGATACACCGGCTCAGGTCTTCGTGTGGAGGACGGAGTAGAGGGTGAAGTCGACGTTGCGGCGGCCGGTGTGGGTGACCGTGACGCTCACGGTCTCGTCGCCGCGGTGCATCGACATCGCCGGAGTGTTCTCGACCGATGTCGTCGTGACCTCCTTGAAGCCGTGCTTCGCGAGGGTGGTCCGGAAGTGACGCAGTACGTCGCACGGTTTCCGGCAGCTCGCGGTCAGCGCGACCTGGAGCGCGCCCTTGGTGGGCGAGACGCTGGAGACGTCGACCGTGGTGCGTGACGGGGGTTCGAGCGCTGCCGGGTAGCCGGCCACCAGCGTGCCCTTGCGGACCGCCTGCTTGGGCAGCGGCTCCGAGATCAGCGCCGCCGTCTTCGTACGTGGCTTCTCGGTGAGGCCGGGCAGGCCCGACTCGCTCGGCGTCGAGGCCGCCTCCGGCAGCGCTTCGGTCGCGGGCTCGGGGTCCTTGTCCGACTTCTCGCCGGACCCGGATCCGGCTTTGGAGCTCGGGTCGGCTCCCGGCGAGCCGGACTGGGACGAGGAGCTCGAGCCTCCGCCGTCGTTGCCGGACGAGGAGTCGGCGAAGCGTCCCGGCGCCCAGAAGATCGCGACGCCGACGAGCACGCCGAGCAGCACGAACATGAGGAGGCGCTTGAGGTTCACGAGACCAGTCGACGCGTAGCGGACCCGAGTCGGGACCGATGGGTGGGTCGCGTACTCAATTTCAGGCAGCCTGCCGAGCGGCCCACCGCCGGTCGAGGTGAGGCATGCGACGTTGCCGTAGCCGGGAACGGTCCCGGCCCAAGCATCCCGGGGGACGGGCCACGTTGAACACTGCCGACTTTCTTCTCGAGCACGCGCCCGAGGATTCGATCGCGCTCGCCGAAGCGGGTCGCGAGTACACCTTCGAAGAGCTGCGAACCAGCGTGTCCGTGCTCATGGGACGGCTCTCCGTGCTCGGTCTTACTCCGGGCACGCCGGTCGGGATCATGGCGCCCAACGGGCTGTTCTGGACCTCGGCCTATCTCGCCGCGCTCCGGATGGGGCTGGTCGTGGTGCCGCTGGCCGTCACGCTGCCGACCGAGGAGGTCGTGGCGCGGGCCCGGTGGGTCGGCGCCGACGCACTGCTGGTGGGACGCGCCCAGGCCGAGGCGCTGAGGCTGAGCCTGCCCCGAAGCCTCCCGGTCCTGGTGGAGCGGAAGGAGCGGCTGGTCCCGAAGCAGAGATCGACGCCGATCGAGCTGACCGACGCGGTCGAGGTCGACCCGGACCAGGACGCGCTCTACATGTTCACCTCCGGCACCACCGGAGAGCCGCGCGCCGTCCGGATCACCCACCGCAACATCCAGGCGAACACGACCTCGATCCTCGGCTACCTCGACGTCACGTCGGAGGACCGGATGCTGGTCGTGCTGCCGTTCACCTACGTCTTCGGGCTCTCGCTCCTGCACACCCATCTGCGTGCCGGTGCCGCGATGGTCATCCAGCCCACGTTCGTCTTCCCGCAGGCGGTGGTGGACCGGATGGCCTCCGCGCGCTGCACCGGCTTCGCCGGGGTGCCGTCGACGTTCGGGATGCTGCTGCGCAACAGCACCTTCGGCAGCACGGCGGTGCCGACGCTGCGGACGATCCAGCAGGCCGGCGGCCGGCTGGCCCCCGCGCTGGTGGAGCAGATGGCGTGTGCCCAGCCGCAGGCGCGGGTCTTCGTGATGTACGGCGCGACCGAGGCCACCGCCCGGCTCTCCTATCTTCCGCCGGAGGAGCTCCCCCGGCGGCCCGGGTCGATCGGCCGGGGCATCCCGGGCGTCGACCTGCGGGTCCTCGACCGCGACGGGGTGCACGTCGCCCCGGGCGAGGTCGGCGAGATCTGGGCCAGCGGCGCGAACATCTCGCCCGGCTATCTCGACGACCCCGAGGCGACGGCCCGCAAGATGCCCGGCGGGATGCTGCGTACGGGAGATCTGGCGAAGGTCGACGAGGACGGCTACATCTACGTGGTCGACCGGGTCGAGGACTTCATCAAGTCGTGGGGGCACCGGATCGCGAGCCAGGACGTCGAGTCCGCGGCTCTCTATCTTCCGGACGTGGTGGCGGCGGCCGCGGTCGGGCTCCCGGACGATGCCGCCGGTGAGCGGGTCGAGCTCGTGGTGGTGCGGCGCCGCGGGTCGGTGCTGCGCGGCGCCGACGTGATCGCGCACTGTCGCGAGCGGCTCTCGAAGCACATGGTGCCCGAGGTGGTCCGCTTCGTCGACGCGCTGCCGCTGAACGCGAACGGGAAGGTCATCAAGCGCGACGTACGTGCGATGTGTCTGCGGCTGGGCCAGGAGCCGGCCGAGGGACAGGACGACGATGTCGATGATGCGGATGATGCCGGCTTCGAAGGGGTCAAGGTGGGTTGAGGATGTCGATGAAAAAGGTTTCCGGTTCGGTGAAGCTGCTGGCCGGAGTGTGGGCAGGAGTGCTGGTGGTCACGGTCGCGCTGGCCGGGGCATGGTTGCTGAGGAGTCCAGGGATGAACGAGCAGGTCGCGATCGCAGAGCCCAGCGAGTCCGAGCTGCAGGTCGCGGGGCAGACCAAGGTGCTCTTCGGGCACAACTCCGTCGGGATGAACATCCTCGACGGAGTCACGAAGGTGTACGCCGACGCCTCGGTGCCGGCGCCGGCCATGGCCGATGTGTCCGGTCCCGAGATCTCCGGCGCCAGCATGACTGATGCGGAGGGCGCGACGATGCGGCATGCCTATATCGGGGTGAACGAGGATCCGCTCAGCAAGTTCGCCGCGTTCGCGGAGCTGGTGGACAGCCCCGCCGGGAAGGACATCGACGTCGCGCTGATGAAGCTCTGCTACGTCGACATCACCGCCTCCACCGATGTGCAGGCCGTCTTCGACGCCTATGTGTCGACGATGGACGAGGTCGAGGCAGCCCATCCCGACGTACGTTTCCTCTACACGACCGTGCCGCTCACCGCCGACCGCAACTGGAAGTCCAAGGTGAAGGCGGCCCTGGGTCGCGACGACGAGATGGGGCCGGCCGACAACATCGCCCGGGAGCGCTACAACGCGATGATCCGGGAGAAGTACGGCGCCACCGGCCGCCTCGTCGACATCGCCGCGGCCGAGGCCGACGGCACCGGGGAGCGCAGCCAGGACGGCAGCACGTACTACGTGCTCAACAAGAACCTGACCTTCGACCGCGGTCATCTCAACGAGGCCGGCTCGGAGGCCGTCGCCGCCGAGCTGCTCAAGATGGTGGCGACCCACAGTCCGGTCGCCTGAGGTGCTGACACAGGGCGATGAGCGTGCGATGAGCCTGCAGGGAGTCGGGATCGACATCGCCGACATCAGGCGCTTCGCTCGGCTCCTGGCGATGCGCGGCTCCGGGTTCGCGGTGCGCTGGTTCACCGACGCCGAGATCGCCCAGTGCATGGCCGCCGCGACCCCCGCCACGGCCTTCGCGATGAGGTACGCCGCCAAGGAGGCCGTCTGGAAGGCGCTCGGTCCCGGGGAGTGGTGCGGGCCGCTGCCGTGGCGCGGGATCACCGTGCTCGAGGATGCTCCCGGGTCTCTCGAGGTCACCCTCGAAGGCCCTGCGGCGGACCTCGCGGCGCTGGCCGGTGTCACCGCCGTCCGCGTCGCCACCGTCCCCGGACCCCGGATGGCCATCGCCACCGCCGTCGCCGAAGGCGTCCCGATGCGGGGCGACGATGCCTGACCTCCGGCTCGACCACATCGGCATCCAGGTCCGCGACCTGCTCCGCACCGCTGAGGCCTTCGAGCGGCTCTTCGGCTACCGTCGCGTCACGGACCCGGTCGTCAACACCCGCCACGGGGTCAGCGGGGTCTTCCTGGAGAAGCCCGACTCGATCCCCATCAAGCTCATCACTCCGGTGACTCCTGGGCCGCATGCGTACGGTCTCCATCATCTGGCCTTCATGGTTCCTGATCTGGAGTCGACTCTTGTCGAGCTCGGGGTCGCTGGGGCTCGTACGCTCAGTCCGCCTCAGCCTGGGGAGATGTTCGACGACGAGCTCATCGCGTTCGTGCGGGCTGCTGGGATCAATGTCGAGCTCATCACTACTGATCGGCGTCGGGCTCGGATCCGCTGATGTTCTTTCGTGGTTGGGGTGGGCCGCCGACCCGTTCTTGGAGGGTCTTCTCAACGGACCCCGGAGTAAAGGACGGCCTTCGGCCGCCGGCTTCGCCGGCCGCTTCGCGGTCCTTGACACCGGGGCCCGTCGAGAAAAAATTTGGCTGGCTATCGGGGCGGCGGCCCGGGTGTGGCGCAGCGGATTCTTGCTGGGACAGGTGAGGTTGTTGGGGTGGAGGGGTGGCCCTTCGGGCCACTTACCATCCACAGATGCTAGGTCGTTCGCTCACCGCGAAAATGGTGGTTGACCTGGGAAAATAGATGGTCAGGGACGGGCTGGAGGCGTAGAATCAGACTCATCACAGCACGCCTCTGAAGGGGAGGATGGGCGATGAGTCTCGGCCGCTCGATCGACCACTGGGGCACCAACCCCGGCGACGCGATCGACGCTGCCTTGAAGGCCATCGAGACCGCCCTCCAAGACCTGTTGGCAACAGATCCCGCCTATTGGCGCACCGAGCAGAAGAAGGACTTGCTGGAACGCTTGGAGAAGCTCCAGGCCCAGCAGGCCGCGCTCAAGCTGCGGGTGCTCGCGTCCGCCGGCGATATCGCTGAAGAGACCGGTGCCAAAGACGCGTCCGGCTGGATGCGGGCCGAGTTGTTGGTCGACAAGGCCGTGGCCCGCTCTCAGATCAAACTCGCAACCAGTGTCGCGAAGTACGACCTCGTCGCCGCCGGTCTCGCTGAGGGTGTCGTGTCCCAGGACAAAGCCAGGGTGATCACCAAGGCGCTCGAGAAGATCGAGACCAACCCGGTCGCCAGTAGTGAGGACCTGATCATGGCGGAGAAGCTGCTGGTCGACTACGCCGGTCGCCTGACCGCGAACGAGCTCCGCATCGTCGGGAAGCGGATCCTGGTCGAGGTCGACCCGGCCCGGTTCGAGGACGCTGAAGCCAAGGCCCTCCTTGCTGAGGAGGAACGTGCCCAGCAGAAGACGGCGTTGCGGGTGTGGGATAACCACGACGGGACCGTCGGATTCGAGGGTGTGTTGCCGGTCTCGGCCGGGATGCGGTTCAAGCGGCTGGTCGAGGCCTACGCCCAACCCCGCAAGCAACAACTCGTCACCAAGGGTGCCCCGCTGCCCCCGTGGGAGCGACTCATGGGACAAGGCTTCGTCCGGCTCCTGGAGACGGTGGACCCGGCAGCGTTGCCCCGTCACGGCGGTGACGCGACCACCATCAACGTGGTGATCTCCCTCGAGGAACTCCGCAAAGACCTCGGCATCGCCACCCTCGGCTACGACGAAACCAACGGCACCACCATCTCGGCAGCGGAAGCCCGGCGGATGGCGTGCAACGCCACCATCATCCCCTGGGTCCTCGGCGGCGACAGCGAGGTCCTCGACGCCGGCCGGGGCAGCAGGTTCTTCCAGCCGATCCAGCGCAAGGCGATGCGGTTGCAGCACAAGTGCTGCCAAGCCGAAGGCTGTGACATGCCACCCGAATGGTGCGACGCCCACCACCTCGAACCCTGGGCCGCCGGCGGAAAGACCAACCTGAAAGACGGGGCGTTGTTGTGCCCGCATCATCACCGCCTGGCGCACAACCCTGCCTACACCCATGAGCGACTACCCGATGGCACCATCCGGTTCACCCGCCGCCCCTAAGTCGGGGGTCAGGAATCACGTCGCCAGGACCTGCGCGCCAGGCCCGCCGACCCCGCTGGCGACCGGTCTCAGCTTTCGCTGAAGCCGTCCACCGCGATGCCCCACGAGCGTTCTGGCCAGCTCTGTCGACTCCGCACTGGCCGTTTCCCTGCTGATGGGGACTTTTCCCCACTGCGGCGGAGGTTCCCCACGCTCCGGAGGGTGGGGAACCTCCGCGCCCATGGGGAACTTTTCCGGTGAGTGGGGAGCTCGTGACCCCGCCACCCGCGAGCCTCGCGGCCCATCGTCACTGGCCCGAGATCCCGATCCCGTGCCCAACTAACTGACTCCGCGCCAAACCCCGCCGCCGACCCGATATACAGCCAAAATTCTCGGCGGAGCCCGGTGTCAAGGACCGCGAAGCGGCCGGCGAAGCCGGCGGCCGAAGGCCGTCCTTTACTCCGGGATCTGGCGAGAACACCCTCCGTAACGGGTCGGCGGCCGGTCCCCAATGCGGCTTCAGTCCCCCGTAGAACCCCTCCGACGCCCACGCCGAATCTCCGTGTCGAGAGCATCGAGGTGCTGGGTCCAGAAGCGGCGGAAGGGGGTGAGCCAGGCGTCGACCTCGGCCATGGGGCCGGTGTCCAGGGAGTAGATGCGGCGGGTGCCGTGGGGGCGTACGTTGGCGAAGCCGTGCTCGCGCAGGACCTTGAGCTGCATGGAGACCGCCGGCTGGCGGATGCCGAACTCGGCGGAGATGGTCTCGACGATCTCGCCGGAGGTGAGGTCGTCGTCGGCGAGGAGCTCGAGGATGCGGCGGCGTACTGGGTCGCCGAGGACGTCGAAGGCGTGCAAGCGGCTAGTCCGGCATCGCGGTGTAGGCGGCTACGCAGCGCTCGCCGGCGGCGCGGGCCTGGTCGGGGGAGGTGCCGAAGGCGATGTCGGCCTCGACCCAGGCGGCGGCGGAACCCTTGGTGTGCTCGATCATCGCGGGCAGCGCGTCGGGGGACATCGGGTCCATCTTCTCGGCCTCGGGGGCGGAGAGGTGGAGGGCCAGGCCTAGCAGCATCTGCTCCCAGCCGATGCCGACGGCACTGGGGCCGAACTCCTTCCACTGCTCCGGCGGGACGGGGGCGGAGTGCTCGAGGCGGAGCAGCGTACGGCCGCCGGAGGCGGTCAGGGTCGCGTCGACCCAGGACATCATGTCGCCGTAGGCCCAGGTGATCGAGAGCAGCTTCGGGCGGTCGCAGGCGAGGATCTCGCCGCCGGCGTTGCCCTCGAGCTGGTAGCGGCCGCCGACCTCGAAGTCGCCGGTGACCGGCATCAGCCAGCGCGGGATGCGCTCCTTGGTGGTCAGGGCGTCCCAGACCTCGTCGGGGTCGGCGTCGTAGCTGCGCTCGACGACGAGCACGCGCAGCTCCTCGCCGCCGCGGGTCGTCGTGGTCAGGGCGCGGTTCACGGCGCCGAGGTGGTCGGCAGGGATGAAGGGTGGTGTGCTCATGCCTGCCGACGTTATATCAATGGATCTTGATATTCAACCCTGATCACCCGCCGGGCAGGTGCGCCTCGGGCCCGACGAACCGGAACGCGATCTGGAGCTTCTTGAGGCTCCGCGGATCCGGAGTCGACTTCGCGCCGGTGCCGCCCGTCTTGATCTCGAACTTCTTCCAGGTGGCGAGCGTGGCGCTGTCCACGATGCCGTTGACCACGAGGTCCGAACCGGCCTTGGCGTTGAGCGCGTTCTGGATCCAGCCCACGCCGTTGGTGCGGATCCGCTTGCCCTTGCGCAGACCCGCCGCGATCTGGAACTGGTGCTGGACGACCGCCAGGTTCGACTTGGTGTTCTTCGGCTTCCACACGGGCTTGGCCTTCGACCTCGCGTACGCCGCGTAGTCGAAGATCGTGGCCCTGACGTTGGCGGGGTGCCAGCTCTTGTCACTGCCTTCGCCGTGCTGGCCCTTGAGACCGAACGCGTGGTGCAGGTAGTCCTCGAGCTGCGAGCTCGTGGCCTGGAAACCGAAGAGCGCCGAGCCCCCGTCGACGTACTTCCCGACGGTGACCCCGAGGTCGCGGAAGTCGTCGGTCCGGACGACACCGGACTGCGGCGGCAGCGTGAACCCGTGGATGTGGTGGCCGAACGCCGGCGGGAAGCGGTACCAGCAGGCGTACCCGAGCGCTCGTAGCCACTTCTCCTGCGTTCGCCAGTTCACGCCCGGGATGTGCAGGTCGGTGCAGGCGTCGTGGTCGTGGGTGCCCGCGGACGCCCTGACGGTGTTGTTGAACGGCGCCTGGATGATGACGATCCTGGTGCCGAACTTCTTCTGCGCAGCGGCGTCGATCGCGCACAGGTGCGCGATGGTCCGAGCCGATCCCTTGACCAGCTTGCCGCTCGAGGTCGTTCGCGACCACAGCGCCAGAGCGGTCTGCTTCGGTGGGTTGTTCCAGTCGATCGGCTTGCCGCTGAGGGTGAGCATCTCACTCATAGATCAGGTCCTCCGGAAGATCCTCGGCAGGGATCATCGCGTCGGTGCCTGCGGTCTCCGCAGCCTCGCCGTCCTCGGTGTCCTCGTCGAAGATGTTGATAGCGGTGACGGCCTCGTCGATCTCGATCTCGAGTGCGTCGATCATCGGCTTGGCGTCGCTGTCGGAGAGACCGAGTGACAGGTCTACGATCTCGCCGGGTTCTGGTGACGGTTCGGACATGGAACCTCCTCGGTTCTGGGTGGGACATGTCTCCATCCACCCTGTTCCGGTCACCGCACGGCGAGCCGCAGCGTCAAGGATCTACCTAGGACTGGCGATCTCGGCGACGTCCTCGACGAGCATCGGGGCGGCATGGAAGTAGGCGGTCGTACGCCGCTTCTGCTCGATGTCGCGGTAGACACGCTCGACCTGCTCGACGGTCAGCCCGGTGGCCTCGGCGACCTCGGCGGTCGGGACGTCGTGGTTGAGCCCGTAGAGGCACAGGTCCATCCGCTGGTAGGGCAGCGAGAAGTAGAACTCCTCCTGCGACTGCTCCAACGAGTAGGTGTCGGTCGTCGAGGGACGGGCCTGGATCTCCTCGGGCACGCCGAGGTGGGCGGCCATCGCGTAGACCTGCGACTTGTAGAGGTGCGCGATCGGCTTCACGTCGGCGGCACCGTCGCCGAGCTTCACGAAGAAGCCCTGGTCGTACTCGAGCCGGTTCGGGGTGCCGGCGACGGCGTAGTTGAGCCGGTCGGCGTGGAAGTACTCCAGCGCCTTGCGGGCGCGCTGCTTGAAGTTGGTCGCGGCCACGATCTCCAGGTAGGCCTCGGTGGTCAGGCGGTGCGTGCTCTGCGCGCCGGACGGGTCCTCGACGACGACCGAGAAGAGCCGGAACGCGTCGGAGTCGACCACGCTGGGCAGCACGATCTTCGACTTCCACCCCTGCCCGTACGCCGGCACGACCCGCCGGATCGCGTCGTCCCGCCGCTGGTAGGCGCCGAGACCGACCAGGACCGGGGAGATGTCCTCGAGCACCGAGTCGATCCCCAGGGCATCGGTCAGCTTCGTGCTGAATCCGATCGTGTCGTCGGAGGACTCCTGCTCGGGCATGTGCAGCGCGAAGACCCGATCCGGGCCGAGCGCCTTGACCGCCAGCGCGGCGACCACGCTGGAGTCGATTCCGCCGGAGACACCGAGCACGATGCCCTTGCGCTTGTTCGCCACCAGATAGTGGCGGATCGCGTCGCCGATCCGGATCGCCTCCGCCTCCTCGTCGAAGCGGAGCGTCTCCAGTCCGTACGCTGCGTTCTGGCTGGTCGTGGTCATGCTGAGGTCCTTCCGGTCGGCTCGAGGCTGGGCCCGAGAATCTGGTCGAAGACGGTGAGCGGGGCCGGCGGTGCGGCCGATGAAGTCGGTGCGGTGAGCAGCTCGCTGTGCAGCAGCTGGGTGGACAGGACGGCGACCAGGCGCATGTTGTCGGTGTTGCCCAGGCCCCGTCCGCCCGTCCGCCGGGCCTTCTCCAGCAGCCGCTGGACGAGCTCTGGCCGGAAGACCCCGGCGGCCTCCAGCGCGGAGCCGGAGGTGACGTCGAAGACCCAGTCCGGGGTGCCGCCGGCGAAGAACGCGGCGGCATCAGGTGCCCGGTAGGGCTGCTTGGGGCGGCGCAGGATCTCCTCGGGCACCAGGTCGGCGAAGGCCCGCTTGAGCAGGTGCTTCTCGTCCATGCCGTGGATCTTGTGCTCGGCCGGGACCCGGCCGGCGAGCTCGGCGACGTGCGGGTCGAGGAACGGGAACCGGCCCTCGACCGAGTTGCCCATCAGCATCCGGTCGCCCTGGGAGGCCAGGATGTAGCCGGGCAGCAGGGTCGTCATCTCCAGCCACTGGGCGCGCGCGACCGGGTCCCACGACGCGGCCGAGGCGGGCATCGCGTCGACGACGCCGGCCGCACTGCCACCGACCGACCGGATCTCGGGCCGCAGCATCGAGGCCAGCACCGCCGTGGAGTCCCACCGCGGCCGGTGCGACATCGCCAGATCGTCGGCCGAGAGGTTGCGGGAGAAGAAGCTGCGTGCGAACGCCGGCGCCTGGTTCGGGGAGCGGTGCATCCACGGGTAGAGCTGCTGGACGGCCGCCTCGGCGGCCTCCGGGTCCCGCAGCCACAGGTCCCGGATCTTGGCCTCGCGGAAGATGTCGTAGCCGCCGAGCACCTCGTCGGCGCCTTCGCCGGTGACGACCACCTTGAAGCCGGCTTCCCGCACGAGCCGGGAGAGCAGGAACATCGGCGCCGGGGCGGTCCGCAGGAGCGGCGACTCGGCGTGGCGTACGACCTGGGGGAAGACGTCGGCGATGTCGCGCTCGCTGACCACGACGTCGTGATGGACGGTGCCGAGCCGCTCGGCCATCAGCGCCTGGAAGCCGCCCTCGTCGAACTCGGCCTCGGCGAACCGGAGCGAGAACGTGTGCAGCGGCGCCGATGTGAACCCCGCGATCGCGCCCGCCGTGACCGCGGAGTCGATCCCGCCGGAGAGGTACGCGGCCACCGGTACGTCGCTGCGCTCGAACCGTAGCCGGGTGGCGGCCATCAGCGTCGTACGCAGCGCCTCGGCGTTGGCCTCCAGGTCGGTGAGCTCCTCGGCACCCGCCGGTGGGAACGAGGGCGCCCAGTAGCGGCGCTCGACCTCGACCCCGTCTCGGAAGGAGAGGTAGGAGCCCGGGGGCACCTGCGCGATGTCGCGGAAGACGGTGCGCGGGGCGACCGCCGACCACAGCGTCAGCACCTGGTCCAGCCCGGCCGGGTCCAGCTCGCGCGGGACGTCGGGGGAGGCGTACAGGGCCTTGACCTCGGAGGCGAAGAGCAGCTGCCCGGCGGCGCGCGTGTAGAAGAGCGGGCGGACGCCGAAGCGGTCCCGGGACAGGACGAGCGTTCCGGTCCGGCGGTCCCAGATCGCCAGCGCCCACTGGCCGTTGAAGCGTTCGAAGCAGCCCGGCCCCCACTCCTCCCAGGCGTGCACGATGACCTCGGTGTCCGAGCGGGTGTCGAAGACGTGGCCGCGGGAGCGGAGCTGGGCGGCGAGCTCGACGTGGTTGAAGATCTCGCCGTTGAAGGTGACCCAGACCTGCTCGCTCTCACCTGCGGATCGGCACGTGCGGCTGGTCATCGGCTGGGTGCCTCCGACCGTGTCCACGATCGCCAGCCGCGTGTGGCCCAGCGCGACCCGCTCGTCGCGGTAGTAGCCGCTGCCGTCGGGGCCACGGTGGGCGAGAGCGCCCAGCATGTCCCGCACGAGGGCAGGGTCAGGCGCCTCGGTGCTGCTCAGCACCCCACAGATCCCGCACATGGCGCTCCTCGATCGATCCCGGACGGTGCCCGAAGGTTTGCTCGCGCAGGTATGCCAGGGCACCGGGATCGACCCGTTTATCACCCAATGTCGGCATCTCCGGGCCCGATTTCTGCTCCCGACCCGCTTCGGCTGACAGAACGGAGGGGCATTCGTAGACCGTTCACAAACAGGGAGATGTGATGGCGGACGTACAGCGCACGATCGAAGGCTTCATCCTGGACAGCCTGCTGTTGGGTGATGAGACCCGGTTGCCCGGGCCGTCGGAGTCGCTGGTCGAGTCGGGCGTGATCGATTCGACCGGGATCCTGGAGCTCATCGAGTTCCTCGAGGCGGAGTTCGAGATCTCCGTGGACGAGGCCGAGACCGTGCCCGAGAACCTCGACGGGGTCGCCAATCTGGTGGCGTACGTCGGCCGGAAGACAGCGGCCCAGGATCGAGAGAGCCTTGCTAGTTGACGGAGCCCAGGTGACAGGCGACTTCGAGGTCGACCTGGCCAAGATGTACGCGATCGTCCTCGACGGTCCGCGTACGTCTCGCCTGTCCAGGCTGCGGTTCTGGCTCTTCGACTACGAGCTGCACTGCGTCGCCTGCTATCGCTTCGGACGCTGGGCGACCCGGCTGCGCACCCGCAACCGTCTGCTCGGTGTGCTCGCGCTGGGGGTCTACTGGTTCTGGAACCGGCGCAACATCCGCGTCCACCACGCCGACATCTTCCGGCGCGCCGACATCGGGCCCGGGCTGCTGCTCATGCACCGCTCGGGGATCATCGTCGGCCCGGCCGTGGTCGGCAGCAACTGCGTCCTCCACCAGAACGTCACCATCGGCCAGCGCATCGCCGACGGCGACCAGGGCCTGCCCACGATCGGCGACGACGTCTGGATCGGTCCCGGCGCGGTGATCACGGGCGCGATCACGGTCGGCGACGGCTGCACGATCTCCGCCGGCACGGTGCTGTCGAAGGACGTCCCGCCCCACAGCCTCGTCTGCGGCAACCCCGGCCGGGTCATCGCCAAGGACTACGACAACAGCAACATGATCAACTTCGTCGTCCCCAGCGGGGAGCGACCATCATGATCGCGAGCGTCGTGGTGCCGGCGCACAACGAGGCCAAGGGGCTGTCGGAGAACCTGACGGCCCTGCTCGACGGCATCCCCGAGGGGGCCGTCGAGGTGGTGGTCGTCTGCAACGGCTGCACCGACGACACCGCCGCCGTGGCCCGGAAGGTCCCGGGCGTACGCGTCCTGGAGATCGCCGAGGCCTCCAAGGCGCGCGCGGTCGAGGTCGGCAACGCCGCTGCGATCACCTATCCGAGACTTCACCTGGATGCCGACGTACGCCTCACCGGCGCCGACCTGCTCCGGCTGGTCGACGCGCTCGAGGAGGACGGGGTGCTGGCCGTCGCGCCCGGGCGGAGCATCCCGACCGAGCACTCCTCCTGGCCGGTCCGCGCCTACTACCGGGTGTGGCAGGCGCTTCCAGCAGTACGCAGCGGCCTGTTCGGCCGCGGGGCCTTCTGCCTCACCGCCGAGGGCCAGGCCCGGATCGCCGCCGCTACCGGTCCGGGGGCGAGTCTGATGAACGATGACCTGGTCGCCTCGGAGCTGTTCACGCCAGCCGAGCGCCGCGTCGTCACCGACGCGACCGTGGTCGTGAGGCCGCCGCGTACGGTGAAAGACCTGGTCAGACGCAGGATCCGCGTCGCGACCGGCAACGCTCAAGCCGACGCCCATGGTGCTCGGCACGGATCCACCTCGTTCTCGGATCTCCTCACGCTCGGGCTGCGTCAACCTGCGATCGGACTTCGGGTTCCGGTCTTCATGACAGTCACCCTCGTCGCCCGGATGCTCTCCCGCAGAGCGGTCCGGACCGGCGACTACACCACCTGGTTGCGCGACGAGAGTTCGCGAGCCTGATCCGAGAAGGAGCACGACTGTGAAGCTGCGAACGGGACTGGCCGCGTTGCTCGGAGTTGTTCTTGTCACACCTGTCATATCGCTCGTCACTGCGTCCAGCGCGAGTGCCGACCCATGTGGGCCGGAGGGCAATGCGATCGCGTGTGAGAACAGCAAACCAGGGAGTCCCGCGAGCGAATGGGGCATCACCGGCGCCGGCGACAGCTCGATCCAGGGGTTCGCGACCGACATCAGCGTCGACGTCGGCAACCGGATCGACTTCAAGGTCGACACCGATGCCTCGGCGTACACGGTCACCATCTACCGGATGGGCTACTACGGCGGTGACGGCGCCCGCCGGATCACCTCGGTGACCCCGTCGGCGAACCTGCCGCAGAACCAGCCCAACTGCTATCGCGACACCACCACCGAGATCACCGACTGCGGCAACTGGGCGGTCTCGGCCTCCTGGAACGTGCCGGCGACCGCGGTCTCGGGCGTCTACGTCGCCAAGCTGGACCGCGGCGACACCGACGAGTCGAGCCACATCACCTTCATCGTCCGTGACGACGACAGCCACTCCGACGTCGTCTTCCAGACCTCCGACACCACCTGGCAGGCGTACAACAACTACGGCGGTTCCAGCTTCTACACCGGCGGCGGGAACGGCCGGGCCTACAAGCTCAGCTACAACCGTCCGTTCTCGACCCGCTCCGGCGGGACATCCCACGACTTCTTCTTCGCCAACGAGTACCCGCTGGTGCGGTTCCTCGAGCGCAACGGCTACGACGTCAGCTACATCGCCGGGATCGACACCGACCGTCGCGGCGGACTGCTCACCAACCACGAGACCTTCCTCAGCGTCGGGCACGACGAATACTGGAGCGGGCAGCAGCGGGCCAACGTCGAGGCCGCCCGGGATGCGGGCGTCAACCTGCAGTTCCTCAGCGGCAACGAGGTCTACTGGAGGACCCGCTACGAGGCCTCGAAGGACGGCACCAACACGCCCTACCGGACCCTGGTCACCTACAAGGAGTCCTGGGCGCAGGCCAAGCTCGACCCCGCCCCGGAGTCGACCGGCACCTGGCGCGACCCGCGCTACACGCCGAAGTCCCAGGGCGGCGGCAAGCCGGAGAACTCCCTGACCGGCACCATCTTCATGTCCAACCTGACCGACCTGCCGGTGACGGTGAAGAAGTCCCAGGGCGGGCTACGGCTGTGGCGAAACACCGGCCTGTCCGGGATGACCGCCGACCAGACCGAGCTGGCGCCACACACGGTCGGCTATGAGTCCGACGAGGACCAGGACAACGGGTTCCGACCACCCGGCCTGATCCGAATGTCGGAGACGACCGGGTTCATCGACAACCAGTACATGACCGACTTCGGCCGGACCACGGGCGACGGCACCACGACCCATGCCCTCACGCTGTACCGGGCCGCCAGCGGCGCGCTCGTCTTCGGCGCGGGATCGGTGCAATGGACCTGGGGCCTCGACTCCGAGCACGACAACCCGTACCACGACGAGACCGCCGACCGCCGGATGCAACAGGCGCAGGTGAACCTGCTGGCCGACATGGACGCCCAGCCGACGACGCTGATGAGCGGCCTGGTCGCGGCGACCAAGACCACCGACACGACCGGTCCGTCGGTCGCCATCACGTCGCCGGCTGCCGGCTCGACACAGCCCAACGGCACCAAGGTGACGCTCACCGGCACAGCGACCGACACGGGCGGTGGCGTGGTCGCCGGAGTCGAGTACTCCCTCGACGACGGCACCTCCTGGCACCCGGCGACCGGGACGACCGCCTGGTCGGTGACGTACGTCCAGCCCGGGGTCGGCAGCACCCCGGTGCGGGTCCGCGCCGTGGACGACAGCGCCAACATCGGCACCGCCGTCAACCGGAGCTTCAACGTGACCTGCCCGTGCAGCATCCTCGGACAGCGGGAGGTGCCGACGACCTGGAACGCCGTCACCAGCCCGGCGACACCGTCGGCCAACGACGGCGGCGCCGCCGAGCTCGGCCTGCGCTTCACCCCGCAGGCCGACGGGTACGTCGCGGGCGTCCGCTTCTTCAAGGGCGCCGGCAACACCGGCACCCACGTGGGCTCCCTGTGGAGCAGCAGCGGAGAGCGACTGGCCCAGGTCACCTTCACCAACGAGTCGAGCGGCGGCTGGCAGTCGGCGACGTTCAGCCAGCCGGTCGCGGTCGCCGCGGGGGCGAGGTACACCGTCTCCTACACGGCTCCGGCCGGGCACTATGCGGTGGCGCCGTGGGCGTTCGCTGCACAGGGGTTCGAGGCGTACCCGTTCGAGGTCGAGGGTGGCTACGGGGCCGCTCCGGCAGGGGTCTACGCGGGTGCCGGGCAGTTCCCGGCGAGCTCGTACCAGAACCCCAACTACTTCGTGGACGTGCTGTTCACGACCACGGACAACTCGCCGCTGACCGCCACCAACCAGTGGCCGCTGGCCGACTCCTCCTCGGTGCCGCGCAACACGACGGTGAGCGCCAGGTTCACCAAGCCGGTGGTCGCTTCGTCGGTCGGGCTGCGCCTGACCGACTCGCTCGGCAACGTGGTGGCCGGGTCGACCGCCTACGACTCGACGACCAGGACGGTGACCTTCACCCCGTCGGCCAACCTCGCCGGGTTCGTCACCTACACCGCCACGCTCTCGGGGCAGGACAGCGGTGGGACGGCGATCTCGACCGGGAAGACGTGGTCGTTCCGTACGGCCAAGCCGCCGGCTGCGGCAGGGGTCTGCCCGTGCTCGATCTATGACGAGGACGCCACTCCGACGGTCCTCCAGGACCCGGAGAACGCGCAGCTGACGCTGGGCGTCAGGTTCCGCGCGGACGTCGCCGGCACGGTCACCGGGGTCAAGTTCTACAAGGGCGTCAACAACGCCGCTCCGCACACCGGCACTCTGTGGTCGGCCAACGGGGCGGTGCTCGCCCAGGGCACCTTCACCGGCGAGTCGACCAGTGGCTGGCAGACGCTGACCTTCACCGAGCCGGTGCAGATCCAGGCGAACACCGACTACGTCGCCTCCTACCGCACCAACGGCTACTACTCGGCCACCCCGAACGCCTTCGCCTCGGCCAATCTGTCGAAGCCGCCGCTGCGGGTGACCTCGACGGCAGGGGCGTACGCCTATGGCACGGGCTTCCCTGCGGGGACCTCGCCCTCGAGCTACATGGTCGACGTCGTCTTCGAGAAGGGCGCACCGTCGCTGACGATGACCTCGCGCAGCCCGGTTCCCGGGGCGGTCGAGGTGCCGCGCTCGACCAACGTGGTGGCGTCGTTCTCCTCGGCGATCAGCTCCGGCTACTCGGTGTCGGCGACCTCGGGCGGCCAGCCCATCCCGGGGACGACCACGCTCGGCAACTCCGGGACGACGCTCACCTTCGACCCGACGTCCTCGCTGCCCGCATCCGCGGACGTGACGGTCACGATCAGTGGGGTCACCTCGACCGAGGGGGCGAGTCTGCCCACGCAGACCTGGACATTCCGAACCAGATCCGCGGAGACACCAGCGAGCCAGACGCTCTTCGGTGACGTGGTGCCCGCGGTCGAGGCACAGGACGACAGCTCTCCGGTCGAGGTCGGGACGCTGTTCAGTCCCACCCGAGACGGCCGGGTGACGGCGATCCGGTTCTACAAGGGAGCCGGCAACGGCGGCACCCACGTCGGGTCGCTGTGGACCTCGACCGGCCAGCGGCTCGCCCAGGTGACCTTCACCGGTGAGACCGCCTCCGGCTGGCAGCAGGCCACGCTGTCCAGTCCGGTGGACGTGCAGGCAGGGGTGTCGTACATGGTCTCCTACCTGGCTCCGCAGGGGCACTACGCGACCACGTCGCAGTTCTTCGCGACCGCCTACTCCTCGGGTGACCTGACCGCTCCGGCGGGCACCAACGGTCGCTATCTCTACGGTGCCGCGGGTGGGTTCCCGCAGTACTCGTTCGGGTCGACGAACTACTTCGCAGACGTCGTCTTCGAACGGGCGGGCCCGACCATCTCGGTCACCGAGCGGGTTCCGGACCCGGGCACGACCGAGGTGGCGACCTCGGTGAACCCGTCGATCACGTTCTCGACAGGGATCGCGACCGGCTGGAACATGTCGGTCATGGCCAACGGGTCCTCGGTGGCGGGTTCGGCCGCGCTGAGCACCGACGGACGTACGCTGCGCTTCACCCCGTCGGCGGCGCTGCCGTCCGGGGCGACGGTGTCGGTGACGGTCTCGGGGGTGGTCTCGACCGAGGGGGCGAACCTGCCCACGCAGACGTGGTCGTTCACGACGGTCCCGGCCGTCGTGACGGAGGTGTCGCTGTTCACCGGGGTGACTCCGCAGACCGCGTCGACGCTCGACATCCTGCCGATCGAGGTCGGCACCGCGTTCTCGACGTCGGTGGCCGGATCGGTGACGGCGATCCGGTTCTACAAGGGCACCGGCAACACCGGCACCCATGTCGGCTCGCTGTGGAACTCGGCCGGCACCCGGATCGCCCAGGTGACCTTCACCAACGAGACCGCGACCGGCTGGCAGACCGCCACGTTGCCGACACCGGTCGCGCTCACGCCGGGGGCGACGTACGTCGTGTCCTACTACGCGCCGAACGGGCGCTACTCCTCGACGCCCGCCGCCCTCACCCAGTCTCGGACGGTCGGCCCACTGACGGCCCCGGGCGGAGCCAACGGCAGGTATCGGTACGGGGCCGGAGGGGGGCTCCCGAACCGATCCTGGAACTCCACGAACTACTTCGTGGACGTGAGGTTCCGCCCGGCGTCCCCCTAGGCCGGCTGAGCGGTCCCTAATTGGGGGGATAGGTGGGGCGAGGCTCTTCGGAGTCTCGCCCCACGCGGATTTCATGGTCGACATGACTGATGGGGATCCGCTCGGCGTGGCAGTGGTCGGGGCCGGTTACTGGGGACCGAACCTGGTCCGCAACTTCCGCAACGCACGGGACTGGTCGCTGGTCGCGGTGGTCGACCTGGACCTCGCGCGGGCCCAGGAGGTGATCGGCGGCGGCACGGACGTGCTGGCCACGACCGACCTCGACGAGGTGCTCGCGCGCGAGGACGTGGACGCGGTCGCGATCGCGACGCCCGCGGGCACGCATCGGCAGCTCGTCGAGCGGGCGCTGCGGGCCGGGAAGCACGTGCTCGTCGAGAAGCCGCTGGCCGACGACGTGGGGTCCGGGCGGAGCATGGTCGAGGCCGCGCGTGCCAACGATCTCGTGCTGATGGCCGACCACACCTACTGCTACACGCCGGTCGTGCAGAAGATCCGCGAGCTGATCGAGGACGGGTCGCTCGGCGAGATCCTGTTCGTCGACTCGGTACGGATCAACCTCGGGCTGGTGCAGCCCGACGTCGACGTCTTCTGGGACCTGGCCCCGCACGACCTCTCCATCCTCGACTTCATCCTGCCCGGCGGGCTACGCCCCACCGGGGTCGCCGCGCACGGCGCCGACCCCCTCAGGGCCGGCAAGTCCTGCGTCGGCTACCTGACCCTGCCGCTGGAGGGCGGGGCGATGGCCCACGTCCACGTCAACTGGCTCAGCCCCACCAAGATCAGGCAGATGGTGATCGGCGGGAGCCGGCGTACGTTGGTCTGGGACGACCTCAACCCGCAACAGCGGCTCAGCGTCTTCGACCGCGGCGTCGACCTGGTCCAGCAGAGCGTGGACATCGCCGACCGTGCCGCCGCGACCATCTCCTACCGGCTGGGCGACACCTGGGCGCCCGCGCTGCCCGAGTACGAGGCGCTCGGGCGGATGGTCGGCGAGTTCGCCGAGGCGATCCGGCAAGGTCGTACGCCGCGCACCGACGGGGCCGCCGGGCTCCGTGTCCTCTCCGTCCTGGAGGCGGCCCAGACCAGCCTCCGAGCCCGTGGCGCCCTCGTCGAGGTGGCCGCCGAGACACCAACCCTGGAGCTGATCCGATGACCTCTCCCGACCTCACGAAACTGAATGGCGCGAACGTCCTGGTCACCGGAGGTGCGGGCACGATCGCCTCCACCATCGTGGACCAGCTCCTCGACGCGGGGGCCGCGCACGTGGACGTGCTCGACAGCCTGATCCGGGGCCGCAAGGCCAACCTCGACGACGCCCTCGCCACCGGTCGCGTACGGCTGGTGGAGGGCGACATCCGTGACCGGGACCTGGTCGGTGACCTCACCGCAGGCAAGGACCTGGTCTTCCACCAGGCCGCCATCCGGATCACGCTGTGCGCCGAGGAGCCGCGGCTGGCCAACGAGGTGCTCGTCGACGGCACCTTCAACGTGGTCGAGGCCGCCGTGCAGGCACGGGTGGACAAGCTGATCTACGCCTCCTCGGCCTCGGTCTTCGGGCTCGCCGAGGAGTTCCCGACGCCGGAGGGGCACCACCACAACAACAACGACACCCTCTACGGGGCTGCGAAGTCCTATAACGAGGGCTTGGTGCGGTCCTTCCGGGCGATGCACGGGCTCGACTACGTCGGGCTGCGCTACTTCAACGTCTACGGACCCCGGATGGACGTCCACGGCGCCTACACCGAGGTGCTGGTGCGGTGGATGGAGCGGATCGCTGACGGCAAGCCGCCGCTGATCTTCGGCGACGGGCGCCAGACGATGGACTTCGTCTGCGTCCCCGACATCGCCCGGGCCAACATCCTCGCGGCCGCGTCCGATGTGAACGAGGGCGTCTACAACATCGCCTCCGGCACCGAGACCTCGCTGCTGGAGCTGGCCGAGGCGCTGTTGCGGGCCATGGACTCCCCGCTCGGCGTCGAGCACGGTCCGGAGCGCGCGGTCAACGGGGTCACCCGCCGGCTCGCCTCCATCTCCGCGGCCCGCGAGGACCTGGGCTGGTCCCCGACGATCGGGCTCGAGGAGGGGCTGCGACAGCTCGTCGAGTGGTGGGCGCCGCTGCGCTCCGAGATCGCCGCGGGGCGTGCCCTGAGCGGGGGTATGTCGTGAGCCGCGTCAACGTCATGCAGCCCTGGCTGGGCGAGGAGGAAGTCGAGGCGGTCGCCGAGGTGCTTCGCTCCGGCTGGGTCGCCCAGGGGCCGCGCGTGGCTGAGTTCGAGCGCCGCTTCGCCGCCTCGCAGCATGCTGCTCACGCGGTCGCCACCTCGAGCTGCACCACGGCGCTCCACCTGGCGCTGGTCGTGGCGGGAGTGAGCCCCGGGGACGACGTCGTCGTCCCGTCCTTCTCGTTCATCGCGACCGCCAACGCCGCGGTCTACGTCGGCGCCCGGCCGGTCTTCGCGGACGTGTCACCGGTCACCGGGAACCTCACCGCCGAGACGGTCCGGGAGGCCCTCACGCCGCGGACGACCGCGGTGATCGTGGTCGACCAGGGCGGGGTGCCGGTCGACCTGGACGCGATCCGGGAGGTCTGCGACCCGCTCGACATCATGGTCATCGAGGACGCCGCCTGCGGTGCCGGGTCGACCTACCGAGGCCGCCCCGTGGGCGCGGGAGCGGAGATCGCTGCCTGGTCCTTCCACCCGCGCAAGATCCTCACCACCGGCGAGGGCGGGATGCTCACCGCCTCGCGCGCTGACCTGGCCGAGCGGGCGCGCAGGCTGCGCGAGCACGCGATGAGCGTCTCCGCCGCCGACCGGCACGCCAGCCTGGTCTCGCCACCGGAGTCCTACGACGAGGTCGGCTTCAACTTCCGGATGACCGACCTGCAGGCCGCGGTCGGGCTGGTGCAGCTGTCGCGGTTGCCGGAGGTGGTCACCCGGCGCCGCGAGCTGGCCGCGGTCTACGCGAAGTCGGTCGCCGAGATCGGCGGGCTGCGGGCCGTGGCCGACCCGGCCTGGGGCACCTCCAACTTCCAGTCGTTCTGGATCGAGGTGGGATACCCCTATGGGCTGGACCGCGAGGGGCTGCTGAGCGCCCTGGCCGAGGCCGGGATCTCCGCGCGACGCGGGATCATGGCGTCGCACCGGCAGCCTGCGTACGCCTCGCCATCGCTCAGCCTGCCGGCCACCGAGCACCTCACCGACAACACGCTCATCCTGCCGCTCTTCCACCAGATCTCGGACTCGGAGCAGGCGCGGGTCATCGACGTACTCCGGCAGGGGGGAGCACGTCGATGACCACGCTCGTTCTCGTGGCGGCCAGTGGGCTCGCAGGGGAGGTCGCGGCGGCGGCGGAGTACGACGAGATCGTCGCCGTCGACGACGACCGCGAGTGCTGGGGCCAGATGATCGGCTCGGTCGACGGGACCGGCGGAGTCAAGGTCATCGGGCCCGTCGAGGTCGCCACCGACTGCGGTGACGACCTGGTCATCTGCGCCGGGGCCGGGTCGACGCGCCGACGCCTCTACAACCGGCTGATCGGCTACGGGGTGGCGCCGGAGCGCTACGCGACCATCGTCCATCCCAACGCCTCGGTGCCGGCCGGCTGCGAGCTCGGTGTCGGGACCGTGCTGCTCGCCGGGGTCGTGCTGACCGCCGGCGTACGCGTCGGGCGCCATGTCGTCGCGATGCCAAATGCGGTCCTCACCCACGACGACATCGTCGGCGACTACGCGACCATCTGCGCTGGGGTGACCCTCGGCGGCGAGGTCGTGATCGGTGAAGCCGCCTACCTCGGGATGAGCTCCTCGGTGCGTCAGCGCACCACCGTCGGAGCCGACTCCGTCCTCGGCATGGGAGCGGTCCTGCTCAACGACCTGCCCGCCGGGGAGACCTGGGCCGGAGTGCCCGCCCGCCGTCTCAATTCACGTCAGGAGCTGATCTGGTGAAGGTGCCGTTCGTCGACCTCGGGTCGCAGCAGTCGGAGATAGATGACGAGGTACGCCTCGGGCTGGACCGCGTCTTCGAGCGCACCGGCTTCGTGGGCGGGCCGGAGGTGACCTCGTTCGAGAACGCGTACGCGGCCTTCGTCGGTGCCGACCACTGCGTCGGCGTCGGCAACGGGACCGACGCCCTCGAGCTCGCGATGCGGGCCGTCGGAGTGCGGCCCGGTGGCGAGGTGATCGTGCCCGCCAACACCTTCATCGCGACCGCCGAGGCGGCCAGCCGGATCGGGGCGGTGCCGGTGCCCGTGGACGTCGACGAGTCGCACCTGTTGATCGACCCGGCCGCGGTCGAGCGTTCGCTTACGCCGCGTACGCAGGCGATCGTGCCGGTGCACCTGTTCGGGCAGACCGCGTTCGTGGAGCAGCTGCTGCCGCTCGCTTCCGCGGCGGGCATTCCGGTGATCGAGGACGCCGCGCAGTCGCAGGGCGCTCGCCGGAACGGTCGCTCTGGCGGCTCGCTCGCGACTGTCGCGGCGACCAGCTTCTACCCCGGCAAGAACCTCGGCGCGGCCGGCGACGCCGGCGCGGTGACGACCTCCGACCCGGAGATCGCGCGAATGGTACGGCTGCTCGCGGCCCACGGCTCGGAGACGAAGTACGTCCACGAGGTCGTCGGGATGAACTCCCGCCTGGACACGATCCAAGCCGTCGTTCTGTCTGCGAAGCTGGCGCGGCTGGAGAAGTGGAACGAGCTGCGCCGGCAGGCCGCCGACCGCTACCACGCTCTGCTCGACGGCGTGCCCGGCGTTCGGCTGCCTTCGTCCGCGCCGGGAAACGTCGACGTCTGGCATCTCTATGTCGTTCGGGTCGGTGACCGTGACCGGGTGCTCGCGGCCCTGCTGGAGGCTGGGATCGGCACCGGGATCCACTATCCGTTCCCGGTGCATCTGACTGCTGCGTACGCCTCGCTGGGGTTCGGCGAGGGCTCCTTCCCGGTCGCGGAGCGGGCGGCGGGCGAGATCTTGTCGCTGCCGATGTTCCCGCATCTGAGCCCGGAGCAGCAGGAGTACGTCGCCGAGGTGCTCACCGCGGCGGTGAGGCATGGGTGAGGTGCGTACACCGGTCTCGATCGTCTGCGTCTACAACGACCCGGCGGTGCTGGAGTCGTGCCTGGCGGCCTCCGTCAAGGCCGGTCCGGGCGCATCGCCGCAGACCGAGGTGATCCCCGTCGACAACGTCTCGAATGCGTACGCGAGCGCCGGTGCGGCTCTCAACCACGGCGCCCGGATGGCACGCAACGAGGTCGTCGTCTTCGTCCACCAGGACGTCTATCTGCACTCGCTGCCTGCGCTGGAGGCCGCCGCCGCGACCCTCCTCGCCGACCCGGCGATCGGCGTCCTGGGTGCGGTCGGGGTCGACCACCGCGGCGAGGTCATCGGCGCGGTGCGTGACCGGGTCGTCCCGCTCGGCCGCTCCACCTCGGTCCCGGTCGACGTCGACTCGCTCGACGAGGTGCTCTTCATGGTCACCCGCTCGCAGGCGCTGCGCGAGCCGCTCTCGGAGTCGCCCGACCTGGCCTGGCACGCGTACGCCGTGGAGTACTGCCTCCGCATGCGCGCCTCCGGCCGCCGCGCCGCCGCCGTCGACGTCCCGCTGACCCACAACAGCATGACCACCAACCTCGCCCGCCTCGACGTCGCGCATCGCAGCGTCGGCCACACCTACGCGAGCCTGGTGCCCGTGCGCACCACGTGCGGGATCGTGGCCGGCGAGCACGGTGCCGGGACCACGTCCTGGCCCGTCCGGCGCGCCCGGGGCGCGCGTACGTTCTGGGGCGAGTCCGTCCGTGCTCGCCGGGTGACGCGCTCGCTGCGCGGGGTCCCGCAGGACCGGGACCATGCTCGTGGGCGCGCTCGCCAGGTGGTGCTCGCCGACATCCGGCTGCTCGTCGACGACGTCGCCCGGCTCGCCGGCAGCTCCTCGATCCGCGTCATCGACCCCTCCCGCGACGGCACCGTCGGCGAGGCCGAGGGACTCGAGCGCAACGGTCTCGCCTTCTCCGCCGCCACCCTCCGCTGGCCCGGTGTCGTCGCCGCCGTCGCCGCCACCACCCCCGACCAGCTCCTCCTCGTCTCCGGCCTACGGCCCGAGGAGATCGCCCCCCTCGCCGCCACCGCCACCGGCCCCTACGTCGTCGGTCTCGCCCGCGACACCGGCCTCTGGCTCCTCCTCGGCGCCGACCCGGCCGCTCTCGCGCCGCTGTGGAGTCGTCCGCGCAACCGGCCGTTCTTTGTGGGGTGAGGGGGCGCAGGGATACCCGGTTAACCGGGTATCCCTGCACTTCTCAGGCAATGCAATGCCAGAGAAGTGCAGGAAATGCCAGAGAAGTCAGCCGAAATCAGCCGTGCGCAGGGCAATGCGCGGAAACATGCGCGACTGAAAATGTCGGTGGCAGTCGGCAGGATGCAGAGCATGACACTCTCATTCGACGATTCTCGACTCACTCCGATCGCCCTTCGCAAGGAGCTGCTCGACAACGGGCACAGCGACAGGTCCCTGGCGCAGGCACTACGTACGGGCGCGCTCGCGAGGCCACGGCGCGGCGCCTACGTGGATGGGAGTCTCTGGGACGGGCTTTCGGAGGAGGATCGGTACGCGGTCCGCTGCCGTGCGGCGTACCGGCAGTCGAAGACCGACGTGGTCCTATCCCACGTCTCGGCCGTTCCCTTACGTGATGGGCCGCTGTGGGGTCTGGATCTCGCAGAGGTGCACCTGAGTCGTCCAGACCATCGCACCGGCCGGCGCGAGGCTGGCGTACGTCAACACAGCGGGAAGCTTCTCGACGCGGATGTCGTGACGGAGAACGGGCTTCTGCTGACCTCGCCGGAGCGAACGGCCGTGGAGGTGACGACCGTGGCTCCCATGGTCGCGGCTCTTGGCGTCGTCAACGATCTCCTACATCGGAAGATCACGACCCTCGAGCGTGTGAAGGCACGCTATGAGCTCTCGATGGAGCAGTGGCCGAACTCGCTTTCGACCCAGGCCGTGCTGCGGCTTGCTGACCCACGCATCGAGTCCCTCGCTGAGTCGTTGTTCGTCGGGGTTGCGTGGCTGCAGAGCCTGCCGATGCCGATCCCGCAATACGAGGTGACGGACTCTGAGGGGAAGACTCGGCGCCTCGACTTCGCGCTTCCAGAGTTCGGCGTCTGGTTCGAGATCGACGGCAAGGTCAAGTACGAGCGGCCCTATCGGGTGGGGGAGACAGCGACTGACGTGGTTCTCCGCGAGAAGCGCCGCCAAGAGCGGATTGCCGAGGCGACCGGATGGCGGTGCATGCGGATCTCGTGGGCCGATCTGCAGGATCCCGTACGCCTGGCCGCTCGGATCCGCGCATTCCTCGAGTCTGCCATGACCGCGCAGGTGCCGAGGAGCGCCTGAGGGGAGTCTCCGCCGCCCGCGCTGAGCGGCGCCGGCAGTCACCGCAGCCACACGTGTCACAGCGCTCAGGCAATCCCTGCACTTCTCAGGTGTTGCATTGCCAGAGAAGTGCAGGGATACCCGGTTAACCGGGTATTCCTGCCGGCCGGCGGCGCAGCCGCGCCCGAACCGCAGCAGCGGCCCACTCGGGGGCGAGGTCGCGGACGCGGCCGGCGCCGCCGCGGCGGGTCTGACGCCACATGGAGATGCGGTCGGTGAGAGGCATCGCGCCGAGGAGGCCGGCGGTGATGTCGGCGCCGGTGCGGCTGAACGGGTTGGTCGCCTGGACGGAGACGGTGAGCAGGTCGAGGTGGCCGCGGCCGCGGACGGGGGCGAGCAGGTCGTCGCCAAGCCGCTGCGGCGTGAGGTAGAGCGACTCGGCGTCCGCGACCCAGCCGGGGCCGGTGTGGCACTCGAGGATCGCCTGGGCGGTCGCGCTGCCGCGCGAGACCCGCTCACGTGGCCGGCGTACCAGGTCGAGGAGGGTGTCGCGCAGCTGGTCGGCGCTGTTGGGGCGCAGCATCAGGTGGTCGATCCCGGGAGAGTCGGAGCCCCACACGGCGCACTCGGGCCGGTGGCCGCGGAAGGTGACGACGGGGTTGCCGAGGCCGCCGGACTCGAGCAGCGAGGTGAGCCCGGCGAACGGGAACGAGTCGAGGTAGACGTCAGCCGCGTGGTGCAGCGGAGCCACGTCGGGGAGCATGCCGACGGCCTGGATCCGTCCGGACGTACGCCGCGCCAACCCGGCCCACGGCTCCGACTCCGGATTGGGGCCGGCGACCCGCCACTGCAGGCGGGGCTCGGCGGCCACCGCCGCCTCGACGGCCGCCAGGAAGGTGTCGCCGCCTTGGAACTTGCTCGAGTCGGCCGCGGTGACGACCAGTACGTCGGAGGCGCGTACGTGCCACTGCGGTTTCGCGGTCTCGCGGCGCTTGGTCCGGCCGCGGACGGACAGCGGCCGGTTGCGCACGATCGACCGCTCCATCGGCAGGCCGCGACGGTGCTGGGCGAGGTCTTGGCCGCTGCGGCGCAGGTGGACGACCCGGTCGTAGGCCCGCACGCCGACCCAGAAGACGTGGTCGGTGTTGTCGATGTAGACCACGGGCGGCAGGTCGCGGCGGTCGGCGAAGGCGAGCGCGGGGACCACGTCGAAGGGGTGGCAGTGGGAGACCACCAGGTCGGCGGTCGAGGCGAGCGCACGCAGCCGGGCGGCGCGGTGGAGCAGGCTCCCGGGTGTGGTGTCGAGCATGGTCAGGCTGACCCGGTCTCCGAGCCGGGAGGCGATCTTGGCCGGCATCGGAGAGGTCATCTGCCGGGTGGCGACGATCTCGTGGGAGCGGTCGGCGAGCTGGTCGGTCCAGCCGGCGATGATCTGGGTGTGCCCGCCGCTCTGGTACATCTGCGTGACCACGTGCAGCGTGCGCCGCGGCCGGGTCGGCACCGGCACCGACGGGAGCGAGCGGCCCAGCTCGGTGAGCAGCAGTTCGAGGGGCTCGTACGCGAACCAGCCGGTGTGGTTGCCCCAGGCGAACTCGGCCGCGGCTTGCGCCAGCGCGGCCGCGCGCTGCGGCCTTCGTCGAGCGGCAGCCGCGGCGGCGGCGTACATCTCCTCCAGGGTTTCGTGGTTGTCGTCGAGACGGTCAGACATGGACGTCCTCGTTCAGTGTCGTGGAGGGCTCACTCGGGGTGGGGGAGCCGGCACCGGAGCGGAACCAGCGCACGTCCTCGCGTCGGCGTCGCAGCAGCACCGCCCACACGGCGGCGAGCACCAGACCGGTGACCGCGCAGGTCACCCAGACCGACGGCTGCGCGAAGCGCATCCCGACGGCCGCGGCCCAGACGGCGAGCGCGCCGATAGCCGGCAGGACGGCTCCGGCGCCGAGGCCGCCGAGCCCGACCCCGGCCCGCGCGAGATAGAAGAGGTGCAGCGGCAGGATGACGACGAGGCCGACCGCGAACGTGGCCAGGCCGACCCCGCCGACGCCGTCCCATGCCGCCCCTGCCAGCAACGCCGGCACCAGGGCGATCAGCCAGACGATCTGGATCGTCATCAGGCTGCGCGTCGAGCCGGCGATGACGAGGAAGTCGTAGGCGAGCTCGAAGGAGATCCGCAGCACGGCCAGCGCGCCGAGCCAGAGGAGCGGTGCCGCGGCAGCCTGCCAGACGTCGCCGTAGACGAGGCCGATCACCTCCGGCGCCAGTGCGGCCAGCGCCGAGCAGCCCGGGAGCGTCAGGGTCAGCACCAGCGCGGAGAGGCGAGTGAAGGCGTGCCGCATCCCGGCCGGGTCGCGCTGCAGACGGGCGAAGATCACCGGCGTGACCTGCCGCAACGGTCGCGACAGCATCGTGACCGGCCAGCTGGAGAGGTTGAAGGCGACCACGTAGAACCCGAGTGCGGTCGCTCCCAGCATGCTGCCGATGACGATCTGGTCGGCGAACCCGACCGCGAAGACCAGGATGCTGGTCACCGCCAGCGGGGCGCCGAAGCGAAGCAGCGTGACCGCGTGCGCACGAGAGAGCCCCATCCGCCACGGCAGCGGTGACATCCGCAGGAACATCACGGTGGTGACGGATACGCCGAGAAGATGACCGATGACCAGGGAGTACGGACCGGCGCCGGCCAACGCGAGCCCGAGCATGACCGGGACCGCCACGATCGTGGCCATCTGGTCGATGAGCATCCGCTTGCCCTGCATCAGGTTGCGCTGCAGCAGCGCGGCGGGCGTCGCGGTGATCCCGCTGAGCACGACCGGGATGGCGAACATCGCCACCAGCACCGCCGCGTCCGGTTCACCCATCGCCCGCGCGTAGGGCCCGGCCCCGATCACCATCGCCGCGGCGATGAGCAGGCTCGCCACGACCGAGATCGTGGTCACCGTCGGCGCGATCTCGCGCGGGTCGTCCTTCCAGCGCACCACCGCGAGGCTCACGCCGAGCTCGTTGAAGCTCAGCACCGCCATCAGGGCGAGGAAGGCGACGGCGTACGTCCCGTAGCTCTCCGGCCCGAGCAGCCGCGCGACGAGGATGCCGACGACCATCGTGCCGAGCTTGGTCACCGCCGTGTTGGCGATGCTCCAGGCGAGGGCGGTGTGGGGGCGGGTCTCAGCCAAGGTCGGTCTCCGGCGGCGTCTCGGCGCGGCGCGCCTTGCGCCGCAGCAGGATCGGGTCGATGAGTACGACCAGGTAGAGGGTCGCCGTGGCGCCGAGCAGCCCCGTGACGGCGAACGCCCGCTTCGAGCTTCCGCCGACGGGGTAGACGACGGTCGAGCCGGGCGCCTCCTTGGTGGACATCCGGAACGCCCGGGCCACCTGGTATTCGTCCTGCACCCGGTCGAGCGCGGCCGTCATCTCCTCGACCAGCTGCTCCTTTTGGGCGCGGACGGTCTCCGGGTCGGAGCCGACGACCTCGATGATCAGCCACTGGTCGGTGTAGTTGGGCGCCCACTGGCCGCCGGTGTCGGGCAGCCGGACGGTCCACCCCTCGCGTACGCCCATCCCGATCAGCCCGGCATCGGTGGCGGTGAACTTCGGAATCTCCCGGGTGCCGACGACGAGCTTGCCGACCACGCCGGCGGTGATGACCAGATCCTCGGAGGTCGCCCGCAGCGCGTTGGGATACTGCGCGTTCTTCGGAGCCAGGAAGACCAGGTCCGTACGCGTCCAGTACACGCTGCGGTCCTGACTCGCGTAGTTCGCGGCGGCGAGAGTGAGGATCGCGCCGACCACCACGATCGGCCATCGTCGGACCATCGCCCGCAGCAGGTCCCACAGCGCCATGGTCGGAACGCTAGGTCTGCCGAGGCCGGGTCAGCCCAGGTCAGCGGGGTCATCGCCCAAATCGGGTAGGACGTCGGCGAGGTCGGCTCGCACCGATCCTGGATGGGTACCTTCGGCCGCATGGTGTTGTCGGAGTTCGTCGGTGCGATCCGGCGGCGTTGGTATCTCGCGGTGGTCGGCGTCCTGCTGACCGGAGTGCTCGGTTGGAGCGCATCGGCCTTCGTGGCGCCGACCTACACCGCCCGGGGCCTGGTCCTGATGCTCCCCTCCAAGAACGCGGTCGGCCCCGGCGGCAACCCGTTCCTGGGGCTTGGTGGGCTCGACCTGCCGGCTCGGGTCGTGGTCGCCTACTACACCAGTGCGCCCGCCCAGGAGGCGATCGCGGAGGTCACCCCGGGTGCCGCGGTGACGGTCTCGATGGAGGAGTCGACGCGCGGGCCGGTGATCGCGATCGACGTCAGTGCGGACAGCGAGGCCAACGCCATCGAGGCGCTCGACTTCGTCGCGGACTCGATCCCGGACACACTCGGGAGGCTCCAGGACGAGGTCAACGCGAAGGGCAACGCCCGGCTGCGCTCGCGGACGCTCGCACTGGACGAGACGGCAGCCATCGACGGCAGCGGCCCGCTTCGGGCGCGGATCATGGCAGTCGTGCTCGGTCTCGCGATGACCGCGGTGCTGGTCTATGCGATCGACGGGATCGTGCTGCGCCGCCGCTTGGCCCGCGAGGAGCGGGCCGCGTCCCTGGCCGCCCAGGACGCCGCCTACGACGACGAGCCCGACCAGGACGACCAGAGCGACCGGGACGACGACCACATCGTCCAGCGCCTCCACGGCTGAGGCAGGAACGATGGCCGTACGCCGGGGTGTCGATGCGGTGACGTGGCTGAGTCTCTACACGTTCGCTCTCTTCGTGATCCCATCCTGGCTGGTCTTCCGGCCGCTGGGCAGCGCCGGGTCGGTCTCGATGCTGATGGGGCTGGGCAGCTTCGCGCTCTGGGTCCTGCTGAGCATCGGCCGGCCGCTGCCGGTGGACCGGCCCCCGCAGCCGATGCGGGTCGTCTTGGCGCTGTTCCTGTTCAGCGTCGGCGTCACCTATGTCATCGCGATGTCGCGTCCGATCAGCCGCGACGAGGTGAGCCCGGCCGACGTCGCGATCCTCGCGATGGTCTCCTGGGTGGGCACGCTGCTGCTCGCCGGCGACGCCATCCCGAGCATGGCCAGGGTCCATGTGCTGGTGTGGCGGCTGGTCGTGGGCGGCACCTTCCTCGCGATCCTCGGCCTGGCCCAGTTCTTCCTCCGGCAGATCTTCGTCGACCGGATCTCGGTCCCTGTCCTGACCCCGGTGACGACGGTCGAGCTGGCGATGCGCAACGGCCTCGTACGTCCCGCCGGGACCGCCCTGAGCCCGATCGAGTACGGCACCTTGATGGGGATGCTGGTGCCGATCGCGCTCCATGTCGGCTTCCAGCACCGCAACCTCAACCCGCTCGTCCGCTGGGCCCCGGTGGTGCTGATCTGCATGATCATCGCCGCCTCCTCGAGCCGGTCGGCCTACCTCGGCGCCGCCATCGCGGTCGCGGTCTGCATGGTCGGCTGGTCGCGCAAGCAGCGGGCGATGGTGCTGGGGCTCGCGGTCGGCGGGCTGGGACTGGTGTTCCTGGTCGCGCCCCGGATCATCAACTCGGTGACCGGCATGTTCGTCGGCGCCGAGGAGGACCCGAGCGTCACCTCGCGCACCGACAGCTACGGGGTGGCCTGGTTCTTCGTCGACCGCAACCCGTTCTTCGGGCGCGGGCTGGGGACGTTCCTGCCGAAGTACCGCATCTTCGACAACCAGTACCTCCAGATGATGGTGAGCGTCGGGATCATCGGCGTGCTCCTCTTCGCGGCGTTCATCATCGCGACGTTCATCCAGCTCTCCCGGGTCTATCGCGCCTGCGAGGACCCGAAGACGCGCGACCTCGTCGTCGCGCTCATCGGCGCCGCTGCGGCCGGCTTCGCCGGGCTGGCGTTCTTCGACGCGTTCGCCTTCCCGATGACGATGGGCACGATCTTCCTGGTGCTCGGGCTGGCGAGCGCGGTCACCCGGCTGAACGCACTCTCACCATCCGCGAAGGTGCCACCGGATCGCACCGAGGCCAAGGGCGAGGTCGCGAAGACCGTACGCCCCGGGTGACCCATCCCGTCAGCCCATCCCGTCAGGTCGTGCAGGGCAGGTTGCGCACCACGACGGGCTGGCCGGCGGAGTTCAGCGTCGCGGTCGCGGCCTGCCACTGGCTGACCAGGCTGCATCTGACGTCGAGCGGCCCGAAGACCCAGCTCCGGTCGACGACGTACAGGTTCCTCACCGTGCCTGGTGTGCCGAGCCGGAAGGGGTAGCCGCCCCCGCTCACGATCAGGCCGTCGATGTCGACGGAGGTGTTGTCCTGGTCGGGATAGAAGAACGGGGCGGTGCCGCCACAGTTGTTGGTGTCGACGAAGTCGATGACCGTCTTCCGGACGGTGAGTGCCCCACCGCCGTAGCCCTGGATGCCGTCACCGTGCCAGTCGGTGCAGACGTCGGGAGAGACGACACGTACGTAGGAGTCGTGGATCGCGACGCCGCCGCAGGCCGACTTCCCCTGGGCCCGGAAGCCCTCCGGAACCCCGTCGATGAGTACGTTGCGCGCCGTGTAGCCGCCCGAGGTGACCGCGGGCCACGCCTCGTCCGTCGTCGGGGCCGAGCCACGGACGATCTCGGAGTCCTCGATGACGAGACCGGTCGCGCAGGTGGCGCTGGCGAAGTTGACGATCACCGAGCCGACCGCCTGCACCCGGCGCAGGGTCACGTTCTTGGCGGTGACGTTGATCGTTCCGTTCGTCACGCGCAGGTCCTCGACGACGGCCCCCGGCGTACTGATCGTGTACGTCCCGGTCGCCGACCGCTTCGGCTGCCAACCGTCCGGCAGCCCGGCCGAGGCGCGGGTCGGGAAGCCACCGGCGGGAGGGGCGGAGGTCGGCGATGGGGCGGACGTCGTCGGAGTGCTGGTCGGGGAGCTCGGGGAGGTCGACGGAGCTGTCGGCGAGCTCGCCGGCGCGCTCGGGCTGACGCTCGTCGAGGGGCTGGAGCTCTGGGACGGAGGTGCGCTGGAGGGCGACGCACTGCCGGACGGAGTCGGCGAGGTCGTCGGCGCCTCGCCAGAGCCGGCCGTCCGCACGACGATGTCGACCTGGTAGTTGGTGGCGCGGTAGGTCGAGCGGGGGAACTCGCCCGGCCGGTAGGTGTAGACACCCGCGTTCGCGCGGGCCGACAGCGGACCGTTACTGATCGAACGGTCGAAGAAGTGCTCGTCGGTCGAGTAGTGACCACCGGGCGCGGTGTACGAAACGACGTAGGAGCGGCCTGGCTCGAGACGTACCGGCCGCTCGAGCGTGGCGGCCCGCAGGCCGTCTCCGGCCGCGCCGCCGAGCTGGACGCGGGAGAGCGCGCGGCCCCGTCCCGACCACAGGGTCGCCTGGTGCGGGCCGTGGTTGTCCGGGCCCAGGTACACCTGGACCGCGACCGCCTCGACCGGCTCCGAGGTCCGGAACCGCATCCCGAGCTCGACCGGCCGGGAGTCGGAGTCCGTCAGGACCGCGGGGACCGTGTCGTCGGGGAGAAGGCTGACCGTCTCCGGGTGCGCCGTCGCCGTGCCGAACGCCCAGAGGCCGCTGCCGGCGATGAGGGTGACCAGGACGCTGGCGAAGGCGGTACGCCGCCACCGGGTGGTCCTGCGGCGACCGTGGGGAGGTCGGTCGATCCGTCGTCGATACGTGCTGGGGGGCATGCTGTGGGAGGGCATGAATGCACCTGTTCGTATGGGATACCGCCGAAGGCATCGACACTACGTTTGATCCGTCCTCCACAGACACCCCCAAAACTTGGTATCTATTGGGGGTTTTCCAGCCCCAGACGTCACTCGCAGGGTAGGTCGCGGATCGGGACGGGCTGGCCCGCTGAGTCCATCGTGACCACGGCCGCGCTCCACTCGGTGACCACCGAGCAGTTGACGTCGAGCGGGCTGAAGACCCAGCTCTGGTCGACCACGTAGAGGTTGCGGACCGGCCCTGGCATGCCGTTGCGGAACGGGTAGCCGCCGCCGGCCACGACCAGGCCGTCGATGTCGACCGATTCGTTGCCCTGATCGGTGGGATTGAAGAACGGGGCGGTTCCGTGGCACTCGTTCTTGACGTCCAAGATCATGACCGTCCGGCGTACCTTGATCTCGCCGCCGCCGTAGCCCTGCAGGCCGTCGCCGTGCCAGTCGCTGCACACGTCCGGGGAGGTGACCCGGATGAAGGAGTCGTGGATGCCGATGCCGCCGCAGCGCTCCTTGTTGGAGGCGCGCAGTCCCTCGGGTACGCCGTCGATGACGACGTTGCGCACCGTGTAGCCGCCCGCGGAGACCGCCGGCCAGGCCTCCTCGGTCGTGGGGGCGCTGCTCCGGATGAAGTCGGAGTCCTCGATCACCAGCCCGGTGCTGCACTGGTCGTTGTAGTCGTTGACCACGACCGAGGCGATCGCCTCGACGCGGCGCAGGGTGACGCCGGGCGCGGTGACGTAGATGACCCCGTTGGTGATCCGCAGGTCCTCCACGACCGCCCCGCGATGCCGGATCCAGAAGTCTCCGGTCGCGGTGCGCTTCGGCTTCCAGCCGGCGGGCAGGCCGGCCGACTCACGGGTGGGGAAGCCCTTGGCCGGCGGCGCGGCGGTGGTCGAGGACTGCGTACGCTCCGGGGTCGCCGACGGCGCGGGGGTCGGTGTCGGCGGGCTCGACGAGACCGTGGGGCTCGGTTCGGCCGAAGGGGAGGGCGACACGCTCGCGGGTGGCTGGACCGTCGGCAGCGAGTCGGAGCCGACGTTGCTCGCCTGGTCCGAGTCGGGCCACAGGAACCAGGTCATGGCGACCAGCAGCAGAGCCAGCCCACCCGCGATCGCGATCCGCCGGCGCCGGCCTGGCTTGGTTGGCATGTGTTCGCACCCGTTCGCGTCTCGATGGCCATTGTCTTGTCGGCACTGTTTGCCGACACTGCCCGACCTCGTGGTCGGGGGCATCCTTCAAACTGGTTACTTCTTCAGCAGGTCAGCGCCCGTTCAGCGCAGCCTCTTGACCAGGCCTGCCGCCTGACGTTCCATCCGCTTGGCGATGCCGTGCCCGGTCAGGATGTGGCTGCGTACGCTGGCCCCGTCGTCCTCCGCGGTGACGCTGAACCTCGGCTGCAGCCAGGCTCCGGCCACCGCGTGAGCACGGTCGCTGGTGTAGACGTGCTGGTAGCTCAGGCGGCGCAGGTGACGCAGCGTGGCGCGGTCGTAGCGGCCCAGCGGGAGCGCCGCCTCGTCCACCGTCTCGCCGGCTGCCATGGTGATGTGCTCGCGGGCCTGGATCAGCTCGCGGCGTACGCCCGCGGCATCGAGGCCGCGCCAGCTGACGTGGTCCATGCCGTGGGTGCCGATCCGCATGCCCGCCACCCGGAGGAGCCGGACGTCGAGGCGGTCGACGCTCCCCGGCTTCCCCAGCCGTCCGGCCAGCACGAAGAAGGTCGCGCTCAGGCCGCGGGCCTGCAGGCCCGGCAGTCCGATCGCGACGTCGGAGTGGTTGCCGTCGTCGAAGCTGATGCGCACCTCGGGGCGGCCGGCGACGGCATCGAGGATGTCCTCGTAGGCGTCCTGGCTGATCCAGTAGCGGTCCTCGCCCGGCTCCAGCTCGCGCTCGGGCTCGCCGATACCGTGGAAGCAGATGTTGGTCACGTGGGCGGGCATGTTCTCCACGCTAAGGATCCGGAGGCGGTGTCCGGCCGACCTTTGCGAAGGCCTACCTCATACGGGGGATCTGCGGTCGGGAGGAGGGTCCGGCGGGGGTCGATCCCGCCGAGACTCATGACGTGTCGCTCCCCATCCGAACCATCGCCGTCGTGGTGGTGACCTACAACAGCGCTCACCTGCTGGCCGATCTCATCGGCTCTCTGCCGGGTGGGCTCGCCGGTCTCGGGTGGCGGTTGGTGGTCGCCGACAACGCCTCCGCCGACGACACCGTGGCGACCGCGCGCCGCCTCGCGCCGGATGCGACCGTCGTCGAGACTGGTCGCAACGGCGGCTACGCCGCCGGGATCAACGCCGGTGTCGCGGCCGCCTTCGCCGCGGATCCGGACGTCGACGCGGTGCTGGTGCTCAACCCGGATGTACGTCTCGAGCCGGACTGTGTCGTGGCGCTCGCCCGCGAGCTCGTGCCCGGGGTCGGCGTGGCAGTGCCCCGGCTGGTGGACGCCGAGGGCCGGCTGATCGAGTCGATGCGTGGCGCGCCGAGCCTGGTGCGGGCCTTCGCCGACGCCGTGGTGGGCGCCAACCGCGCCGGCCGGGTCCGGTGGGCGGGGGAGATCGTGGCCGACCCCGCGGAGTACGAGCGCGGCCAGGACACCGACTGGGCCGAGGGCTCGACGCAGCTGATCAGCGCCGAGTGCTGGCGTGCGTGCGGCCCCTGGGACGAGTCCTACTTCCTCTACTCCGAGGAGACCGAGTTCCACCTGCGCGCCCGCGACCGAGGCTTCCGGGTGCGGTTCGCGCCCGCCGCCCGCGCCGTGCACCTCGGCGGCGAGTCCACCACCTCACCCGGGCTGTGGGCACTCCTGGTCGCCAACCGGGTGCGGCTCTTCACGGTCCGCCGCGGGCGGGTCCAGGGGGCTGCGTACTGGCTGATGGTGCTGGCCCGCGAGTGCAGCCGGGCGCTGCTGGGGAAGCAGACCTCGCGGCGTGCCGTACGCACCCTGGTCAGCCCCCGCCGGATGAGCGCCCCGCGTGGGCCCGAGTGGGTGGCGAGCGCATGAAGGCCGTGCTTGCCCCGATCACCGCCGACGACCTCTCGGCCGTCTCGACGTTCCTGCACGAGCAGCTGAACCCGCGGGTGCAGGAGCTGGAGTGGACCCAGGCGCTGCGGGTGCCGTGGGACGTACCTCAGCCCAACCACGGGTTCTTCCTCGCCGAGGGGGAGCGGGTGGTCGGGGCCTACCTGGCCTACTACTCCGAGCGTCGGGTCGGCGCGGGGACACTGCAGGTCTGCAACCTGGGCGCCTGGTGCGTGCTCGACAGCCACCGCCATCAGGGACTGCGGCTGCTGACCACGCTGCTCAAGCAGCCCGGATACGAGTTCACCGACTTCTCGCCGTCGGGCAACGTGATCGCGCTCAACCGAAAGCTCAAGTTCACCGACCTGGACACGACCACCTCGCTGGTGCCGGCCGTGTCGCCTGGCACTGTGCTGCCGAGGCGGCGCGGGGTGCGAGTGAGCAGCCGTCCCGACGTACTGGACTCGGTGCTCCAGGCTGAGGAGCGGGATCTCTATGCCGACCACCGTGCCGCGGCGGCGGCCCTTCACGTGGTGCTGAGCACGGGCTCCGAGCACTGCTACGTCGTGGCCCGCAAGGACACCCGCAAGGGCGTACGCGCCTTCGCCTCGGTCCTCTACGCGAGCAACCCGGAGCTGCTCCGGCGGCACGCGCCGCGGCTGGCCTCGCACCTGCTGACCCAGCACGGTGCCGCGGCGACCCTGGTCGAGCACCGGGTCGCGGGCGGGGCGCCGGGCGGTTCCTACCGGCTCTCGCGGTCGCGGCCGAAGATGCTGCGCAGCGACGCCCTCGACCCGGCGCGGGTCGACTACCTGTACAGCGAGCTGACATGTCTGGAGTGGTGAGATGCCGAACGTCGGCGGTGTGACCGTCGGGGGTGTTCCCGTGCGGCTGGTGGCGGAGAGGGTCGGATCGACCCCGTTCTTCGCCTACGACCGGGCCGCGATCGATGCCCGGGTGGCCTCGTTGCGGGAGGCGCTTCCCGGTGATGTGCACCTGAGCTACGCGGTCAAGGCCAACCCGATGCCCGCGGTCGTGCAGCATCTGGCGCGCGCCGTCGACGCGCTCGACGTCGCCTCGGGGGCCGAGATGCGGGTGGCGCTCGATACCGGGACGGACCCGGGGTCGGTGAGCTTCGCGGGGCCGGGCAAGTCGGTCGCCGAGCTGTCCCAGGCCGTCGCGGCCGGGGTGCTCGTCGAGATCGAGTCGCCGCTGGAGGCCGACCGCCTGGTCGAGGCCGCCGAACGGCTCGGGATCCGGCCGCGGGTCGCGGTGCGGGTCAACCCGGACTTCGAGGTCAAAGGCTCCGGGATGCGGATGGGCGGCGGCGCCCAGCAGTTCGGGGTCGACGCCGAGACCGTGCCGCTGCTGCTCAAGACGCTGCACGACCGCGACGTCGAGGTGGCCGGCTTCCACGTCTTCTCCGGCTCCCAGAACCTGCACGCCGAGATCCTCGCCGAGGCCCAGGAGCGCACCGTCGACCTCGTCCTGCGGCTCTCCGGTGACCTCCCGGCGGCGATGACCTATCTCAACATCGGCGGCGGCTTCGGCATCCCCTACTACACCCAGGACCAGCCCCTCGACCTCCCGCTGGTCGGAGCGCGCCTCGAGGAGCTGCTCGCCACCCGCGTACGTCCTGCGCTGCCGGCCGCGCAGGTCGTCATCGAGCTCGGCCGCTATCTCGTCGGCGAGGCCGGGGTCTATGTGACCAGGGTCGTCGACCGCAAGATCTCCCGCGGCAAGACCTTCCTGATCGTCGACGGCGGCATGCACCACCAGCTCGCCGCCTCCGGCAACTTCGGCCAGGTCATCCGCCGCAACTACCCGATCTCCGTCGCGGCCGCCCAGGACGGCGAGGAGGAGACGGTCCAGGTCGTCGGCTGCCTGTGTACGCCTCTGGACCTGCTCGGCGACAAGGTCAGCCTGCCTCGCGCCGAAGTGGGCGACCTCGTCGTGGTCCACCAGGCCGGGGCCTACGGCCTCACCGCCAGCCCCACCGCCTTCCTGAGCCACCCGGCGCCGCTCGAAGTGCTCGTCTGAGTCCCTGAACCCGTTGAACCCGAAGGAGTCCCCATGACCATCGACACCACCGAAGCGACCCTCGACCGGGTCGGTGAGGCGATCACCGAGGTGATCGGCACCGACCACAGCGCCGGCACGCTGAGCGCGGACACCCTCCTCTTCGGCTCCCTGCCCGAGCTCGACTCGCTCGCCCTGGTCGAGCTGATCACCGTCCTCGAGGACCGCTTCGGCTTCGAGATGGACGAGGACGACATCAACGCCGAGGTCTTCGAGTCCGTCGGGTCCTTGGCGGAGTACGTGCGCTCGCAGGTGGCGTGACCGCTGGTCGAGCCGCCCCCGCTGGTCGACCAGCGGGGCGGCTCAGCTAGCGGCGGCGGCGAGGAGCTGAGCCGCGGCCTGGTCGATCTTGCCGTTGCCGAGGCGGGGGAGCTGGGCGACGGGGACGAGCAGGTCCGGGACCGAGTCGGGGCGAAGGACCGTCGGTAGCCGGCGGCGGAGGTCGCCGAGGTCAGTGCCGGGGCCTTCGACGAGGCTGACCAGATCGCCCTCGGGGGTGGCGGCGGTGAAGGTGGCCAGGCCGAAGGCCTGCTTCACCTCCGCGTCGAGCGCGTCGAGGTCGACGAAGCTCGCGCTGCGCTTCACCCGACGCCCCGCGCGGCCCAGGCAGAAGAGCTCCTCGCCGCGCCGGGCGCCGAGGTCGCCGGTGAGCACCCGTTCCGAACCCTCCCAGCGCGGGAACTCCCCGTTCGGGCTGCCGAAGAGATAGCCGCCGGGCAGGTGCGGCGACTCGATGGCCAGCATGTCCGCGGCCTCAGAGAGCAACGACGTACGCCACGCCCCTACCGCCCCACGCCCGATGCCGAGGGCGCCGTGGACCGTCGGGAGGTCGTCGCCGGCGTCGAACCGGGCGGCGCTGGCGAAGCCGATCGTCTCGCTGGTGCCGTACGTGTTGACGACCGTCGAGACGCCGAGGTCGAAGACACGCTGGGCGTCGGCGGCGGAGAGCCGGTCGCCGCCCGAGCCCCAGACCCGCAGGGTTCGTGGGGAGGCGGGACCGCGCTCGTTGGCGGCGAGGTCGATGAACCGGGGAGCCAGCCGCAGGTGTGTCGCGTCGACGCGGGCGCAGAAGCCGAGTGGGCGGAGCCGGTCGCCCAGGGAACCGGACAGGTGCAGGGAGGAGCCGGCGGCCAGAGCGACCAGCAGGTTGGTCATTGCCAGGTCGTAGGAGAGATGCGAGACCTCGGCCCACACCGAGGAGGCGTCGAGATCGAGCGCGGCCGCGCCGTGCGGGACGAAGGCGTCGATGCCTGCCCAGGAGGACAGCACGCCCTTGGGGCCGCCGCCGGTGGAGCCGGAGGACATCGCGACATACCCGGCCTCCACGCCCGAGCGGGAGGTTGACGACGCGACCGCCCGGATCCCCGATCGGTCGAGCACGACGTCGGGATGCAGCGCCTGGAGAAGGGACCGGCGGTGCTCCTCGGCCGCCGACGGGTCCACGAAGCAGACCGAGAGATCACCGAGGATCGCGGCCACGAGCGCGACGACCGCGTCGGTGGACAACGGCAGCGACACCGCGACCAGCGGCCGCGGGACACCGGCGGCCGCGACGAGGGCGAGCCGCAGCTCCTCGGCCGCGCCGACCAGCCCGTCCGCATCGACCGAGGTGCGCCGGTCCGCGATCACGGCCCGCGACCGGGGTCGGGTGCGTACGGATCGGATGCGCTCGGCCAGCGGGTTCACAGGATGCGAGGCTAGGAGCCGCGGGCCGCTCCGGCACCTGCGTCGCCACTCACGATCCCCGGATTCGGGGATATGGCCGCAGATGCCCGACACGCCGGTCTCGGCACACTCAACGCTTCTCACATGGTCAACGCAGCCCAGCAGAGACATGGCGTGGCAAAGACGCACGTGCTGATCATTGTCCAGAACCTCCCCGTGCCGTTGGACCGACGTGTCTGGCTGGAGTGCCAGGCGCTGGTCGCACGCGGTTACGAGGTCAGCGTGATCTGCCCGAAGGGCCCCGGCGATCCGGGGCGCCAGCAGCTCGGTGGCGTACGCATCTACAAGTACCGTCCCGCGCCGCAGGCCCGCGGCGTGCTCGGCTACCTGCTCGAGTTCGTCTACTGCTGGATCCGCACGGCGCTACTGGCCAACAAGGTCTGGCGGGACCGCCCGTTCGCGATCATGCAGGCGTGCAACCCGCCCGACACCTACTGGCTGCTGGCCCGCATCTGGAAGCGCCGTGGCGTCCGGTTCGTCTTCGACCAGCACGATCTCAACCCCGAGCTCTTCCTCTCCCGGTTCGGCACCCCGACATCCCTGTCCGGTCGCGCCCAGCTGGCTGCGCTGCGCTGGCTCGAGAAGCAGACGTACGCCACGGCTGACAAGGTCATCTCGACCAACGAGTCCTACCGGAAGGTCGCGATCACCCGCGGCGGGATGGCCCCCGCGGACGTGACCGTGGTCCGCAGCGGACCGGACACCTCGGTGATGCGCCCGGTGCGGCCGCACGACCCGGCGGCCCACGCCAACCGCCACACCCTGGTCTACCTCGGGATCATGGGTCCCCAGGACGGTGTCGACACGGTGCTGGAGGTCATGGACGAGCTCGTCCACCGGCGCGGCCGCAGCGATGTCGACGCGGTGCTGATGGGCTTCGGTGACTGCCTCGAGGACCTCAAGAGCCGCTGCACCGAGCTGGGCCTCGACGATGTCGTCACCTTCACCGGACGGGCCGGCTCGGCGCTGATCGCGCAGCACCTCAGCGCCGCCACCATCGGGCTGTGCCCTGATCTGAAGACGCCGCTCAACGACGTCTCGACGATGAACAAGACCATGGAGTACATGGCGTACGCCCTGCCGTCGGTCTCCTTCGACCTGGTCGAGACGCGGGTCTCCGCCGAGGACGCCGCGCTCTTCGTTCCCTCCGGGGACGTGGCCGCCTTCACCGACGCGGTCGAGTCGCTGCTGGACGATCCCGAGCTGCGGGTCGAACTGGCCCTGCGGGCGCGGGAGCGCGCGGCGAAGGTGCTCGACTGGGGCCCGCAGTCGGCGGCGTACGTGCAGGTCTACGACTCCATGTGCGCGATCGGCGAGGCACCGGCGGCGGTGGACGGGTTCGAATACGTCGATCTGGACGACCCGGATGCGCTGCGCCAGTTCGTGCTCACTCGCGGACCTGCGGTGACGTAACCGATTTGGGGTATATGACCCCGACTTCGGGACCGATGCGCCCGCGGATCCTCTTGGATGGCTCCTTGTGCTGAAAATAGGAGCCATCGGCTCCTAGAAACTAGGAGTCAACCCCACGTGACCCCAACTGTACGGATGCTCGGTACCCGTGGCGTGCCCGCAGCCCACGGCGGCTTCGAGACCGCGGTGGAGAACATCGGTCTGGACCTGGTCGATCGCGGCTGGCGGGTCGTCGTCTACTGCCAGGACGACGAACCCCACGCCGACCTGCGGATCGACTCGTGGAAGGGCATCGAGCGCGTCCACGTGCCTGCCCGGCACGACGGCCCGCGCGGGACGATCGAGTTCGACGTCGGCGCGGTGCGGCACGCCGCCCGGGAGGCCGAGCAGGACGGCAGCGTGTGCGTGACGTTCGGCTACAACACCGGAGCGCTCAACGCGGTGCTGCGCTCCCGCCGCGTCCCCAACATCATCAACATGGACGGCATCGAGTGGAAGCGGGCCCGTTGGTCGGGGCCGGAGAAGGCGTTCCTGTGGACCCAGGAGCGGGCCGCCTGCTGGCTGGGTGACCACCTCATCGCCGACCACCCCGAGATCGCCCGCCATCTGGCGACCCGGGTGCCGGCGGAGAAGATCACCACGATCGCCTACGGCGCGCCGCCCGTTGTCGACGCGCCGGAGTGGGCGGTGCTCGACCACGGGCTGGAGCCGGGTTCGTATCTGACCCTGGTCGCCCGGCCGGTGCCGGAGAACAGCATCCTCGAGGTGGTCCGGGCCTTCTCCAGCCGCCGCTGGGGCCGGAAGTTGGTCGTCCTGGGTTCCTATGATCCGGCGGATGCCTACCAGCGCGCCGTCCTCGAGGCGGCCAGCGACGAGGTCGTCTTCCTCGGCGCGATCTACGACACCGACATCGTCTCGGCCCTGCGCTTCCACTCCGTGGCGTACGTCCACGGTCATCAGGTCGGCGGCACCAACCCGTCCCTGGTCGAGGCGCTCGGCTGCGGCAACGCCGTGATCGCCCACGACAACCGCTACAACCGCTGGGTCGCCGACGCCGCCGCGCTCTACTTCTCCGACGAGGCCGGCATCGTCTCTGCGTTGGAGCGGCTCCTGTCCGAGCCCGAGCTGGCGGCGTCGCTGTCCGGCCACGCCCGTGCCCGCCACTCCGCCGAGTTCACCTGGAGCCGGATCACCGACCAGTACGAGCAGCTCATCCGGGCCCACCAGCGCTGATCCGTCCTAGACGTCGGTGGCGATGTCCGCGGCTCGAGGTGCGGGCTCGCGGGCGGTGTAGGCGCGGTAGGCGAGGACGCAGGCGACGGTCAGGACCGCGGCGGTGGCGGCACAGGCAGTGAAGAGGATGTGCCACTGGTTGTGGTCCGCGGCCGGGCCGGCGATGACCGCGGCGATGGAGCTGCCTATGAAGAGCGAGGCGGCGAAGCAGGCGACGACGGTGCCGCGCGCCTCGGGGACGATCGAGGTGGCCCAGGTCTGCAGCGAGGTGTGCAGAAACGCCCAGGTGATCCCGAGCATCACGACGATGCCGATGATGGTGGGCACCGAGACCCTCACGGTCGCAGCGGCGTACCCGGCAGTCAGGGCGACGCCTCCGATCGCCATCAGCGCCCAGCGTGGGAGCCGTCGAGTGAGAGCCTTGAGGACCTGCGAGGAGAGCAGGACCGCGATGCCGTACGCAGCCGCCGCCAGCCCCGCTCGCGCCGCGTCGACACCTTGGGCCTGCAGCGCGGGAGCGAGGAGGGTGAGTACGCCCAGGACCAGACCGCCCTCGACGAAGACGAGCAGCCCGACCACCAGCACCCAGCGGTTGCTCAGCGCCGCCCGGAACGATGCCTTGATTCCGCTGTTCGTGGCCCTCGGCGGTTCGGCCAGCGAGCGCAGACCCCAGGCGCTGATCAGCGCCACGACCGCCGGCACCGCGAACACCACCCGCCACCCGGCCAGCTGGCCGGTGATCCCCGCCGCCGCTGCCGCCAGCGCGGTCCCCACCGCCATCGCTGCCATCAGGTCCGAGAGCGCCCGCTGCCGGTGGGTTGCGGAGACGGTGTCCCCGACGTACGTCAGTGAGGTCGGCACGATCGCCCCGAAGAACGCTCCCGCGACGACCCGCAGCACCACCAGGATGATCAGGTTTGGGGCCGCCGCCGAGACCAGCCCGGCGATCCCCGCCCCGACCAGCGCACCCTGCATCAGCCGCACCCTGCCGAACCTGTCCGAGAGCGCACCCCACAACGGCTGACAGAGGCCGTACGCCAGGTAGTAGCCGCTCGCGATCGCCACCGCCTGCCCCACGGAGACCTCGAACGTCGCCGCGACCAGGACCAGGATCGGGCTCACCACGAACCTGTCGAAGCTGCTCACGAACGAGGCTATGGAGATCCAGACCGGTGGGCGTTTGGGGGACGGGTCCGGGGTGTGGGGCACTCTGTCAGGTTAGTAAAGGACTGGTGTCCCCGGTGGTCGAGCTTGTCGAGACCTCCCTGCCGGAACGTTTCGCCCAAGGCCGGTGAGGGCCGCCGACCCGACTTCGAGGGTCTCTCGATCTGGACCGGCGTCAAGGACGCCCTTCGGGCGCCGGCTTCGCCGGCCGCCTTCGGCGGTCCTGGACTCCGGACCAGATCGAGAAAAAATTTGGCTGGCTATCGGGGCGGCGGCCCGGGTGTGGCGCAGCGGAATCTTGTCTGGGAAAGGTGAGGTTGATGGGGTGGAAGGGTGGCCCTTCGGGCCACTTACCATCCACAGATGCTAGGTCGTTCGCTCGCCGCGAAAACAGAGGTTGACCTGGGAAAATAGATAGCCAGAGACGGACGTCCGGCGTAGAATCAGACCCATCACAGCACGCCTCTGAAAGGGGAGGATGGCGATGAGTCTCGGCCGCTCGATCGACCACTGGGGCACCAACCCCGGCGATGCGATCGACGCTGCCTTGAAGGCCATCGAGACCGCCCTCCAAGACCTGCTGGCAACAGATCCCGCCTACTGGCGCACCGAGCAGAAGAAGGACTTGCTGGAGCGGTTGGAGAAGCTCCAGGCCCAGCAAACGGCGTTGAAGCTGAGGGTGCTCGCCACGGCCGGCGATATCGCCGAGGAGACCGGCGCCAAGGACGCCTCCGCGTGGATGCGCGCCGAGCTCCTGGTCGACAAGGCCGTCGCCCGATCGCAGATCAAGCTCGCGACCGGGGTCGCGAAGTACGACCTCGTCGCCGCCGGCCTCGCTGAGGGTGTCGTGTCCCAGGACAAGGCCCGGGTGATCACCAAAGCGCTCGACAAGATCGAGACCAACCCCGTCGCCAGCACTGAAGACCTGATCCTGGCCGAGAAGCTGCTGGTCGACTACGCCACCCGGCTGACGGCCAACGAACT
>NZ_JBEXJF010000022.1:0-84792 GCF_040608935.1 Nocardioides sp. NPDC004968
CGTCAGGCTCTCAACGACGAGATCAACGCCGCCCTCGCTGGCGCCACGGCGGAGTGGTGGGAGGAGACGCTCCCTCGTGCCGTGTGGCACGAGGGGCGATCTCTTTGTGTTTCACGTGGAACGGGCTGGATCGGTGGTCTCGACGAGCTCGACCACCGGGCAGCTAGGACCAGTAGACGACGACCCGGTCGCCGATACGGATCTGGTCGAAGACCCAGGCGATAGACGACTTGTTGCGGACGTTCGCGCAGCCGTGGGAGCAGCCGTTGTAGCCGCGGGCGGCGAAGTCGGACGAGTAGTGCACCGCCTGGCCGCCGTTGAAGAACATCGCGTACGGCATGGGCGTGTGGTAGATCGAGGAGACGTGGTTGCGGCTCTTCTTGAAGACCTTGAACGCGCCCTCGCGGGTCTTGGTGTCGGAGCAACCGAAGCGGGCATCCATCGCCCGGATGATCTTGCCGGCGCGTACGTAGCGCATCCGACGGTCGGTCTTGTCGACGCAGAGCACGCGGCCGGTGAGGCAACGACGGTCGAGGTTGTAGAGCTTGGCATCGGTCGGCGTGCTCGTCAGGGAGCGGAGCCGGTCGAGCGTGCGCTGGTTGACCTTGCCCGTGATGGCCAGACGCTGGTTGCGCTGGAAGGCCTTCACGGCGCCGGTCGTCTTCGAGCCGTAGTTGCCGGTGACCCGGCCGCTGTAGATCCTCCGCTCCTTGAGGCGCGCCTGGATCTTGCGCACCCCGAGGCCGGTCGACCCCTGCTGGTAGAGGACGGTGTACGCCGTGTGCAGGCCGATCTGCCCGACGGAGGCCGACGGGGCAGTGGCCTGGGCGCTGCTCGGCGCCGCGATCGAGCCCAGGGAGAATCCCAAGGCGAGGATGGTGGTGAGGAAGATCGCCACCGGGGTTCTACGGACGTTCACATCAGCTCCGTGGGTCATGGATGGTGGCCCGGTCGCACGGGCCGCTGGAGTCGCACCCCGAGTGCGACGTTCTACGACTAAGACGTTCGAGCAGCGTGCGCGGTTGCATCAGATTCGCGAGGCTGCTCGCGGACTTTAGCGCACCCGACGCCCCGACGACGCCTTTGGGAACGCTTCTGCGAATTCGTTGGGCTGACGTTCTTCCAGGCGTCTTCAGCGAGGTGTGTTTCACGTGAAACGGGGTGGTCCTCGAGCCTGTCGAGATGACCATGCGCACGTGCAGTTCGTGGTCTCGACAGGCTCGACCACCGGTCCTCGTGCATGTGTGTGGGGTGGTCTCGACAGGCTCGACCACCGGTCCTCGTGCACGTGCGTGGGGTGGTCTCGACAGGCTCGACCACTGGTCATCGAGCTTGTCGAGATGACCGTTGCTGCTGAGTGGTCAGGCGTGTGGGGTCGTCGAGGTGTTGGCCAGGCGCGGGAGCTCGCCGAGCTCTCCTCTGATGAGCGCGAGCCGCTTGGCCCGACCCCAGTTCTGAATCTGTTTCTCCCGCATGAACGCATGCTCGACGTTGTCGTACTGCTCGTACCAGACGAGCTCCACGGGAAGGCGATGTCGGGTGTACTCCGAACCTAGGCCGACTCGGTGCTCGGTCATGCGGCGTTCGAGGTCTGTGGTGCTGCCGACGTAGAGAGTTCGGTCGGCGCACAGAAGCATGTATGTGTAAGCCATGTCCTCATCATGAGTGGCACCACCGACAGTCCCGGAGGTCGAGCTTGTCGAGACCTCTGTTCATCGAGGTGGTGGTCTCGACAGGCTCGACCACCGGTCATCGAGCTTGTCGAGATGACCCGGACGTACGTGCCGCAATGTCGGCAGGCTCGATCACCGGGAGTTCTTGGTTGTGCGTTTCACGTGAAACAGTTTGTGTGTGAGCGAGGAGCGTGGGGACTTGGGTGGCCTGGGCGAGGTGGACCCTCGGGCGGAGAAGGTCTTTCCGGCGGATCGGCTGGAGCTCGCGGAGAGGTACGCCGCCTGGCTGGCCGACGCGGGGGTTGTGCGAGGTCTGATCGGACCGCGGGAGGTTCCGAGGCTGTGGGATCGACACATCCTCAACTGCGCGGTGCTGGGGGAGGTGATCCCCGAAGGGGTCGCGGTGGCGGACATCGGGTCCGGAGCGGGACTCCCCGGTCTGGTCCTCGCGATCGCTCGACCGGATCTGAACATCACGCTGATCGAGCCGCTGCTGCGGCGTACGACCTTTCTCGAGGAGGTCGCTGAGGATCTCGGCCTAGAGAACGTGACGGTGCTGCGGGGGAGGGCGGATGCCTTCCACGGCGAGCTCGGGTTCGACGTGGTGACCTCGCGAGCCGTGGCCGGCTTGGGGAAGCTGCTCGACTGGTCGATGCCGTTGGTCGTCCCCACGGGTGCACTGGTCGCGATGAAGGGGTCGAGCATCGAGGCGGAGATCGAGGAGGCCGAAGCGGCGCTGAAGAAGTGGGGATGCGCGCCGCCGACGGTCTCAGAGCTCGGTGTTGACGTTTTGGAGACGACAACTGTTGCGGTTCGGGTGGTTTGGTCGGATCCCGCACGGGTAGATTGGCCGCCGGTCCCGAAGGGCGGCCAGAAAGGGCCCAAGGGCGGGTCCCGAAAGAAGAAGCGCCGCCGCTGAAGGTGGTCGAGCTTGTCGAGACCACGAGCTTTCGGGCGTGAGACGTCATCTCGACAAGCTCGATACACCGCATCTCGACAAGCTCGATGACCGAACGATGAGGATGAGGAAACATGCCGTACGACGACGAGAGCGCACAGAACGCCGTTTCACGTGAAACCGACGAACCGGTGTCGATCAGGCTCCGTACGGCCGGGGACATCGCGTCCTTCGAGAACGACTACGCCACAGAGGCGACGCCGCTGGCGGCTGCCGCCGAGCACACGCTCCTGGCGCGTGGTGCGGCGGGCAACCGGCCGCCGCTGCCGCGCCCGGCGAGCACGCGCGTGATCGTCTCCGCCAACCAGAAGGGCGGCGTCGGCAAGACCACCTCGACGGTGAACATCGCCGCGGCTCTGGCGCAGCTCGGTCAGAAGGTTCTCGTCATCGACCTCGACCCGCAGGGCAACGCCTGCACCGCGTTCGACGTCGACCACTTCCAGGGCACCCCGGGGACGTACGAGGTCCTGGTCGAGGGGGCCAGCCTCGAGAACGTCGTGGTTCCAGTCCCGAAGCTCGAGGGCCTCGAGCTCGTGCCGGCGACCATCGACCTGGCCGGTGCCGAGGTCGAGCTCGTCGAGGAGGACGGACGTGAGCAGCGCCTGAAGGAGGCGCTGGCCAGGTCTCCCCGAGTTGGTGACGCGGAGGACCGGTGGGACTACGTCCTCATCGACTGCCCGCCGTCGCTGGGCCTGCTCACGGTCAACGCGCTCGTCGCGAGCACCGAGGTGATGATCCCGATCCAGGCGGAGTACTACGCGCTGGAGGGCCTGGGCCAGCTCCTCAAGACCGTCGAGATGGTGCGCGCCGCGCTGAACCCGACCCTCAAGGTCTCCTCGATGCTGATCACGATGTACGACGCCCGCACCCGCCTCGCGTCGCAGGTCGCCGAGGAGGTGCGCGAACACTTCGGCGACACGGTCATGCGCACCTTCATCCCCCGCGCTGTGCGCGTGTCCGAGGCGCCGTCGTTCGGGCAGACGGTGATGACGTACGACCCCGGCTCGCCGGGTGCGCTGAGCTATCTCGAGGCCGCTAAGGAGCTCGCCAAACTGAGCGAGCACTGAGGTGATCGAGCTTGTCGAGATCACCATCAAGCAGCACGGAACTGACATGAAGAATCCGGTGGTCGAGCTTGTCGAGACCACCTTCAGCAGCGTGGAACTGACATGGGGGACATCCAGATATGAGTAAGCAGCCGCCGAAGCGTGGTCTCGGACGAGGGCTGGGATCGCTGATCCCGACCGCTCCTCCCGCTGGCGGAAACGAGTCGGCGGACAGCGCTCCTGTCCAGCCGGACGTCCGTCATTCGGACCTTTCCGCTGGAGCGACTTCTGGCCCATCCGTGGACCCCAGGTCCACCGACTCGGCGGAAGGCCGCCAGATCGAGAATTCGGATCTGGCGCCCGTCGACGGCGCGTATTTCGCGGAGCTGCCGGTCAAGCAGATTCATCCCAACCATGTGCAGCCTCGTCAGGTCTTCGACGAGGAAGCGATGGCCGAACTGGTCCATTCGATCGAAGAAATCGGCCTCCTGCAGCCCATCGTCGTCCGGAAAGTGGCGGCCGACTCCTACGAGCTGGTCATGGGTGAGCGCCGGTGGCGCGCCACCCAGCAGGCCGGCCTCGATGTCATCCCCGCGATCGTCCGCGAGACCGACGACACCGACATGCTCCGGGACGCGCTCCTGGAGAACCTGCACCGCTCGCAGCTGAACCCCCTCGAAGAGGCGGCGGCCTACCAGCAGTTGCTCAGCGACTTCGAGTGCACCCACGACGAGCTCGCCCAGCGGATCGGTCGGTCGCGGCCACAGATCTCCAACACGATCCGGCTCCTGAAGCTGTCCCCGTCGGTCCAGCGCCGGGTCGCCGCCGGCGTGCTCTCGGCCGGTCACGCCCGGGCGCTGCTCGCCGTCGACGGCGAGGCCCAGCAGGACAAGCTGGCTCAGAAGGTGGTCGCGGAAGGCATCTCCGTACGCGGCCTCGAGGAGATCGTCGCCCTGGGTGATCCTGACGGCGACGCATTCGCCACGCCGCGGGTGAGGCGAGCCAAGCCCACTGCTCCTGGGCTCAAGGAGATCTCCGACAAGCTCTCGGACCGTTTCGACACCCGGGTCAAGGTCGATCTGGGGCGCTCCAAGGGAAAGATCACCGTCGAGTTCGCCACCCTGGACGACCTGCGTCGGATCGTCGAGCTGATGTCACCCGTACCCGACGAATCCATTTAGACATCAAGCGCTAAAGCGCTTTGTCGACAAATAGATTTCTACCCGGCCATCGAGCGTAGGTCCGGCCCATCGAGCGCATCCCGGTCATCGAGCCTGTCGAGATGACCCTTGGCGGCGGGACGGCGTGGTCTCGACAGGCTCGACCACCGGGGGTGTCCGGTCATCGAGCTTGTCGAGATGACCCCTTGTGCCAGCACGAGTGGTCTCGACAAGCTCGACCACCGGCGGCTGAGCTACTGCGTGTTCGTCGAGGGGTGCTCGGCGCCGCGGATGGGGAGACCTGGGATCGGGCCGGTAGCACCGAACGTCTCGAGGAGCTCCATCTCGGCTTCGATGACACCCGCCAGGCGACGTACGCCTTCTCGGATCCGCTCCGGAGTGGGATAGCAGTAGGAGATCCGCATCGAGGAGGCGCCGAAGCCGTCGGCGAAGAAGCCGGTGCCGGGGACGAACGCGACTCGCGAAGTGACCGCGCGAGGCAGCATCGCCTTGCTGTCGATGCCGGAGGGGAGCGTCAGCCAGACGAAGAAGCCGCCGTCGGGCTTGGTCCAGGTGCAGGCCGCGGGCATGTAGTCCTCGAGCGCGTCGAGCATGGCGTCGCGGCGCTCGCGGTACATCTCCCGCATCTGCTTGATCTGGCCCTGCCAGTCGTGGTTCGAGAGATAGGCGGACACGGCCATCTGGTTGAACGGCGGCGGACAGAGCGTCGCAGACTCCTGGGCGAGGACCAGCTTCTCGCGGATCGCGGAGGGAGCCAGCGCCCAGCCGACCCGCAGGCCGGGGGAGAACGTCTTGGAGAAGGAGCCGAGGTAGATGACACCCGGGTCCTGGGCGCGCATCGCCGGGCGGGGCTCATCGTCGAAGCCCAGGAGGCCGTAGGGGTTGTCCTCGAGGACCAGGATGTCGTGGCGCCGGCAGATCTCGAGGATCTCGGTGCGTCGCTCGGGCGTCATGGTGACGCCCGTCGGATTCTGGAAGTTCGGGATCGTGTAGAGGAACTTCACCTTGCGGCCAGAGGCCTTGGTCGACACGATCGCCTGCTCGAGCGCGCTCGGGATCAGGCCGCTGGCGTCGACCTCGGCGTGCACGATGTCGCACTGGTAGCCCTTGAAGACACCGAGAGCACCGACGTACGAAGGGGCCTCGCAGATCACCACGTCGCCGGGGTCGCAGAAGACGCGGGTGACCAGGTCGACGGCCTGCTGGGAGCCGACGGTGACGACGACGTCGTCGGGGTGGGCCTCGATCCCCTCCAGGCGCATGACCTCGCAGATCTGCTCGCGCAGGACGGGATCACCCTGGCCGCCGCCGTACTGCAGGGCCGTGGGCCCCTGGCTCAGGATGAGGTCCTTGATCGAGTCGCCGACCACGTCCAGCGGGAGGCTGGAGATGTTGGGCATGCCGCCTGCGAGCGAGACCACCTCGGGACGGGCTGCCACGGCGAAGAGGGCCCGGACCTCCGAGACCGTCATGCCTGCCGTGCGCGCGGCGTAGCGGTCCGCGTACGGGTCGAGGCGGGATGATGTTGCGCGCTGGGGAAGATCAGTCATGGTGTCACCATCATGAAGGATCGCATACGCTGGTGACAGACCCTTAACCCAGGATCAATGGTGAGACATGGCACGCCGCGTTCTGCCGCTGACGCTGGATCTCTTCTCCGAGGTCCCGGCGCCGTGCCGCGCCTGCCTGTTCTGGGAACGTGATCCAGTCGGCCATCGCCGCGTCGACTCCTCGCAGTCGATCGGGGTGAAGGAGGCGTGGATCTCCGAGGTGCTCCGCGAGTGGGGATCCTGCGGGCGGGTGGCAGTGGTGGACGGTACGCCGGCGGGGTTCGTGCTCTACGCGCCGCCGGTCTTTGTCCCGCGGGTGGCCTCGTTCCCGTCGGGACCGGTCTCCGGCGATGCCGTCCTGATGACCACGGTGTGGATCGATCCGCGTCGAGCCGGCGGCGGGATCGGCCGGATGCTGGTGCAGGGAATGGCTCGTGACCTGGTCCAACGCGGTCAGTTCCGGGCGATCGAGGCCTTCGGCGACGTCGGGCCGATGAGCGGGATCCACGGTCGCCGCTGCGCCGCCCCGGCCGACTTCCTCGGCCGGGTCGGGTTCAAGACCCACCGCGACCACCCCACCGTCCCGCGGATGCGGATGGACCTGAAGCAGACGGTCACCTGGATCGACGATTTCGAGTCCGCCTGGGAGCGGTTGCGGGACGTCGTACGTCCACGCAGCCACCCGTCGCCTGCCTCCACCGAGCTGCATCGCGACGGCGAGTGAATGTTTCCCGTGAAACGGTGGTCCACCCGGTGGTCGAGCTTGTCGAGACCACCAAAGCCTCCGCCACAACTGCAGTCTCGCCCGCCATTTGTGCCAACTCGGCCGACGTAAGTGACGCCTCGGCTAAATGACGTTGGCCCGCCACCTCAACAGGTGGCGGGCCATCGTGTGACAGCTGGTGTCAGCCGATGAACTCCTGCAGCTCCTTGAGGAGCGCGGCCTTCGGCTTGGCGCCGACGATGGACTTCACGACCTCGCCGCCCTGGTAGACGTTGATGGTCGGGATGCCGGTCACGCGGTAGGTGGAGGGGGTGACCGGGTTCTCGTCGACGTTCATCTTGGTGAAGGTGACCTTGTCACCGTGCTCGCCGGCGAGCTCCTCGAGGATCGGGGAGACCTGGCGGCACGGGCCGCACCACTCGGCCCAGAAGTCGACCAGTACGGGCTTGTCGGACTTCAGAACGGTCGAGTCGAACTCGGCGTCGGTCACGGCGGTCATGTTGTCAGCCACGATGGGTTCCTTCTTCGGTAGGGACGTGTTTGGGAGGTCTGTTGAGTTGAACGCTTGGCCTATGTGCCGCATTCCCGGTGGTCGAGCTTGTCGAGCGGTGTATCGAGCTTGTCGAGATGACCACCGTAGACAGGAGGATCAGGCAGAGACGGCAGCCGCCTCGGCGTGGGCCTGGTGGGCGAGGAACTTCTCGGCGTCGAGCGCGGCCTGGCAACCGGTGCCGGCGGCGGTGATCGCCTGACGGTAGACGTGGTCGACCAGGTCACCGGCGGCGAAGACGCCTTCGATGTTGGTGGCCGTGGTGCCGTCCTTGGTGAGGACGTAGCCGTCGTCGTCGAGGTCGACCTGCCCGGTGAGCAACTCGGACCGCGGGATGTGCCCGATCGCGATGAACAGGCCGGCGCACTCGAGGTCGCGCAGCTCGCCGGTCTTGGTGTCCTTGACGGTGATGCTCTCCACGGAGAGCTCGCCGTTGATGGACTCGACCACGGAGTTCCAGGCGATCTCGAGCTTCGGGTCGGCGAAGGCGCGCTCCTGCATGATCTTGGAAGCGCGCAGCTCGTCACGGCGTACGAGCAGGGTGACCGAGGAGCCGAAGCGGGTCAGGAAGAGGGCCTCCTCCAGCGCGGAGTCGCCGCCGCCGACGACCACGATGGGCTTCTGCCGGAAGAAGAAGCCGTCGCAGGTGGCACACCAGGAGACGCCCTTGCCGGACAGCTCGTCCTCGCGGGGCAGGCCGAGCTTCTTGTAGCCCGAGCCGGTCGCGAGGATGACGGACTTCGCGTAGTGGGTATCGGTCGCGGTCCTGATGACCTTCACCGGGCCGGTCAGGTCCATCTCGATCACGTCGTCGGGCTCGAGCTCGGCACCGAAACGCTCCGCCTGGGCACGCATGTTGTCCATCAGCTCCGGGCCCATGATGCCGTCACGGAACCCGGGGAAGTTCTCCACGTCAGTGGTGTTCATCAGGGCGCCACCGGCGGTCACCGACCCCTCGAAGACGAGCGGCTGCAGTCCGGCGCGGGCGCTGTAGACCGCTGCGGTGTAGCCCGACGGGCCGGAGCCCACGACGATCACGTTGCGGGGGTCTGTCGGGGACGACGGGGTCGGCATCTTTGGCTCCTCAAGTGTGGCTGGCGAACTGCACAACAGATCGTAGGCCACGTACATTCCACGGCCCTGAACGCCGAGAGATCCCGGCTCTGGTCAGGAGACGGGGGTGCCGAGTACCTGGATCTCGTTGACCTCGGTTCGGTAGCCCCCGTTATAGGGCGGCAGACCGGTGATCCAGACGAGTACGTAGCTGCCCTCGGGGGCGTCGTCGAGCTTGATCTCACCGGTTCGCCCGACGTTGCCTTCGCCGGCGCTGTTGCCGGTTGGGTCATCGTTCCAGGTCGAGTCACCGACGTAGACCGAGATGTCGGTGGGTTCGGCGTTCATGTTGAACTTGACGCTGTCCACCGCGTATTCGCCCTTGAGGTTGAGCACGATGCCGATGCCAGGCTTGAGCGACTGGGGACCGTCGCCGATCTGATCGTTGTAAGTCTGGGTGCGCCAGTTGGTGGACGGGTCGTTGGACCCGTCGACAACGCCGCCGACGAGGTCGGGGTACTCCGTGGGCGGGTCGCCGTGGGGATCAAGGTCCTTGGCGGTGATGCCCTTGATGGGGGTCGGTTTGGCCTCGGCTGTGGTGTCGCCGCCGTTGTTGCCGGTGCCGGGGTTCTCGGCGGTCGTGTCGGGGTCGTCGCTGATGATGTTCCAGGCGATCGAGCCGGCGATGAGGACCAGGACCACGAGGCCTACGCCCATCGCGATGCGGAGCCAGTTGGTGCCGGGCTTCTGGTTGTAGTCCGGCTCTTCGGCGATCGGTACGTTGGCGCCGGTCCACGGGCCCTGCCAGCCGTTGTAGGAGGCATCCGGGGCCACCGGCCGCCGGGCCGCGGCGGGGGGAGCCTGCTGCGGGCGCTGCGGCGGGACGTAGCCCGGGGTCTCGTCGGCGAACAGCGGCTTCGACGGGGTCGGGTCCTGCATCGGCGGCGGGGAGGACGGGCGCTGGCGCTGGGGGCGTACGGCATCGGGGGCCACGCCGATGGCGTTCGACGCCGCCCGTGCCTCGGCCGGCTCGGCCTGGGTCGGCGGAGCCATCGCCTGGGTCTCCTCGTCGATGGCAGAGGGACGATTGAGCGGAGCGGTCGGCTCCCCGGAGAAGCCGGCGAGCGCGGAGTGCAGCTCGGCTGCGGTCAGCGGCGGCATGTCGGCGCCGCTGCCCAGCACCCGGTCGCACAGGTCGTCGAGGGGACGCGGCACGCCGGCGCGTACCTGCCGGGGACGGAGCACGCGGCCGTGGTCACGCGGCGCGGGCGGCATCGAAGAGAGGGTCTCGCCGGCCCATTTGCCGGTCAGGGCGGCGTAGAGGACGCCGACGGCGTCGACTCGGTCGCGCCGCTGGGAGTCGCGGGTGTCGGGGTCGATCCCGTGCAGCGCGGCGTCGACGCCGAAGCCGATGACGCGCACCGCGCCGAGGTCGTCGAGCAGCACGGCCTCGGGGTTGAGGCGGCCGTGGGCGTGGCCCTGGTCGTGGGCCAGGACCAGCAGGTCGGCGACCTCGGAGGCGATCCAGGCGGCCTGCTGCGGCGGCAGCGGGCCGCCGGCGGCCAGCGCGTTCTCCAGCGACGCGCCCTCGCCCCACTCGTTGACGACGTACGCCACCTGGTCGGTCTGGGCGGCGTCGAGGACGCGCAGCATCCGGGGGTCACCGACGGCAGCGGAGTTGCGGGCCGCGGCCATCAGGCGCGGCGCTCGCTCGTCGCGGGCGTCGAGGACGTGGACCGCAACCGGGCGGCCGAGCACCGCGTCCTGGGCGCGCCAGAAGCGTCCCTCGCGGGACTCGCTCAGCAGATCCGTCAGTTGGTATCTGCCGGCGAGGACGTCGCCTGATTGCGTGAACTCCATATCGGACCCAATTCTTTCAGACCGTGCCAGACAGTGCGGAGGCTGTCCGATGATGGTCAGCGACGCAGCCGTCGGGCGACCTGTTGCACCATCGTGGTCAGCTCCTTGACCTGGGCAGCCTGCGCCCCGAGGAGCAGCATGCCGAGATGCAGCGCCCCGACGATAGCGGCCCCGATCAAGGCCAGCACCATCGTCGGCTCGTCGTTGATCATGCCCAGCGCCGTGCGGAGCAGCCATGCGGCGGCCGCGGCGACGACCGTCACCATGACCAGGCGGGCGAGGAACCCGAGCAGCCCGCGACCGTCCAGGTCTCCGAGCGTGCGCTTGAGCACGACGTACGAGACGACGGAGCCGACCAGGTAGGCCAGCGAGTAGGCGGCGGCCAGCGCCGGGGCGGTGTACTCCGCGGAGACGGCCCTGGTCAGCACCAGCGCGGCGACGATGTTGGTGGTGGCGACCGAGCACTGGATGAAGAAGACGGTGCGGTTCTTCTCCAGCGAGTAGAAGCCGCGCAGCAGCAGGTAGTGGATCGTGAAGAAGACCAGCCCTGCCGCGAAGATCGACAGCGTCGGGGCGTACTCCTTGAACGCGTCGGCGCCTGCGCCGTAGCCGAACAGGATGTGGGCGATGTCCTCGGAGAGCACCGGGAGGAGCGCGGCGATCGGAATCACGATGGCGAGCGCGTTGCGCAGCTGGTGCGACAGCGTACGTCCGAGCTCAGGCAGCTCGCCGGCGGCGCCGTAGCGCGACAGGAGCGGCAGGATCGCCGTCGCCAGGGAGACGGTGATGATCGAGTGGGGCACCTGGGTGACCAGGAAGCTGTTGGAGTAGACCGTGTAACCGGTGCCGCCCGCAGCCGAACCGGTCGAGGCCAGCCGCGTCACGATCGTGTACGCCACCTGGTTCACGACCACGAAGAGCACCGTCCACATGCCCAGCTTCGCGGTCTGCGAGAGCCCTGCTCCGCGGAAGTCGAAGCGCGGGCGGAAGCGTACGCCCACCTTGTGCAGCACCGGCAGGAGCAGCAGGAACTGGAGAACGATGCCGAGAGTCGAGCCCAGCCCCAGAAGGATCTCCTGGCCCGTGGTGAAGCCACCGACGTCGGAGGGACCGAAGACGACGAGGTAGATCACCAGGGTCGAGATCGCGATGATGTTGTTGGCGATCGGCGCCCACATCATCGGGCCGAAGCTGCCGCGGGCGTTGAGCACCTGCCCGACGAGCACGAACATCCCGTAGAAGAAGACCTGCGGTAGGCACCAGCGGGCGAAGTCGATGGCCGACTCGAGCTGGGCCTCGTGATCGGCGTTGTACCAGTCGGCGCCGAGGTAGAGGCGCATCAGCCATGGCGCGCCGATCACCAGGAGGATCGTGACGACACCGAGGAAGAGCCCGGCGAGCGTGATGATCCGGTCGGTGTAGGCGGTCCCGCCGTCCTCATCGTTCTTCTGCGCCTTCACCAGCTGCGGCACGAGCACCGCGTTGAAGACACCGCCCGCCAACAGGATGTAGAGCATGTTGGGCACGGTGTTGGCGATGTTGAAGACGTCGGCGTGCAGGCCGGAGCCCAGCGCCGCGACCAGGAGCGCTGAGCGGATGAACCCGCTGGCCCGGGAGAAGAGCGTCCCCGCGGCCATCACCGCGCTGTTGGCCAGGACCGAGCCTCCGCCGGACTTCTGCTCGGTGGCTGTCACAACACTCCTGACGTACGTGCTTTCTTGGCCTTCATGATGCGCCTGGTGAGTCGCACGGCGATCGCCGCGAACAGTAGCGCGCAGCCGGTGCCGACGAACCACCAGATCACACCGCTCACCTGCGAGGGGCGGATGGGTACGGAGGCGTGGGCGCCCAGCGGGTTGCCCTTGGTGTCGGTGACGACGATCAGGGCGGTGTGGGTGCCGGTGTCGCGCATGCTCGCGGCGAGGTTGAAGCTGGCCTTGGAGTTGGCATCGAGCTGGACGGGCTCGGAGGTCGCGACCCGCAGCGACTCGTCGGTGATCGCGTCCAGCCGCACCGTGACGGGCTCGTCGAGCTCGTTGCTCAGGGTGACCTGGAACTCGCCGCCCTTCATGCTGGAGAGGATCACCTTCGGCGGTACGGCCACGGTGACCGAGCTCAGCTCGGAGCTGACCTGGCTGAGCGCGTCGGCGGCCGGGTCGGCGTCGTCCTTGCGGGCGGAGTAGGAGGTCGAGGTCAGGGCCTCGTTGACGATGTCGGAGGCGACCTCGTCGTTGTGGGTCAGGATCCGCTGCAGCATCTCACCGGCGCCGATGAGCTCGTTGGCCGTGTCGATCCGGTCGGTGGAGATCTCGGCCTTCATCTCTCGGCGCGGGTAGCGGAGCTTGTCGGCCGTGATCGAAGTCGGCTTGTGCCCAGCGAGCGCCTCGTCCAGCGTCGAGGACGAGATCCAGGCGGCCTTGTTCCACGGGGTGACGAACGAGGCGGCGCTCTGCGGAGGGTGCCAGCCGTCGGGGAGGACCGCGACGAGCGGCTTGCCGGAGCCGCGGAGCAGGGCGGCCTCGGCGACGAGACGCTGGCGCACCGAGATCGCGTCGATCGGGTCGTTGGGTCCGGGCCCGCCGGCGGCGGCACCGGAGGAGGTCACGATCATCTGGTGACCGTCGAGGTCGGCAATGACCGGCGTGGTGCCGCGGAACATCCTGTCGCTGACCAGGTTGACCGCGCCCGGCTCGAGCAGGTTGACCGCGGCACGGTCGAGGTAGCCGGTCGGCGGCGCGACGGCCGAGGTCGCCTTGATGCCGAGCTCGGCGAGCGCTTGGGCGGTGTGCTCACGCGCCGTGGCCAGCAGGTCGGGGTCGGTCGTGGCGAGCGCGGACAGGTCCGGATCGGCGTACGGGAGGGCGATCAGGTTGTGGCCGGCTAGCGCGTCCTCGAGGCGACCCAGCCAGACCGTCGCGGCCTTCTGCGCGGCCTCGGCCTCCTCGTCGATCGCCTTCTCGGCGTCGGTGTCGGTGCTGGGCGAGGGGCTCGGCAGCAGCGCGGAGGCGGAGGGCGAGGCACTCTGGCTGCCGCTCTCCTCCGGCTCCTCCTCGCCCTCGTCCGTCGGCGCAAGGTTGCGGGCGGGGTTGCCCTCGGCGAGGTTGCGTACGGCATCGATCAGGGCGGGATCGATGGCCCAGGTCAGGTCGGGCATCTCGGCGCCGGTCTCGAGCATCCGGAAGAGGCGTCCGCCGGCGCCCAGGTCGCGGGTCCAGCCCGGGAGGTAGTTCACGCTGCCGTCGCCGTTGTAGACGACGCTGCGCCGCAGCGGCATGACCAGGGACACCTTCTCGGCCTTGGCCTTCTTGTTGGGCTCCTTGACCAGCGGAAGGAAGGTGCGTGCCCGACCGTCGGCGGTGTTGGGCGTGGTGGAGCCGAGCGCGTGGACCCCGAACCAGTAGACCCCGGGCTCGGTGACCTGCAGCAGCCTGCGCGGCACCGAGAGCGACCACGAGTAGGTCTCGCCGGGCGCGAGGTCGGGGATCGCTGCGTACGTCCCCTCGGTCACGATCCGCTCGCCGACCAGGGCGTCCGCGGGCATCTCGGCGGCCTCGGCCAGTTCCTCGGAGGTGGTCATCGGCGTGTCGCCCACGAACGGGTAGACCTTGACGCCGTGCCACTCCTCGTCGGTGGTGTTGACGACCTTGCCGCGCATGGTGATCCGGCCCTTGGTGCGGCCGTCGAGGCTGACGGTGTCGAGCTCGTCGATGCTCATCGCCAGCGGGTCGGGCTCCGCGGTCTCCTCCGCGGCCCGGGCCGGAGCGGCCAGCGTGGTCGCGGACAGCATCAGCAGAAGGGGTGCCAGCAGCACCAGGACGAGTGCGGCGGGGACTCGCCCATGTGGCCTTGGCGGCCTCGCCTGATGCTGGCGGACTGGCATGACTTCGAGAATATCTTTCAGGGGGTGCGGTCCTCGTAGACTGCGGCGTTGTGTCCGACAGCCAGCTTCCCCCGATCAGCGTCGCCGATGTTCAGCGATCGGTGACTGCTGAACTGGACCGTATCGCACCGGTCATCGACTCCCTAGGTGAGGTCTTCGCTCGCTCGGGCTTCGAGCTGGCGCTCGTCGGCGGCCCCGTCCGCGACGCGATGCTCGGCCGGCCGCACAACGACCTCGACTTCGCGACCTCGGCCCGCCCCGAGGAGACCGAGAAGATCTTGCGTACGTGGGGCGAGGCGCTGTGGGACATGGGCCGCGACTTCGGCACCATCGGCACCCGCAAGGGCCCGTGGCAGATCGAGGTCACCACCTACCGCTCAGAGGCCTACGCCGCCGACTCCCGCAAGCCCGCGGTGGCCTACGGCACGTCCCTGGCCGACGATCTCGTACGCCGCGACTTCACCGTCAACGCGATGGCCGTGCAGCTTCCTGGCCGCGAGGTCGTCGACCTCTACGGCGGCGTCGTCGACCTGGCGACCCGGGTGCTGCGTACGCCGGGGACGCCGGAGGCGTCGTTCTCCGACGACCCGCTGCGGATGATGCGGGCGGCACGGTTCGCCGCCCAGCTCGGTTTCACGGTGGCCCCCGAGGTCGTCGCCGCGATGAAGGACATGGCCTCGCGGATCTCGATCATCTCCGCCGAGCGGGTCCGCGACGAGCTGGTGAAGCTGATCTGCGCGCCCTACCCGCGACGTGGCCTCTCGCTGCTGGCCGAGACCGGGCTGGCCGACCTGGTGCTGCCCGAGCTGACCGCGCTGCGGATGGAGCGCGACGAGCACAACCGGCACAAGGACGTCTACGAGCACACGCTGACCGTGCTCGAGCAGTCGATCGACCAGGAGGCGCGTCTCGGTGGCGGCCCCGACTTCGTGTCCCGGTTCGCGGCGCTGATGCATGACGTCGGCAAGCCGCGCACCCGGAAGTTCCACGATGACGGCACGGTCTCGTTCCACCACCACGACGTCGTCGGCGCCAAGATGACCCGCAAGCGGATGAAGGCGCTGCGCTTCTCCAACGACGAGATCGAGGCGGTCTCCTCGCTCGTCGAGCTGCACCTGCGCTTCCACGGCTACGGCGACGGTGAATGGACCGACTCCGCGGTCCGTCGTTATGTGAGGGATGCCGGAGACCAGCTCCAGCGGCTCCACGTGCTCACCCGCGCCGACTGCACCACCCGCAACCGCCGCAAGGCCGACCGTCTCGCCCGCACCTACGACGCCCTCGAGGCCCGCATCGAGCGGATCTCCGAGGAGGAGGAGCTCGCTGCCCTCCGCCCCGCGCTCGACGGCAACCAGATCATGTCGCTCCTCGACATCCCTCCCGGGCGGGATGTCGGGGCGGCGTACAAGTTCCTCATGGACCTGCGCCTCGACGAAGGAATCCTCTCCGAGGACGAGGCGGCCAAGCGGCTCCTGGACTGGTGGGCCGAGCGCTCCGCATAGCCCGTTCGGGCTATATCGCTCGGCATGGTTCAGCCTTAACGTGAACCCGCGCGCCGTGAGGCTGTCCGGCGCTGCGTGAGCCGTCGGCTCGCCCCACCGAGCTCGAAAGTCTCACATGCGTCTTCTCTCCCCGGCGTACGTCGTCGGCGGTCTCCTCCTGTCCGGCGTGATGACCGTCGGGCTTGCCTCCGCTGGTGCGGCGGACACGGAGGCCATCGTCTGCAACGGCCTTCCGGTCACGATCGACCTCAACACCGCCGCGGGCGCCGCTGCCACCGAAGGGGCAGACGTCATCCTCGGTACGCCCGGCGACGACACGATCAACGGGCTCGGCGGGGACGACGCCATCTGCGGTGGCGAGGGTGACGACCGGCTGTTCGGCGAGGACGGCGACGACACGCTCGTCGGTGGTGCCGGGAACGACAGCATCGGCGACGGCGTGATCGAGACCTGTGAGGGTGGCGAGAACATCTATCTGGGCGGTGATGGTGACGACTCCCTCAACGTGAGCTGTGCGAGCCTGAACAACTACACACGAACCGTCCGACCCGGCGCCGGAAATGACGTCGTGACCTGGCCGTACGCCGGTCACGAGATCGGCTCTGACGACATTTATCTGTCGTACGCGGATGTCACCGGCCCGGTGGAGATCGACCTGAACCCGGTCGAGGTCGACGGCCGCATGGTCGTCAAGGTGACCGGCGGAGCCGGCACCGACATCATCCGGGCCGCCCGCGACGGCGCCGCGCCTCGCGTACGTTTCGTGATCGGCAGCCAGGGCGATGACACGATCACCGGGACCGACCTGACTGAAGCGCCCGGCTCGTGGAGCGCGGTCGAGGAGCTCAACGGCGGTCCTGGTGCGGACACCATCCACGGCGGGGCCGGCCGAGACCTTCTCAGCGGCGACGCCGGGGCCGATCGCCTCCACGGCGATGCCGGGGCTGACGTACTCAACGAGAACGGTCTGGATGACGGATACGCGTTCGACCGAGATGTGGCCGACGACCAGCTCTTCGGTGGAGCGGGCGACGACAAGGCCTACGTGGGCATCGGCGAGGACGTCATCGATCTCGGCGACGGCCAGGACGAGATCTCCTACGCGTTCTCGCCCGTGGCTGCGACGGTCTCGTTGGCGACCACCACCGCTCAGGACACCGGTTTGGGGCGCGACACGATCTCCGGCACGGAGACGGTGACCGGTTCCCGCTTCGTGGATACCCTCACTGCTGGAATCGGTGCGTCGACCCTCGTCGGAGGCGACGGGAAGGACGAGCTCGTCGGCGGACCTGGCGACGACATCTTCAAGGACGGCGATGCGTCGGTCTCGTACGCGGCCGCATCCGGGCCGATCACGATGACGCCCAGCTCCTACGCGAGGGACCAGGTGATTGTCGTCGGGCAAGGAACGGACACCTTCAAGATGTGGTCGACCTCCGATCGCGGGTGGAGTCTGATCGGGTCGGCGTACGACGATGTCATCGAGGCCGGCTTCTTCTGCGATGTGATCGGTGGAGCGGGCGGCGATCGTCTGGTGCCCGGGGCACGCAGCGCCACATGCGATGAGTACGCCATCACCGGAGGCGATGGAGACGACATCCTGGAGTTTCAGCGACTGGACTACAACCTGGACTTCTGGTCGCCCCGGTTCAACGGTGGTCCCGGCCTCGACATGGTGTCGTTCGCCCAGTGGCCGTCTGCGACCTACACCGTCCCGGCGGGAGCAGACGGCATCATCGGATCGGCCGGCCCGGACAGCCTCATTGGTGACGCGCGGGCGAATCGCATCGAAGGTGGCGCTGGGGACGACGAAGTCTTCGGAGGTTCCGGCAACGATGTGATCGACGGAGGCGCAGGTGACGACACCATCGACGGAGAAGCCGGAGATGACTCGATCGGCGGATCGGCCGGACTCGATGAGCTCGACGGAAGCGACGGCAACGACCGTGTCGACGGTGGCGCCGACGCGGACACCGTCCGCGGCGGCATCGGCGACAACACTCTGATCGGTGGGCTCGGCAACGACCTCCTGGACGGCAACGCGGCGAAGGACTCCATCTCCGGTGGCGACGGGAACGACACCGTGAGGTCCGGCGCCGGCAACGACGTTGTCGACCTTGGCGCGGGCAGCGACACCGTCTACGCGGGCGACGGGAACGACAACGTCACGGCCGGGACCGGGAACGACGTCATCCACGGTGAAGCCGGTGACGACCGCCTCGATGTCGGCGCGGGTGTCGACCAGGTGAGGGCCGGCGACGGCAACGACACGATCGTGGGCGCGCCGGTTGCCCGGGGAGAGCACGGCGACGATGTGTTCGGCGGTAGCGGCAAGGACACCGTCACCTACGCCACGGCGAATTCCGGCGCTCGGGCCTGGATGCCTGCTGACTACTACATCCAGACCGTCGACCACCTCACCGAGGTCGAGACGGTCACCGGAAGCCGGTACGCCGACGACATCCGCGGCGGCAATTCGGCGAACACGATCTCGGGTGGCGCAGGCAATGACCACCTCGAGGGGCTGGGCGGCACCGACGTACTGACGGGTGGTGACGGTAACGACACGATCGACCCCGGTGCCGGGAATGACACCGTCAGCGGGTCCGGTGGCACGGACACCGTGTCGTACGGCAGTGCGTCCCGGACGGGCGTCCGCGTCACGCTTGCCACGACTTCCTCACAGAACACCGGCGGATCCGGCTACGACCGGATCAGCACGATCGAGAACCTGACCGGGTCGTCGGTGAGGGATGTCCTCACCGGTTCGTCTGGCAGGAACGTCGTCAACGGGTCCTACGGCAACGACACGATCAGCGGTGGCGCAGGTGCCGACCGACTGATCGGTGGCTCGGGCATGGACACGGTGACGTACGCCTCCGCCGGTGGTCGAGTCACAGCGTCCCTCACACGTGCGAGCGGCGGTGCCGGAACCGACACCGCGAGTGGCTTCGAGAACCTGACGGGAAGTCGCTACGACGACAAGCTCGAGGGAAATGGTGCGAAGAACGTGCTCCAAGGCGGCGCTGGTCGCGATCTCCTCTATGGCTACGGTGCCGATGACCGTCTCTACGGCCGGAGCGGGCCGGACAGGCTCCACGGAGGGTCGGGCAGGGACTACGGCAACGGCGGCACGGGATCTGACACCGCGACATCGATCGAGGTCAAGGTCAGCGTCGGCTGAGGACCTGTTGACATCTGGTCCCCTACTGTCCATCGAGCCATACTGACGGTACGGTTCCGCGTATGACGACGATCACAGATCTCGAGGCAACGACCGCCATCAACGCGACCCCGGCTCAGGTGTGGGCCGCGATCACGGACCTGCCGCGGATGGCTTCGTGGAGCCCGCAGGTGGTGAAGACCGTGGTGTTCGGCCAGGTCAAGGAGGGCACCCGCTTCTTCAACATCAACCGCCAGGGGTGGAAGCACTGGCCGACCAACGCGAAGGTCGTACGCTTCACGCCCCACTCCGACTTCGCGTTCCGGGTTGCCGAGAACACGACGATCTGGTCCTTCCAGATCGAGGAGACGGCTGACGGGTCCCTGGTCACCCACCGCCGCGAGACCCCGGACGGCATCTCCGCACTCTCCCGCTCGCTGACGAATGCCGTGCTCGGCGGTCAGGAGAAGTTCACCGAGGAGCTGCGTACGGGCATGGCCACGACGCTCGCCAAGCTCAAGGCCGATCTCGAGGGCTGACCCGATCGGCAGCGGTCAGGTGCGGGCGTTGGTGGTCCACCGGTAGACGGTGCGCTGGCTGACGCCCAGCTTGGCGGCCACATCCGGAACCCGGGCGCCGGCGCGGACCAGGACCCTGGCGGCCTGAGACTTGTCGTCGGGGAGATTCGCGAACAGGTCGTCGATCTCGTCGGGGAACGTGTCGGGGTAGTCCATCGCAGGCTCGGGGTCGGGGATGTTCTCCGGGAACGGGATCCGATCCAAGAGGGTGCCGTCGGCCTCGGCAGGCTTGGTGGCGGTGCGGCCGTTGCTGAACTCCGGGGCCATCCCGGCGCCCGGGGCGACCTCGGCGGCGGTGCGGGCGGCCTCGGTCACCCGGCTCGAGACCCGGGGGCGCGTGTCCGTGGTGGCGAGGGCGGAGGCCATCTCACGGGTCCGGATCTCGCGCGGCGGCTGCACCTCACGGGGCATGTCGGCGAGATCGCTCGGCACCGGCTCGTCGTTCGGCGCGTCGTGCTGCTCGGGCGGCGCGGTGATCTGCTCGGCGGAGACCCGCTCCACCACCGGCACGCTGAGCGCCTCGTGAACGTCGGGCAGGGTGATCGGCAGCCGGTCGGCCTGGCGGGTGCCCTCGGCGACCGCGGCGAAGGCGTCGACCCACTGGGTGATCTGGTCGCGCATCGCGCCGGGCGCGACCGACCGCAGGGCCACGGCCTCGGCGCGCCAGTAGCGCTTCTGTGCGCGCTCCAGCTTGCGGCGGGAGGAGGCCGTACGCTTCCGCACCGCCGTGTCGCGAGCCCGGCGCCACTCGACGCGGGTGGCGAGGAGGGCGTGCATGCGGGATCCCATCCGCAGGTCGGACCAGGAGCGCTCCATGGCGAGGTGGCGGTCACCGACGAGCGCCAGGTGCCACATCAGGGCGGCCAGCAGCGGCACGATGAACCGGAACGCGGCGGCGGTGGCGGCGTGGCCGAGGTGGATCTCGTGCCAGCCTGCGAAGAACCCGGACGCGGCAGAGAGCAGCCAGGTCAGGGTCAGCAGCGTCTGAGCCGGTCGGTCCTGCTGGGCCGCCTCGCGGGCCATCAGAGCGACGGTGACCAGCGAGAGTTCGAAGACGCCGGCGAAGGCGTAGGCGTTGATCGCGCCCATGGCGAGCACGTCCCGCCCGAAGCCGACCATGGCGACGTACGCGGCAGCCGTCGAGATCAGCGCGACCGAGACCGCGCCGAAGAGGATGAGGCCGCGACCCCCTCCTGTCGAACTCCTGCCGGTCGGGGTCGTCCGTTCGCGGGTCGTGTCGTTGTCGGGACGCATCGTGGGGGTCTCCCGTGCCTGAGGCGATCGATCGTTCGGGTCCCGGAGTCTAGGGGATCAAACACGTGTTCGAGATGTACGTGGATGGAGTGTTGACAAACCCGGTGGAAATTGGGCCGCCGTGATCCGTAGGGCAGGGCTACAGTCCGCTCATGTCGAAGACGGCGGTGCGCCGCGTACTTTTCAAGTCGTTCTGGGCCGTGATCGGCCTGGTCATCGCGGTGAGCCTCTTCAAGCTGGCCTTCACCGGCTCGACGCAGGATGCCGACGGCGCGCCACTGACGCCGACCGGGAAGATCCCGCCGGAGGAGGTCGTCGCCGAGAAGGGCACCATCTCCAACTCGCTCACGGTCGACGGAACGATCGTGATCGACAAGCCGGTCTCCGTCACCAGTTCGGTCACCGGGGTGCTGGCGCACAGGTTCGCCGAGACGGGTGCCAAGGTGAAGAAGGGCGACAAGCTCTTCCAGGTGCGCACGGAGGAGGAGCCCGCCGAGGCCGAGCCCCTCGAAAATCCCGCCGAGGAGGGGCCCGGGAACGTCGACGACGCCACCGGCGACGGCGATCGCGACGACGCACCGGTCGAGCCGTCGCCGCCCAAGCCGGTCTACCACTGGTACACGGTCGTCGCGCCCGCCACCGGCATCGTCGGCAACTACGCCGCCGAGCTGATGGGCGAGGTGACCGAGGACGGGGTGGTCGTCTCGATCCGTCCCACGACCTTCCACGCGGTCGGGGCGATCTCGCCGCTGGACCGCTACCGGCTGGCCAGCAACCCGGACCAGGCCACGGTGACCATCGAGAGCGGCCCGAAGCCGTTCACCTGCAGCGATCTGAGGATCGGCGACGCGGCGACCGAGACGATCACCAGCGACGAGCCCGAGGGCGAGATGATGGAAGGTGAGCCGGGGGCTGAGGGCGACTCGGGGGCGGGCGCCCGGATCAGCTGTCTGGTGCCGGAGAAGGTCACGGTCTTCGACGGACTGACGATGACCATGGCCATCGACGCAGGCAAGAGCGATGGCGACGTCGTCACCATCCCCGTCACCGCGGTCACCGGACTGGTCGGCGACGGCACCGTCTGGGTCGTCGGTGAGGACGGAACCCCGGCCGAGCAGCCGGTCAAGCTCGGTGTCACCGACGGCAAGCTCGTCGAGGTCACCAGCGGGCTGAAGGCAGGCGACTCGGTCCTGCGGTACGTCCCGGGCTCGAAGGAGTCGGGGGGCGGGATGGACGGCGGGATGACCGAGGAGATGCCGGCGGGGGAGATGTGAGCGCGGAGGAGCTGCTGAGGCTCACCGGCGTGGCCCGCACGGTAGAGCTCCCCGACGGCGAGGACCTGCACATCCTGACCGGCGTCGACCTCGACGTGAGCCGCGGCGACCATGTCGGCATCGTCGGCCGCTCGGGCACCGGCAAGTCGACGCTGCTGAACCTGCTCGGTCTGCTGGACCGGCCCACCGGCGGCACCCTGGAATGGGCAGGTCGCAACGTCACCGACATCAGCAGCCGTCAGGCCGCCCGGATCCGCGGCCGCGATGTCGGGTTCGTCTTCCAGCAGTTCAACCTGCTGCCGGGGCGTACGGCGCTGGAGAACGTGATGGCTCCGCTCCTGTACGCCTCGGGCAAGGAGTTCTGGCAGCGGCGCCGGATCGCGGCGACGATGCTCGACAAGGTCGGTCTCGGCGACCGGCTCGACGCGATGCCGCAGTTCCTCTCCGGTGGCGAGCAGCAGCGCATCGCGATCGCCCGCGCCCTGGTCCGGACGCCGTCGGTGGTGCTGGCCGACGAGCCGACGGGGGCGCTCGACGTCGAGACCGGCGCGATGGTGATGAAGCTGCTCGACCAGGCGACGTACGACTCCGGCGCTGCGCTGATCACGATCACCCACGACCAGAACGTCGCCGCCCTGGCTCGGCGGCGGTTCCGGCTCGCCGAGGGCCGGCTCCACCCGCTGACCGAGGGGGCGGTGGCGTGAGGACCGCCCTGGCGCACATCGTCACCGGCCTGGCCGCCTCGACCGTCGAGGCGTGGCAGGAGCTGCGCATCCACCGGCTCCGGGTGCTGCTGTCGCTGGTCGGGGTGGCGGTGGCCGTCGCCTCGATCACCGCGACCGTCGCGGCCGGCCAGATCGCCAAGCAGATGTTCACCGAGTCCTACGAGGTCGACGGGCGACCGGCACACATCTCGGTCATGGCCTACGACCCCCAGAGCGGCATGCCGCTCTCCGTCGAGCGGGTCCGGCCCGCCTTCCAGACGGTCGCGGAGCGGTTCGACGTGAAGTACGCGTCGGCGAGGATCTCCGCCTACGACATCAAGGCGACCACCGCGGGCAGCAGCAAGCGGGTCGAGCTGATGGGGGTCGACCCTGCGTACGCTGCCATCCACCGCGTCGTGGTGCCGCAGGGCCGCTGGCTGCAGGCCTCGGACGAGGAGCGCCTCTCTCCGGCGCTGGTGGTCGACGAGACGTTCCTGAAGAAGCTCGGTCTGCGGGGCACGCAGCTGCCGACCTCCGTGGATCTGAAGGGCCAGGGGATGTCGGTGACCGCCACGATCGTCGGCGTCACGAGCCTGCGGGGCTACGGCACGCCGCGCGCGTTCATGCTGGCCGACTCGCTCGAGCACTGGCAGGCCGGAGCCCCCACGGACGCCAGCTACGAGATGTGGGTGCCGATCGACGGCGCCGACGAGCTCGCCAACGAGATCGGCATGGCGATGCGCGCCGAGCTCCCCGGGCTCCAGGTCGATGCCCAGCGCGACGACTACATGGCGTGGGGCGGTGAGGACCCGATCGGCCCGATCAAGTGGGTGATCATCGGGATCGCCGGGATCATCCTGCTGCTCGGCGCCCTGAGCCTGCTCAACATCGCCCTGGTCACCATCCAGCAGCGGATCCGGGAGATCGGGATCCGGCGCAGCTTCGGGGCGACCACGGGGCGGGTGTTCTTCTCGGTGCTGATGGAGAGCGTCGTGGCCACCGTCGTCGCGGGCGTGATCGGCGTACTTCTGGCCGTGGCCGCCGTCAAGAACCCGCTGGTGGAGAAGTACGTCCTCCAGGGCATCGACGACGTCCCGCCCTTCCCGCTCTCGGCGGCGTTCCTCGGCCTCGCCGTCGCCCTCGCGGTCGGCGCGATCGCGGGCATCCTCCCGGCGATGATCGCCGCGCGGGTCAAGATCATCGACGCGATCCGCTTCTGAAATGCGACTGCCCCGGGCGCCAGGCACCCGGGGCAGCTCAACAGCAGAGGATCACTCGCCGCGGATGAACGCCTCCAGCTGAACGCGACCCTCGGTGTCCTCGATCTGAACCGGCGGGCTCTTCATGAGGTAGGCCGAGGCCGGGATGATCGGGCCGCCGATGCCGCGGTCCTTGGCGATCTTCGCCGCACGGACGGCGTCGATGATGATGCCGGCGGAGTTGGGGGAGTCCCAGACCTCGAGCTTGTACTCAAGGTTCAGCGGGACATCACCGAACGCGCGGCCCTCGAGCCGGACGTACGCCCACTTGCGATCATCGAGCCACTGCACGTAGTCGGACGGGCCGATGTGCACGTTCCGGCTGTCGATCTTGTCGGCCAGCTCGCCGGTCAGGTTCGACGTCACGGCCTGGGTCTTGGAGACCTTCTTGGACTCCAGGCGCTCGCGCTCGAGCATGTTCTTGAAGTCCATGTTGCCGCCGACGTTGAGCTGGTACGTCCGGTCCAGCGCGACGCCGCGGTCCTCGAACAGCTTGGCCATGACGCGGTGGGTGATGGTGGCACCGACCTGCGACTTGATGTCGTCACCGACGATCGGGACGCCGGCGGCCTCGAACTTCGCGGCCCACTCGGGGTCGGAGGCGATGAAGACCGGCAGCGCGTTGACGAAGGCGACGCCCGCGTCGATCGCGCACTGCGCGTAGAACTTGTCCGCCTCCTCCGAGCCGACCGGAAGGTAGGAGACGAGGACGTCCACCTCCTTCTCGCGAAGGACCGAGACCACGTCCACGGGGTCGAGCCCCGACTCGGAGATGGTCTGCCGGTAGTACTTGCCCAGACCGTCGAGCGTGGGACCACGCTGGACCTCGACGCCCTTGAACGGGACATCGGCGATCTTGATGGTGTTGTTCTCGGAGGCGTCGATCGCCTCGGAGAGGTCCTTGCCTACCTTCTTGTCGTCGACGTCGAAGGCGGCGACGAACTCGACGTCAGAGACGTGGTAGTCGCCGAACTTGACGTGCATGAGGCCCGGGACGCTGGCCGCCGGGTCGGCGTCCCTGTAGTACTCCACACCCTGGACCAGGGAGCTGGCGCAGTTGCCGACTCCCGCGATTGCTACACGAACCGAACCCATTCGGGGCTCCTTCCAATACTCCAGGCCGACACCGGCCCGGAGGTCATCACTCGTTCTCTTGGCTGCTCTGCGCTGTGCGCGAGACGTCCGCTTCGTCGCGTACGCCGTCGTCATCCCCCAGATCCCCCCGACCCGCTGCCTGCTCGTCGTTCGCAGGCCTGGGGTTGCGTTCGGCGTCGATCAGCGAGGAGAGCCATCGGACCTCCCGCTCGACCGACTCGACGCCGTGACGCTGAAGCTCGCGGGCGTAGGAGTCGACTTCTTTCTGGGTCATGGCAAGTTCACGTTGCACCCGGTCGAGCCGCTCCTGGAGCCGGCTGCGACGTCCTTCGAGGACGCGAAGCCTGATCTCCATGTCGGTGCGACCGAAGAACGCGAACCTGATGTCGAAGTTGTCGTCCTCCCAAGCCATCGGACCGACCTCGGACATGAGCTGGGTGAACTCACGCTCTCCGGCAGGCGTCAGCTGGTAGACGATCCGCGGCCGCCGGGTCACCGGCGTGACGGACTGCGCCTCCTCTTCGATGAGGTGCTTGCGCAGCATCTTCTTCAGAGCCGGGTAGAGCGAGCCGTACGACAGCACTCGCCCCCAGCCCAGCATCAGGTTGAGCCGCTTGCGCAGCTCGTAGCCATGCATAGGCGACTCGTGCAGCAGCCCAAGGACTGCCAACTCGATCGTCTCTGCGCGACGTGCCATACGACCTATCGTACCGATATATCCGTGATGGCAAATAGAGACCAAAGTCTTGTCTGAATACGCCTGAAGAGACCACTTCGATGCAACCGTCACCGAACTGTTGACGTCGGGTGACTTGAGGCGCGCTGGGCGTGGATGCGGGAGCGCTAGCGTCGATTGCGTACGCTGATGGCTGCCGTTCGACTACCCGAGGAACCACCCGGGGAAGGTCAGGCAAGCGTCGCGCGTCAGGTTGATGGGATTCCCTCGGGGGGATCTAGCGACGTCGGGGGATTGTCAGTGTCAGCCCGTCCGGTCACGTGCCGGGCAGTCACAGGAGCAGTGCAACACCCGTGAGCGACCCATCCGGCGGCTTTTCTCAAAGGCCCAGCCCTCGTAGCGCCAGTCCCCGCAGGTCCAACCCCGGCGGGCAGCAAGGACGACCCCAGGGCGGACCGCGCCCTCCGCAGGGTGGTTCGGGCGGTCGTCCGCCGGCACCGCGCCGTCCCCAGGGCGGTCCGCAGGGTTCTCCGCAGGGTCAGCCGTCAGGCGGCCGTCCTCAGCCCCGTGGCGCCCAGCGCCCGATGCCTCCCGGTGGTCCCCGTCCCGGTCAGCGGCCGCCGTACCCGCCGGGACCCCGTCGTCCCGGCGAGCCGCCGGTCGACCGTCTCGGTCAGCGGCCCGCGCGTCCCGAACGCCGCGGTGGTGGCATCAGCGGTGGCTCCGGTGGTGGCATGGGGCGTGACCCCAAGTCCGCCTTCGGCGTGGGTGACCATGGCGACGGCGAGCTGGACAAGAAGGCGCTGGCGGTCCGGATCGGCAAGATCGCGGGCATCTGCGCCCTGGTCCTGGCGCTGATCGGCAGCGCCGCGGTGATCATCTCCTACAACATGATCTCGATCCCCAGCGCCAACGCGGCGTTCCAGGCCGAGTCGAGCTTCGTCTACTACGCCGGTGGCAAGAAGGAGGTCGGCCGCTTCCAGGCGGGCGACCAGAACCGTGACGCGCTGAGCGTGGACGAGATGCCGGCGCTCGTGAAGGACGCGGCCGTGGCAGCCGAGGACCGCAGCTTCTACGAGAACAACGGCATCGACCTCAAGGGCATCGCGCGCACGCTCTTCTCCAACGCCACCACCGGCAGCCAGGGCGGCGCCTCGACGATCACCCAGCAGTACGTGAAGAACCTCTACCTCAGCCAGGAGCGCACCTACTCCCGCAAGGTGAAGGAAGCGGTCATCTCGCTGAAGATCAGCCGGCAGAAGTCGAAGGACGAGATCCTCACCGGCTACCTCAACACGGTCTACTTCGGCCGCGGCGCCTACGGCGTCCAGGCCGCGGCGAAGACCTACTTCCGCAAGTCCGCCCAGGACCTCGACATCAAGGAGGCCGCGGCCCTCACCGCGATCCTCAACAACCCGAACGGGTTCGACCCCGAGAAGGCCGGCGCGGACGCCGGTGGCACCGAGCTGCTCGGCCGCTACCAGTACGTCCTCAAGGGCATGGGCGAGCTCAAGAGCCAGGGCAAGGCGCTCAGCGACTACGACGAGGCCACCCTCGAGAAGTCGAAGGCCGCGCTGCCCAAGTTCCCCAAGCCGAAGGCCGACAGCCGCCTGGGTGGCCAGAAGGGTCACGCGCTCACCCTGGTGAAGAACGAGCTGAAGTCCCTCAAGGACGACAACGGCAACCCCCTCTTCACCGAGGAGGAGATCGACAGCAAGGGGCTGAAGGTCACCACCACGCTCAGCGCGAAGGCGATGAAGACGGCGGAGCAGGCTGTCAACGACGTACGTCCGGAGGACAAGAAGGCGTACAACGAGAAGAACGAGAAGAACGCCCTTCACGTCGGGGCCGCAACGGTTGATGTGAAGACCGGAGCCTTGAAGGGCTTCTACGGTGGCCAGGACTACCTTCAGTCCCAGATCAACTGGGCGGCGAACGGTGGCATGGCGGGCTCGACGATGAAGCCGTTCACCATGGCGGCCGCGCTCGAGGCGGGCTACTCGTTGAAGGACACCTGGACCGGCGAGGGCGGTATGGAGATTCCCGGGACCGAGTTGGTCGTCCGAAACTCCGGTCAGTCCGACGCCGACCCGACCGGTCACTCATACGGTAAGCACGTGACCGGGATCAAGGCTATGGAGGAGTCGATCAACACCTCCTTCGTCGAGATGTCGCAGGCCCTGCCCAACAACCACCGCGACGTCTGGGAGCAGGCCGTGAAGGCGGGCATCCCGCCGATGGAGCAATCGGCGAAGGACGCACCTGCCGATTACCGCTCGATGCCGGCGTTCTCACCCGACATGGATCCGACCGACTACCTTGTCACGCTCGGTAAGGCGCAGGTCAGCCCGATCAACATGGCCAACTCCTTCGCGACCATCGCCAACGGAGGCGTGCGCAACACGGTGCACATCGTCTCGAAGGTCGTCGACGCGGAGGGCAACGTCAAATACGAGTGGAACCAGCGTGACGGCGAGGAGCGGGCGATGTCAGAGGATGCCGCCGACGACACGTCCTACGCTCTCCAGCAGGTGGTCAAGGACGGCACCGGCCAGTCGGCAGGCGTCATCACCCAGCCGGCTGCCGGTAAGACCGGCACTGCGACCATGGGTTCTGGCGACGAGTCGTACGTCTCCTCGGCATGGTTCGCCGGTTACACGCCGCAGCTCTCTACCGCTGTGATGTACGTCCGCGGCACCGGCAACGGCCGGTTGGACGGTTGGCTCGACTCCTACTATGGCGCCAGCTACCCGGCCGAGACTTGGGCAGCAATCATGGGCGAACTGACCGATGACATGGATCTCGAGGAGTTCCCCGAGCCCGCCTGGATGGACGGCGAGGCCCCGGAGGACGGTCACGACCCGTCGCTCATCGCCACCCCGAAGCCGACCCCGACACCGTCTGAGGACTGCTCTAAGAAGGACGAGCGCAAGGGTCTCTGCATCCCGATCGAAGAGCCGGAGGAGACCCAGAGTCCCACGGACGGCGCCACCGATGGCGAGCCGGGCGCGACAGCGACCCCGGATGAGCCCGAGGCGACCGACCCGACCGTCACCGAGACCGCCTGCGACTGGTTCGGCGACTGCGAGTCGTCCTCCCCACCGGCTGATGGCAATAATGGGGGCGGCAATGGCGGAACCACCACCGAATAGGGCACTACTTTCGTGACAGATGGTCCAGTGACCGCCCCGGCGGCGGAGGATCCGGTCGTCAGGACCGCCTCCACCGCCATCGGCGGTCCTCTCGGCGGGCTTGCGCACGGCCGACGGCGCTGGTTCAGCGCGGTCGGCCTGGTGCTGCTCCTGACCGCGCTCACCTTCGCGATCGGGATGGTCTCCAAGCAGACCTGCTACAACGCCACCTGGACCAACGGCGACACCAGATACACCCACTTCTGCTACTCCGACCTGCCCTATCTCTACGTCGACCGGGGCCTGGCCGAGCACGAGTGGCCCTACTCCTCCGACCCTGAGGTCCGGGCGCGCTACCAGCAGGTGATGGAGTATCCGGTCGGCATCTCCTACTACGCCTGGGCGACGTCCCACGTCACCGACTGGCTGACCGACACCCCCGACGAGGACGAGCGCCATCTCGTCGAGACCTCGAGCTTCTGGGGCCTGCCCGGCATGCATCACGAGATCCGGGTCTTCATCATCGTCAACGTGATCGGCTTCGCGGTCGCGGCGCTGCTCTCCGCCTGGTTCCTGGCACGTACGCACCGCCGACGGCCCTGGGACGCGGCCGCCTTCGCGCTCGCCCCGGTGCTGGCGGCGACCGGGATCATCAACTGGGACATGCTGGCGGTCGTCTTCGTGGCCGGCGCGCTGTGGGCGTGGTCGCGCGACCGGCCGCTGCTGACCGGCATCCTGATCGGGCTCGGCTGCGCGACCAAGCTCTACCCGCTCTTCCTGCTCGGCGGGCTCGTGGTGATCTGCATCCGGCGCCGCCGCTACTACGACCTGGCGGTCGCCTCGCTGGCGACGGTCCTCGCCTGGGTGCTCGCCAACCTCCCCGCGATGGCCACCGGCCTGGAGGAGTGGAAGGTCTTCTGGAGCTTCAACTCCGAGCGCGGCCCCGACCTCGGCTCGCTGTGGCTCGTGTTCCAGCAGGCCACCGACGCGACGATCTCGGCCCAGACCGTCAACCTCGTCTCCTGGGCCTTCTTCATCGCCTGGTGCAGCGGCGTACTCATCATCGGTCTGACGGCCCATGAGACACCGCGGCTGGCGCAGCTCGGCTTCCTGATCGTCGCCGGGTTCCTGCTGGTCAACAAGGTGTATTCACCGCAGTACGTCCTGTGGCTGCTGCCGCTGGCCGTCCTCGCCGTGCCGCGCTGGCGTGACCAGCTCATCTGGCAGGCCGGTGAGCTCATCTACTTCGTCGCGGTCTGGTGGTATCTCGCCGATCTGCTGGCGAGCAGCGGCGGTGACCAGCCGGTCTACTGGTTCGCGATCATCGCCCGGGTCGCTGCCGAGATCTATCTGATCGCGGTCGTGGTCCGGGAGATCTACGAGCCGTGGCGCGACCCGGTCCGGTGGACCGAGGCCCGCGCAGAGACTCAGGAATCCAGGACGATCTCGTCGAACGAGGTCGCGGTGTAGCGCACCCGCACCTCGAGCTCCTCGCCGACCTCGGGCACGCGCGCGCCCGAGGGAAGCATGAGCATCGACTCCTGCATGTGCGGCGGCTCGGCGAACCAGAGCGCCTTGCCGTCGAGCGTGTACGGCGAGCGCGACTGCCCCATGGCGTCGAGCCCACCGCGGGCGACCGCGAGGGCCCGGGAGCGCAGGTGGGTGTCGCCCAGCGGCGCCTCGAGCCCGATCCCGTGGGCGGTGCCGCCGGAGGCGACGACCAGGTGACCGGCGCGCATCGCGGTGCGGCCGCGGTAGCCGTAGGAGTATCCCCGCTCGAGCGGGTGCACGTCCTCGACGGTCGCGGTCACGGTGAGCGCGCCGCGGTCACCGAGCCACAGCGCGGTGCCGACGCGGGGCCGGAAGGTGATGTCGCCGTAGGCCGCGCGCAGCTGGGCGAGCTCGTTGGCGCTCAGGTGGGAGACCCACACCGTCTTCGCCTCGGCGCCGACGACGGCGTCCATCTGGGCGCGTACCTCGGCCAGCGAGCCGCCGTCGAGGCCGAAGTGCATGGTGATGCCCTCGAAGCGGGCGTGCTCGCGGGCGACGGCGGCGGTCGGCCACAGGTCGCTCGGCGTCATCCCGTGGCGCCGCATCGAGGTGACCAGCTCGAGGATGACCCGCGCACCGGGCTGGCGCTCCAGCAGCAGCGGCAGGTCCTCGGGGCGGCTGATCGTGTGGATGATCCGGTCGGCGATCTCCGGGTTGATCTCGGGTGAGTAGGGCCGCCACGGGGTCAGGACGTAGATCGATCCGCTGAACCGGGTCGCGACCTCCCACACCTCGTTGTAGGTGCCGACCGCGAGGGTGTCGACGCCGGTGCCGAGGCTGTTGAGCCACTCGGTCTGGTGGGCGAGCTTGCGCAGGGTGAGGCCGTAGCCGTTGCCCTTCGCCACCGGGACCAGGCCAGGGGTCGCCTCGGCGAAGGTCTGGACGTGCTTGCGCCAGCGATCGGCGTCAACGGTCAGTTTCAGCGGCATACGGAGATCAGCGCCTCTTCATGTAGACATCGAAGGCCGTGTAGATCGGCTTGTTCAGCGGCAGGTCCCACTCCCCGGCGTACTCCACCGCCTGGCCACCGGTGCCGACCTTGAACTGGATCAGCCCCACGTGGGAGTCGTCGGTGGAGAGCGTCGGAGTGATGCCGCGCAGGTCGTAGGTGGTCGCGCCGGCGGCCATGGCGTCCTGGATCATCGCCCACTGGAGGGCGTTGGAGCCACGTACGTCTCGCTTCTCGGTCGAGGAGGCGCCGTAGGAGTACCAGGCGTACTGCCCGACGCGGACCATGATCGTGGCCGCGACCAGATCGCCCTCGTGCCGCGCCAGGAAGAGCTTGATCCGCTCCGGGTCCTCGTTCGACATCGCCCAGAACATGGTGCTGAAGTAGCTGCGCTGCCGGGGCGTGAAGTGGTCGCGGGCCGCGGTGTGGACGTAGAGATCGTGGAAGGCGCTCAGGTCACCCTCGAAGTCGCCGTCCGCCGGGCTGACGGGGGTGGCGACGGTCACCTCGACGCCCATCTTGGCGGCCTTCTTGATGTTGCGGCGCCAGAGCTGGTTCATCCCCTTGAGGACCTCGTCCTCGGTCTTCGGGGTGCCGTCCTCGTGGGCCAGCGGGATGACGAAGTTGTACTGCGGCTGCCCCGCGCCGAAGCCGTCCTCGGGGGACTGCAGCCGCCAGCCCGCCGCCCTGAGCTGCGAGACGACGCGCGCGCCGGTGGCGTCGCGATGCGTCGGGGTGAGCTGGTTGAGCCGCTGCACGGTGTCGTCGGCGATGCCGTCCTTGACCTGCGCCGCGCTCCAGGTCGCCGTCGTGACCGGCGGGCCGATCCGGATGCCGAAGGCGTGGTTCTTCTTCAGGTACGTCGCCAGCGGCTCGAGCCACGGAGCGAGATCGCCCGACCAGTCGATGCTCGGACCTTCCGGCAGGTAGGCGAGGGTGAACCGCTCCAGCTTCGGGACCGGCCGGTGCAGCACCAGCGCGGCGCCGACCAGGGCACCGCCCTGCAGGCTGTCGAACCATCCGATCGACTCCGAGCGCCACTCGGTCTTGACCTGGGCCCACGAGGGGGTCTGGAGGAAGCTCACGCTGGGTTGCTTCTCGATGAAGGCGAGATGCTCCGCAGCGGTGATGGGGCGCACGGTGAGACTCACCCGCAGAAGGCTACCCGTTCCGGCGGTAGGGTCGAATCCGCCCCAATGTGGGGACAATCGGGGGCAATCGCGCCGCTCCCTAGTGAGTCAGGGCCGCTGAGCCGCTATTGTCTGCGACCAGATGTATCACGGCTGGGGCCTGGGCCTCCTTATAGTCGTGACAGCAACTATGACCACCACGATGGCGCGCCCGCGCGTCGTCTGGCCCCCCAGCGGTTCGCCGCCGATCCGGAGGCCGCCGGTCGAGGAGGGGACTGTGACACGGGTACCACGGGGGATCGGTCATGCCGAAGCACCCGTGACCGTATGGTCCCGGGCCACGGCCGACTTCGACCGCTGGCTCAGCGGTGACTCCGCCGCCCTCGACGAGCTGGTCGCGACGATGACCCCGATCCTGTGGCAGGTCGCGCGCTCCTACCGGCTCACCCAGGAGCAGGCCGAGGACGTCGTCCAGAACACCTGGCTCACCTTCGTACGCAAGCACTCCTCGATCCTCGACACCGCGGCCGTCGGCGCCTGGCTCACTCTGACCACGCGCCGCGAGGCCTGGCGGGTCGCGAAGCGATCCGGGCGTGACGTACCCGTGGAGGACGAGGCGCTCGAGTCTCGCGTCCCGACACAGCGCTCGGCGGAGTCGCTAGTCGTCGAGGGCGACCGCAACTCCCTCATCTGGACAGCCGTGGAGTCGCTCCCGGAGCGGTGCCGGCGGCTGCTCCGCGTAGTCGCCTTCTCCGACCGGCCCGACTACGCCGGCCTGGCCGAAGAGCTCCAGATGCCCATCGGCAGCATCGGCCCCACCCGCGGCCGCTGTCTCGGGAAGCTGCGGGACGCACTTCGGGCTGTGTTCGATGAAGGGGAGGTGTCGTGATGGGTCGCTCGGAGGAGCCCACTCGCGAAGAGCTGTTGGGTCTGGTTCGACAGTCTTATGTTGCTGGTGACCCCGTCCCCGGGGGCCTGATCTCCCGGATGCAGGCGGCCGCCGCCGGCGCCGCCGAGGAGTCCGGACTCGGGCTCGACCTCGAGCTGATGCTGCTGGTGGAGTCCTCGGGTGCCGACGCGGCCGGAGTACGTTCCGCCGCCCCTGCCTCCGCCCGCTCGGCCTACACACTGCGCTTCGCGCAGTCCGGCGTCGATGTGCTCGTACGCGTCGCCTCCGACACCGACACCACCGCCCGCCTCGACGGCTGGGTCGTCCCCGGCTCACCCATGACCGTCCGCGCCGTCCGCGCCGACGACGTCCGTACGCCGATCGTCGCCGTCACCCTCGGGGCCTCGGGTCGCTTCGAGCTCACCTCGTTGCCCGCCGGCCTCATCCGGCTCCGCTTCGAGCCCGCCGACGGTTCGTCAGCCTTCCTCACCCCCACGTTCGAGATCTGACCCAGGAGTAACAGTGCACCCCAAGAGTGAGCCCCGGCTGTCGGTGTCGTACGGATCGACCGAGGCACGTGTGCTCGACCCGACCAACGCGGTCGCCGTCGACGGCGTCACGGCGCGCCCGACGGTCTATTCGTCCTCTGTCCTGCTCGTATCCAAGTCGGTCGATTTCGAGGGCACCTTCGAGCGGATCGAAAAGGCCGCCAAGGGACTTGGCTGGCGCGCAGTCGCCGAGGATGAGCCGCCGCACGCTGTCGGGCTTCGGCTCGGCGTACGGCGCGTGCGACTGGGGGTCCGCCCGGGGAAGGCCGTCCAGGCGCCTGACGCATGGACGGTGCTCCAGTACCTGCGGGCGTCCGGACCCGATGGCGCCTGTGGCATCAGCTTGGAGCATGTCCTGGTGCCTGCTCCGCATAACGAGCCGAACCCGCATAACGAGCCGAACCCGCATAACGAGCCGAACCCGCACAACGAGCCGAACCCGCACAACGAGCCGAACCCGCACAACGAGCCGAACCCGCACAACGAGCCGAACCCGCACAACGAGCCCAACCCAAGCTACGGCTACGACGCGCTCGGAACCGGCGGGCGTCAGCCCGTCGCGTTCATCGGAGCGCCACCTCGTCGCTTGGCTGAAACGGAGCTAAGCGGACGTGAGCGACCGGTCGTTGCCGTGCTGGACACCGGATGTGGTCCGCATCCGTGGCTCGACTTCGTGCAGCGCGACGTACGCCTGGGTGAGCACCCCATCGGCTGGCCGGCGGGGGCACCGAATTCGGAGATCGATGAGGACCAGGTTGGCCCGCTGAACGGCGTGATCGACCCAGTCGCCGGCCATGGGACCTTCATCGCGGGGCTGGTCCACCAGGCCTGCCCTGACGCGGAGATCCTGTCATGGCGAATCGTGCCTCCGGACGGCCCGATCGCGGAGACCGACTGGGTGACCGCGCTGGCCCAGATCGCAGAGCTTGTGCATCTGTACCGCGCCGGCGACCCTCGCGGCCAGCGCATCGACGTGCTGAGCCTTTCCATGGGCTACTACCACGAGACGCCGGAAGACGAGCTGTTCGACTGCACTCTCTACGACGTCCTCGCAGATCTGTCTGCGAACGGCACCCTCGTGGTTTGCTCGGCTGGCAATGACGCAACGGCGCGACCGTACTTTCCCGCCGCGTTTGCGCCGTGGAGTGACGGGAACGGACCAATCGAACCGAGGCCGGATGTGCTCCCGATCGTCTCAGTCGGGGCTCTCAACCCAAACGGCACCACTGACGCGGTCTTCAGCAACTCGGGCGCCTGGGTGCGGGCTTACGAACGTGGCGCTGGTGTCGTGAGCACGTTCCCGCCGACCTTCCAAGGTGGATATCAGGCATCCATCGCCACTGAGTTCATGGGCCGGTCCCGGACGTCGATTGACCCGGACGACTTCACGGGTGGATTCGGCACCTGGAGCGGCACTTCTTTCGCTGCGCCTTTGCTCGCCGGCCGGATCGCTCAAGCTCTCTTCGTGGGTGGCCGTCCTGGTGATGCGAAGCAGGACATCAAGCGCACATGGGTAGCGCTTGAGGAGTTGACCTCATTGAGGCAAGGCACCGAAGCTCGCTGACATGGAGACCGAAGACCCGGCGGAACTTCACAGGCTCGGTGTTGCGGCACTCAGCTCGGGAAAGGTAGCTGAGGCCAAGCATCTCCTTGAAAGTGCGCTGGGGCTAGCGGCAAGTGCGCCGCTATTGGCGCGGATCGAATCCACGCTGGCCTACCTCGAGGCCGACGCGTCCGATCTGGAGAGTGCCTTGGAGCTCTGCGATCGGGCGCTACGGTTCGAAGGGCTCGGCGGTGCGACTCGCGGTGCCCTGCTTCAACAGCGAGCGACACTCCTTCGCCGCGCCGGCCGCGCGAGCGACGCCCTTGCGGCATTCGACGAATCAATCGAAGCGCTCGAAGACAAGTCGGACCTGGCAAAGGCCCACTTGAATCGGGGAACCGTTCACCTGGATCGACACGATGTGTCGGCCGCGGCTGCGGACTTCGATGCTGCCGCGCGCAACTTTCGAGATGCTGGCGAGGAGGTCTCGGCTGCTAAGGCCGAACATAACCGGGCATACGCGCTCTTCCTCTCAGGCGACCTGGTTGGCGCCCTTGCGCTAATGGAGTCGTCGTACGACCTCCAGGCAGCAGCCGGGCCGCTGGTGAAGGCAGTGTGTGATGCTGACCGAGCCGAGGTGCTGATGGCAGCCGGACTGACGCGTCAGGGCGGCGAGATGCTGCGGCAGGCGGCGGTGGCGTACGGATCGAAGGGTCAGCGGCAGCGGCAGGGAGAGGCCGAGCTGGTGCTGGCATCCCATCTGGTCGCGACCGATCCGGGCGAGGCGAAACGGGTGGCACGCTCGGCGCTGGGCTGGTTCGAGGAGGCGCGGGCGCCGGGGCTGGCGTTGCGAGCGCGGGCGGTGGCGTACGAGGCGGCCGTTACGGCAGGCCAAGATCCGAGCGAGGACGGCGAGGCGCTGGCCGGGCCGCTCGAAGAACAGGGGCTGAGCTGGCCGGCGCTCCGGGTGCGCTTGCAGGCCCGGCTCGCGCGCATTCGTTCGGCTGAGAACGCCGGCTTGCCGGCGAGACCGGCGAGCGGCCGGGTCATCGGCCCGGTCCCGCCGGAAGCGCCCATCGACATCCGTCTGCTGGAGCGAGAGCTCCGAGCTGAACTGGCGGTAGCCGCCGGACGAGCCGTTGCTGGGCTCCGCGAGCTTCGAGCCGGGCTCGATGAGTTTCATCGATGGCAGAGCTCGTTCGGAAGCCTCGACCTGCAGACCAACGTTGCTGGACATGGCCGGACCCTCGCTCGACGCGGCTTGGATCTGGCGATCGACTCTGGTGATGCGGACGTGCTCTTCGAATGGTCGGAGCGTGCTCGGATGCTGGCGTCCCGGGTCCAATCGGTGCGCCCGCCGTCCGACCCGGCGTTGGCTGAGATGCTTGCCGAGTTGCGTGGCGGCGTCGCTACTGAGCGGGAAGCACAACTCAGGCAGGAGATTCGCGAGCGCGCCTGGCAGGTCAAAGGATCGGGTCAGGTGGCCGATCCGATCTCTTTGAGCGACCTGCAAGAACGCCTCGACGGGTCTGCCCTGGTGGCTTATGTCGTCGCAGCGGAGCGCGTCGTCGCTCTCGTGGTGACCGCCGATGCTGTGAAGCGCGTCGACCTCGGTGACAGCGGGTCCCTCCGCGGCATGTTGGGCGGCCTACTGCCCGATCTCGACGTCGCGGCTACGCATCTGCCGGGTCCTCTAGGCGAAGCCGTGCGTGGCGACCTTGTAGACCGCATGGCTCGGCTATCGAACATGCTGGTCGCCCCACTGATCGACTACATCGGCGATCGTCCGGTGGTTCTCACACCGTCTGCGGTCTTGGCGCCCGTTCCTTGGACTCTGCTGACGGGATTCGTTGGTAGGCCGGTCACCGTGGCGCAGAGCGCCACCACCTGGTTGGCCCGCAGAGCCACTCCCGTACGGCTGGAATCTGCCGGATTCGTTGCCGGCCCCCGCGTGGTGAGGGCTCCGGACGAGGTCGCGCTGAGCGCTGCCTCCTGGCCCAGTGCGCGGTGCCTTACCGGCGATGAGGCTTCAGCAGAGGCGGTGGCGAGCCTCGCCCAAGAGGTCGACGTACTGCACATCGCTGCCCACGGGCGTCATTCGGCCGAGAACCCGCTCTTCTCAGGCGTCGAGCTGACCGACGGCGCTTGGCACGGATACGACATCGATCTTCTTGCCGCAGTTCCCGACGTCGTGCTGCTGTCGGCGTGTGAGGTCGGGCGGTCGAACGTCCGATGGGGCGAGGAGCTGATCGGTCTCGTCGGTGCCTGGCTCCACGCTGGCACTCGGGTGGTGATCGCCTCACCGGCGGTTGTAGCCGACGAGATCGCACACAAGGTCTTCAGTGACCTCCACGCTGGGCTCGCCAAGGGTCTGGTCCCTGCGGAGGCACTCGCTGGTGCCGTTCCCGCAGCGGACGCTGACTCCGCTCCTGCGCCGTTCGTCTGCTTCTCGTAGGGACCGCGCCCAAGGTAGATGGGTGAGGACCGGCTGGGCCCTCACCCATCCAATCGAAGGCTTAGGTAGGCCTGTTGTGTGGCGCCGCGAATGCGTAAATCGCCAGGGCGGTCGTCACCGTGGTCGTGGCCGCGAGATATGCACGGGCTTTGAAGTCGTTCATGATCGCTGTCGTCACCTCCTTCTAATCACAGGACTAGTAAGTGGTCGGACACACCGGGATCGATCAGTCAGGCTGGTTGTGAGGTGCCGCAAACGCGTAGATCGCCAGTGCCGTCGTGACAGTGGTGGTCGCCGCAAGGTATATGCGTGCCTTGAGTCCGCTCGTACTCATCTGGTCCTCCTCTCGGGGCAGCTCGCTCGCGTCCGACACGTCAGGTGAACGTTCAGTTGGGCTTGTTGTGAGGCGCCGTGAAGGCGTAGATCGCCAGGGCGGTCGTCACCGTGGTCGTGGCCGCGAGGTAGGCACGGGCTTTGAAGTCGCTCATGGTCTTGGTCGTCACTCCTCTCCGGTTGCCAGGATTGGCCAGACGAACTGGCCATCGGCATTACGTCAGTGGCCCTGGTTGTGAGGTGCTGCAAACGCGTAGATCGCCAGTGCCGTGGTGACGGTGGTGGTCGCGGCGATGTAGGCGCGTGCCTTGAGTCCACTCGTGTTCATCTGTTCCTCCTCTCGTGGGGTTAGAGGTGAGAATCGGCGTGGCTACGCCGACGACTGGACGGAATCGTTCGGCTGATCGGCGCTGTCAGAACGGTCCTCGCCACTGGGCCGGTAACAGGCGACAACCAGCAGCACCAGACCAGGAATGAGAAGCAGGTCGCCGACACTGAGGACCTTCATCAGCACGGGGATGGGGATGAGGTCGGCGACCGGGATCCAAAGTTGCGACACATCGTCCAAGCGGATGTAGCCGGGCGCGTCAGTCGCCAGCTCAGCGCTGGAGTAGCCGGCGGCTCGGGCGCCCGAAACGCTGTACGGCATCGCTCCGAGGAACGCGATCGGTATCGAGTTCGACGCGGTTCCGAGCGGGATGAGCGACAGGGCCCATCGGCCTGAGCGACGAGACCAGAGCGCGCGATTCAGCCAGCAGAACGCGATCGCGATGACCAGGACCAGGACGGCGTACGCCCTCCGCTCGACGCTCTCTTTGACCTGATCGGGCCACAACCCCTCGACGTGCATGAACTGCAGCGCGGCGACGAGAACGATCAGCCACTTCCCGCGCAGGCTCGTCAGAGAGGTCGCGACGTTCGGGCGGGCGACGATGATGAGGCCGATGACTGCTGGCAGCACCATCAGCGTGAGCATTCCTGGGCCGGGCATGCGAAGCAGGCTAGTGGCGTTGCGCGGCACCCGGGAGAGGAACGAGGCAACTCGTCTCGGGCTGCCGGAGGTGTTGACGGTCGGCCTGAGCGCGGCGGGAAGAAAATTCTTGAAGACCTTGTATCAGCGGGTCTGCCGCGTACTCCTTGGGACTGTCCGGACCGAGATTCGGGGGAATTCGGTTCGGACGCTGGCGCCGCCGCCTTGGGGGAGGCAGGCGGTTTCGGGGCCGCAACGTGGGTTGGGCAAGAGGGGGATGCCCAACCTGCGTCGGCCCGAGACGTGGGCCGGGCGGGGCGGTGAGGGGACTGACTGCCCCGCCCGGCAACATTCGATTCTCCCGCTCCGTAACCGCCACGGCAATGGTTGGGCAGCGCAGAACTGAAATGTGTTCTAGATGGAACAGTCTGGTTTGGGGAGCCGGGTCTCGACAGGCTCGACCACCGGTGGCCGGTTCTAAGCGGAACGGTCGAGACGACCGAGGCGCTTGCCGAGGGCCGGGGTGACCCGGTCGACCCAGGTCGCGGTGATGTGGGAGTCGTCGTAGTAGGTGACGACGTCGCCGACGACGAGTGGGCAGCGCTCGGTGCAGACCAGGTCGACGATGTCGACGTACGCCGCGTCGGTGCCCGCGAGCGCATCCTGGGTCACCTCGTTGGAGTCGACCTCGGTGCCATCCGCCTTCACCACGCAGTCCTCGAGGAGGTTGCGGGCGTCGGAGAGGCACTCGCCGGGGTCGTTGTCGACGGAGGGGACATCGGCGAAGACGCGTACGTCCGGGGTGATCTTCTCGAAGGCACCGACGCCGTGGCGCACGCCCTCACGCCACTGCTCCTCGGTCGAGACGCCGTCGCGCTCCTCCATGTCGAGCATGCCGCGGGCACCGACGACGATCGTGTCCGGATTGAGCTCGGTGATCTGCTCGTTGGTCCACTTCCGGAAGTCCTCGCACTCGGCGACGGTCATCTTCGAGGACTGCTGCTTGACCCCGTACGCGGCGCAGCCGAGCTTCACGAACGGAACCAGCTTCACGTGCTGGCGCTCGGCGAGGGTGTCGAGGGCGGGCAGCCACATCCCGATGTGGGAGTCACCGACGACTGCGACGGTGCGATCCGCCTTGCCATCGCCGTAGATGCAGTCGCCGTCGAGCTTCGTCTCGCCGTAGCCGGCATAGCAGTAACCGCCGCGCTCGGCCCACGAGTCGGTGGCGTCGAACTCGACCTCGGGCGGCAACGGAGCACCCTCCTCGGCGGCCTCGACGGTGGTCTTCAGTACGCCGGTGACCGGCTTGTCGTCGGTCTCGAGGACGTCGGGGTTCTCCTGGAACCACTCCTCGGCGTTCGCCTTGGCGACGTCGACCTGATAGCCGGCGTACGCCTGCGAGCTCGTGCCCGCGACCAGGGCGAGGGCAGCGGCGGCGGGCCAGAGGGCGAGCGCGCGGCGGCCCTTGGTGAGATGCGGGACCTTGTGGCGCTGGAAGGGCATCTCGATCCAGTGGTAGCTCGCCGCGGAGGCGGCCAGGATGAGCGCCAGCATGATCAGCAGCTGGCGTACGCCGCCGCCGGGGATCGCCTCGGGGGCGAGGATCAGGATCGGCCAGTGCCACAGGTAGAGGCTGAACGAGATGTCACCCAGGTAGCGCAGCGGCTGCTTCGAGAGCAGCCAGCCGGTCGGGGTGGCGGGGCCGGCGACCAGGAGCGCGACCGTGGCGAGCACCGGGACCAGGGCGTGCCAGCCTGGGAAGTGGGTCGCCTCGCTGAAGTTGGCGGTGGCGTAGACGAGGGTGCCGACGCCGGCGATGCCGAGGGTTGCCGCGGCGAGACGACCATTCCGCGTCGCGCTCGTCGCGACCTGCAGGCGCCCCGCGAGGCAGGCGAGCAGCGCGCCGGCGGCGAGCTCGAATGCCCGGGCGGGGGTGGAGAAGTAGGCCATGGTCGGGTCTGCGGTGGTGGCGTGCAGCGACCAGGCGAAGCTGACCACGGCAACGAGCGCGGCGAGCGCGGTGATCGCGCGACGGCGGTGGTGCTTCGGGATCCAGAGGGCGACGGCGAGCACGAGCAGCGGCCAGACGACGTAGAACTGCTCCTCGACCGAGAGCGACCAGTAGTGCTGGAACGGGGAGGGCGCGGCGTTGTTGAAGTAGTCGACGGCCTCCTTGGCGAAGTGCACGTTGGCAAGGAAGACCGCCGCCCAGCCGGCGTCGCCCGCGATCTGGTCGGTGCGGGTCTGGGGCAGGACGATCGCGCTGTAGGTGAGTACGACCAGCATCGTCGCGGTCGCCGCCGGCAGGATCCGGCGGGCGCGGCGGGCGTAGAACTGGCTGATACTTACCGTGCCGCTGCGGTCGGTCTCACGCAGCAGCAGAGTGGTGATCAGGAACCCGGACAGGACGAAGAAGACGTCGACTCCGACGAACCCTCCCTCGAACCCTGAGAGCCCCGCGTGTCCTGCGATCACCAGACCGACAGCGACGGCACGGAGACCCTGAACATCGGCGCGCCAGTTCGAACTCATTCGGAGGACGATATGTCAATGGCCCTGTTGGGTCATAGCCGACGGTCTCGCTGGGTGGTCCAATTCTCAGCCGAATCTTCACCTGTGGCGAGCGAAACCGCAGCTGTGGCGAACGAATCTTCGGTTGTGGCGGACCAATGTGCGGATTCGTCCGCCAGAACTCAAGACTCGGCTTACAGAAGTGAAGATTCGGTGAGAATCGGTCAGAGACGGTCGCGGAGCCAGGCGAAGTCGCTCGCGTGCTCTGCGGCGCCGCCCGGGGTCTCGCAGATCACCGGGGCGCCCGCGTCGCGGACCACGCCGGCGAGCAGGTCGGGGTCGATGCGGCCGGCGCCGAAGTTGGCGTGGCGGTCGGCTCCGGAGTCGAACTCGTCGCGGGAGTCGTTGCAGTGGACCAGGTCGATGCGGCCGGTGATCTTGCGGACGTCCTCAACCACCGTCTCGAGCGGGTTGCCGCCGGCGTGCGCGTGGCAGGTGTCGAGGCAGAAGCCGACGTTCTCTGCGCCTTCGGCGGTGGAGATGGCTTCCCAGACGCCGGCGATCCGGTCGAGGTAGCGCGCCATCGCGTTGTCGCCGCCGGCCGTGTTCTCGATCAGGAGCGGGACCTTGATGTCGGTCGCCTCGATCGCCTTGCGCCAGTTGTCGAAGCCCTTCGCCGGGTCGTCGTCCTTGTTGACGTGACCGCCGTGGACGATCAGGCCCTTGGCGCCGACCTCGGCCGCGGTGTCCATGTGCTGCTGGAGGAGCTTGCGGCTCGGGATCCGGATCCGGTTGTTCGTCGTGGCGACATTGATGATGTAGGGCGCGTGGACGTAGAGATCGACACCCTGCTCCTCGGCGCGGGCCTTGAGCGCTGCCGCGCCGTCGGCGTACGTCACCACCGGGCCCTTGTAGGACTGGGGATCGCCCAGGAAGAACTGCACCAGGCTCGCGCCGCGCGCGGTCGCCTCGGCGACGGGGTCGGTCTGGTCTACGTGGGCACCGATCGCAACAGCCATGCGCCCAGTCTAGGACGCGGCACCGACATCTTCCGGCTTGACTTCATACCATACGGGGGTATGGTAGGCGGCATGGACGAGCACACCGGGCACGAAGGCCACGCGGATCACGGATACCTCCACAACAAGAACAAGGAGGCCTATCTCAAGCGCCTCAAGCGCATCGAAGGCCAGGTGCGCGGGCTCCAGCGGATGGTCGAGGACGAGGCCTACTGCATCGACATCCTCACCCAGGTCTCCGCCTCGACCAAGGCGCTCCAGGCGGTCGCTCTCGGCCTGCTCGACGAGCACCTCGGTCACTGCGTCGCCGGCGCGGTCCAGAACGGTGGTGCCGAGGCCGACGAGAAGCTCGCCGAGGCCTCTGCTGCGATCGCTCGCCTCGTCCGGTCCTGATTGTCAACAATCCAACAACCTAGAGAGACCCTCATGAGCACCCAGAACTTCACTGTCGTCGGTATGACCTGCGGACACTGCGCCTCCTCCGTCACCGAAGAGGTCACCGAGATCGCCGGCGTGAGCAACGTCGACGTCGACCTGGCCTCGGGCAACGTCACCGTCACCGCCACTGAGCCGGTCTCGGACGACGCCGTTCGCGCGGCCGTCGAGGAGGCCGGCTACTCGCTGGCCTGATCATGATGACCCCCACCGCCGCGAACCCGACCGAGCAGCAGCTCGAGATCGAGGGCATGACCTGCGCGAGCTGTGTGCGCCGTGTCACCAAGGCCATCAGCCGTGTCGAGGGTGTCGAGGACGCCAACGTCAACCTCGCCACCGAGACCGCCCTCGTGCACTTCGACCCCACCCGCACCGACCTCGCCGAGATCAGCGCCGCCATCGAGAAGGCGGGCTATCAGGCTGTCCTGAGATCGTCGACTGTCGACAATCCACAGGAGCCCGAGGTCGAGGACGACCGGGACGTACGCCGCGAGACAGAGCTCGTCCAGCTCAAGCGGCGGTGGGTCACGGCTCTGGCGGTGGGGCTCGGCCTGATGGCGTTGATGTACGTCCCGCTACCCGTCGACGCGATGGAGCCGGTGATGTCGATCGTGCTCGTGGTCGCCGCGGTCACCCAGTGGTGGGCGGGTCGGGACATCTACGTCGCGGCAGTTCGAGGCGCACGCCACGGAACGGTCGACATGAACACCCTGGTCACGCTCGGCACAGGCATCGCCTTCGCCTACAGCGCCTTCGTGACCCTGTGGATGGGGCAGGCCGAGGCGTGGGGCCTGCCGCTCCACCTCTATTTCGAGACCGCCCTGGTCATCGTCGCGCTGGTGCTGATGGGCCGCTGGCTCGAGGCCCGGGCCAAGTCGCGTACGGCCGATGCGGTCAAGGCCCTCGTCGGCCTCATGCCGGAGACGGCCACGGTGATCCGCAACGGCCGTGATGTCACGGTCCCGGTCGCGAACCTGCAGGTCAAAGACCGGATTCGCGTACGCGCCGGGGAGAAGATCCCGGTCGATGGCCGCATCGTCGCCGGGGCGTCCTACGTCGACGAGTCGATGCTCACCGGCGAGAGCGACCCGGTGCGGAAGGCCGAGGGCGACATCGTCATCGGCGCGACGATCAACCAGACCGGCTCGTTCGAGATCGAGGCGACCGCGGTCGGCTCCGAGACGACGCTGGCGCAGATCATCGCGATGGTCGAGTCGGCCCAGGGATCCGGCACCAAGCTGCAGCGTCTGGCCGACCGGGTCTCGGCGGTGTTCGTGCCCGCTGTCCTCGTCGTGGCCGCACTGACCTTCATCGGATGGCTCGTCCTCGGCCCCGACGCCGAGCGTCTGACCAGCGCCGTCACCGCGGCCATCGCGGTCCTCATCATCGCCTGCCCCTGCGCCCTCGGCCTGGCCACGCCGGCCGCCGTCATGGTCGGCGCCGGCCGCGCCGCCGAGCTCGGCGTACTCGTCGGCTCGGGCGAGACCCTGGAGCGCGCCCGCTCCGTCACCGCCATCGTCTTCGACAAGACCGGCACGATCACCCACGGCAAGCCCGAGGTCTCCGACATCACCCCGGCTCCGGGCTGGACCCGCGACGAGCTGGTCCGGATCGCCGCCGCCGCCGAGACCGGCAGCGACCATCCTCTTGCCACGGCGCTCCGAGCGCGCGCCGACGCCTCGGACGACGCCGCGGACGCGGAGGTCTCGGAGTTCGAGGCCCACCCGGGCCGCGGGATCAGTGCGTACGTCGACGGACGCCGGGTCGTCGTCGGCAACGCGGCGATGCTGGCCGAGGAGGGCGTCGACGCCACCGACAACGGCTCCGTCCTGATCGCGGTCGACGGTGCGTACGCCGGGTCGATCCGGGTCGCGGACCAGATCCGCGACGAGGCCAAGGAGACCGTGCGCCTGCTCGAGGACTCGGGCGTCGAGGTGCACATCCTCAGCGGCGACGCCGCCGCGACGGTGGCGAAGGTGGCCGACGAGGTCGGCGTACGCCACGCCGCCGGCGGCCTGCTGCCCGAGCAGAAGCTCGCCCGGATCCAGCAGCTCCAGGACGAGGGCAAGGTCGTCGCGATGGTCGGCGACGGGATCAACGACGCCCCGGCGCTGGCCCAGGCCGACGTCGGGATCGCGATCGGCACCGGCACCGACGTCGCCCTGGCCGCCTCCGACATCACCCTGGTCGGCGGCGACCTCCGCGGCGTGGTGACCGCGCTGGCGCTCTCCCGTCGCACCGTCGCGACGATCAAGCAGGGCCTGTTCTGGGCGTTCGCCTACAACGTGCTCCTCATCCCCGTCGCCGCGCTCGCCCTTCTCGACCCGGTCCTCGCCGGCGCCGCGATGGCGATGAGCTCGGTCAGCGTCGTCACCAACGCGCTGCGTCTGCGCGGCTTCCGCCGGCCCGAGACGCCCGAGGCGTACGCCGGTCGGGGCTTCGTCACCCGCCTCCGCGACGGTGGATATCTCCTGGTCACCGCCGTGATCGCGATCTCGATCGGGGCCGGCCTGACGTACCTGTCGCGCACCGAGCCGGCGCAGCGCGGGATGAACGGCATCCTGGAGTGGGCGCAGGGAATGAGCCCGATGCGGCCGTCGATGACGGAGATGCACGAGGTCGACATCGCTCCCGTCGCCTCCGCCGAGGCGGGCATCGACGTCGCGATCACGCGGCGCGAGGGCGGGCTCCGGTTCCTCGTCACGGACGCCGCGACCGGCGACCCGGTGACCGACCTCGGTCGCACCCACCAGGCCTGGATGCATGTCATCGTGACCAGCCAGGACCTCTCCTGGTTCCGCCATCTCCACGCCGAGCCGACCGGCCGTCCGGGCGAGCTCGAGACCGACGTGACCTTCCCCTCCGGAGGCACCTACCGCGTGGACACCGAGTTCCGGCGCCGGGCCGACATGGCCGACGTGCTCGACCGGCAGCAGCTCAACGTCGAAGGTACGCAGCCCCCGGCCGTCCCGCTGGAGGCGAGCCCGAGATCGTCGACTGTCGACAGTCTCACCGTCACGCTCGAGGGCACGCCGGTCGCCGACCAGCAGAGCGACCTGCACTTCAGGTTCGAGGACAGCACCGGGAAGGTTGTCGACGATCTACAGCCCTACCTCGGCGCGGCCGGCCACGTCGTGGTCATGAGCGCGGACGGTGAGACGTTCGTGCACGGCCACGCCGAAGGCGACGAGCTGGCGGTCCCCGGCACCACGTTCGGGCCCGAGCTCGGGCTGCATCTGGACGTACCGAAGGCCGGTCTCTACCGCCTCTGGGCCCAGTTCCGCCTCGGTAATGGCGAGGTGATCACGGTGCCGTTCACGGTCGAGGCCGTGGATTCGGCCACGGAAACCGCTGGTTGATACCCTGACTCGTCCCTCTCCACAGACGGAGATGGGACATCGCATCAGCCCTCCTGCCATGGAGAGACCATGGCCGCCGAGTCCGTAGGAGGTGGAGAACGCTATGCGCGCCTATGAAGTAATGGTGATCCTCGAGCCCAGCCTCGATGAGCGCACCGTCGCCCCGACCCTTGACAAGTTCCTGAAGGTCGTCACCACTGATGGTGGCACCGTCGAGAACGTTGACGTCTGGGGACGCCGTCGTCTGGCCTATGAGGTCAACAAGAACGCCGAGGGCATCTACGCCGTCGTCAACCTGACCGCCGAGCCCAAGACCGTTCTGGAGCTCGACCGCCAGCTTGGCCTCAACGAGCAGATCCTGCGTACGAAGGTCATCCGTCCGTCCAAGTGACGCGGATGTCACCGTCGGCAATTGTCGGTGCGGGGTCCTATGTTGGGACCCACACGGCCAGTTCGAAATTTATTTGGAACTCCTGAACCGACACCGACACCCAGATCAGACTCAAGGGAGATCTCATGGCAGGCGACACCGTCATCACCGTGATCGGCAACCTCACCGACGACCCGGAGCTTCGCTTCACGCCGTCCGGTGCAGCCGTTGCCAACTTCACGATTGCTTCGACGCCCAGCAGCTTCAACCGCCAGACCAACGCGTGGGAGGACGGGGAGACCCTCTTCCTGCGCTGCTCGATCTGGCGCCAGGCTGCTGAGAACGTCGCCGAGTCCCTGCAGCGCGGCATGCGTGTCGTCGCTCAGGGTCGCCTGAAGTCGAGGTCCTACGAGACGCGTGAGGGCGAGAAGCGCACTGTCTTCGAGCTCGAGTGCGACGAGATCGGTCCCTCGCTCCGCTACGCGACCGCCAAGGTCACCAAGGCCAGCCGCCAGTCCGGCGGCCAGGGTGGTGGCGGCGGTTACAACCAGGGTGGCGGCGGCGGTGGCTACAACCAGGGTGGCGGCTACGGCGGCCCCCAGGGCGGTGGCCAGCAGGCTCCGGCCGGTGGTAACGACCCGTGGGCCTCGCCGGCTCCGCAGCAGCCCGCCAACGCGGGCGGCGGCGCGCCGGCCAACGACCCGTGGGCGGCCCCGGGCGTGGGCAACGACGAGCCTCCCTTCTGATCAACAGATCCACATTCCGAATCCCTCAACCATTCCGGTACTCAACCCATATGCCGCTCCGCGGCTGGGGCCGGGCTTCTAGAAAGGAAGCACCACAATGGCCAAGGCAGTGATTCGCAAGCCTAAGAAGAAGGTTTGCCAGTTCTGCAAGGAGAAGGCGACCGGTGTCGACTACAAGGACGCCACCCTCCTCCGTAAGTTCATCTCCGACCGCGGCAAGATCCGCGCCCGTCGCGTGACCGGCAACTGCGTCCAGCACCAGCGCGACGTGGCCATCGCCGTCAAGAACGCGCGCGAGGTTGCTCTGCTGCCCTACACCTCCACCGGTCGCTGAGGAGGATCGACATGGCTACCAAGATCATCCTTCAGCAGGAGGTCACCGGGCTGGGTTCCGCCGGTGACGTCGTCGAGGTCAAGGACGGCTACGCCCGCAACTACCTGATCCCGCGTGGCGACGCCATCCGTTGGTCCCGCGGCGCCGAGTCGCAGGCCGACTCGATCAAGGCTGCGCGCTCGGCTCGCTCCGTGCGCGACGAGGCTCACGCCGCCGAGATCAAGGGCAAGCTCGAGGCCAACACGGTCAACGTGAAGGTCCGCTCCGGCAAGGACGGCCGCCTCTACGGCGCCGTCACCGCCGCCGACATCGCCGCCGCGGTCTCCGAGACCACCGGCGAGTCGATCGACAAGCGCACCATCGCGCTGGGCAACCCGATCAAGGCGCTCGGTGCTCACGAGGTCTCCGTCAAGCTCCACGACGAGGTGTCCGCCAAGCTGGCCCTCAACGTGGTCCCCGCTTGATCTAGGGATTCCACACAGGCCCGCCTCCTTCGGGAGGCGGGCCTGTTCGTTTTCAGAACTTGTTCGCGATGTCGGTCAGCTTCGCGACGTACGCCGGCCAGTCGTACTCCGACGGGATGTTGTCGCCCGACTTGCGCCAGCCGACGGCGCCGTCGGCCTCTTCGCGAAGGATGTCGGCCTGTCCGCCGTGACCGGCGAGATCGGCGAAGAGGTGCACCAGGATCTGGTGCAGGGTGACTTCCTCGTTGCCCCAGTGCGGCACATGCCCGATGGCGTCCAGAGACAGTGCCTCGATCGTCTCGTCACCGTGGGCGATGACCCTGCGGTAGAGGTCGATGATCCCCTCGATCGTCTCGTCCTCGGTGGCGTACCAGTCCGCCTGCGGGTCGATGTCCCACTGCTCGTCCGAGATCAGCTGCTCGGGATGCGGGTACGGACGCCCGAACGTCGCCCCGAGATAGACGGCCTCGACCCCGGTGACATGCTTGATGATGCCGAGAAGATTGGTGCCCGTCGGTGTACGCGGCAGCCGCGCCTCCCGCTCCGAGAGGCCCTCGACCTTGGAGATCAGCGCCTCGCGGCGGGCGTCGATGTACTTCTTCAAGGTGGTCTTCGGGTCGGTCGCCATGGGATGACCATGGCGTGCGCCCGGGCTGGGCACAAGTGAGTATGTGGGACCGATGCCTGGAGACCGGGCTCAGGCGCCGGTGACCAGCCAGCGGTCGCTGCGCGCACGGAGCGTCAGCACCACGAAGCGGGCGCCCATGAAGCCGACCGCGAAGGTGATCCACACCCACACCAGCCCACCGCCGAGGGCGACCGCCAGCGCGACGAGCGGGACATAGGCGACGAGGGTCCAGACCCCACCCCAGGCCAGATAGCGCCCGTCGCCGGCACCGATGAGCACCCCGTCGAGCACGAAGACGACACCCGCGATCGGCTGCGCGATCGCCGCCACGATCACCACCGGCACCAACAGGTCCCGCACCGCCTGGTCCTCCGTGAAGAGCGCGCCGAGGAACGGGGAGAGAGCAGCCAGGAGTACGCCGGCCGCGACCCCGATCACAACGCCCCACCACACCATCCGGGCCGTGATGGCCCGGGTCTCCCGGGTGTCGCCGGCCCCCAGCGACCGCCCGGTCAGCGCCTGTGCGGCGATCGCGATCGCATCGAGCACGAACGCCAGGAACGTCCACAGCGTGAAGGCGATCTGGTGGGTCGCCAGGGCGACGGCCTGGTCGCCGACGGCGAGGTGGGTGACGGCGTACGTCGTGACCAGCAGCGCCATGCGCAGCGTCAGCGTTCGGACCACGAGGGCCACCCCGGCCCGCGCGGAGGCCCGGATCCCGGGCGCATCCGGGCGCAGCGGCACGCCTTGGCCGCGGGCGGCCCGCACCACGACGTACGTCAGCATCCCGGCCGCCAGCACCTGCGCGATCACCGAGCCGATCGCCGAACCGGCGATGCCGAGCCCGGCGCCGTAGACGAGGGCGAGGTTGAGCACGATGTTGAGTACGTTGGCCACGATCGCCGCGACCAGCGGGGTCTTGGTGTCCTGCAGCCCACGGAGCACGCCGGTGGCCGCGAGCATCATCAACAGCGGTGTCACGCCGAGGACGGCGATCCGGAGGTAGGTGGTCGCCGGGCCGACCACCTCGTCGCCCGCTCCGACCGCCCGGCTGAGCGGCTCGGCCAGCACCATCACCGGGATCGTGACGACGACCCCGATGATGACTGCGAGCCAGATCCCGTCGATGCCCTGCCGGAGCGCGCCAGCGGTGTCGCCGGCGCCGATGCGGCGGGCGACCGATGCTGTGGTGCCGTACGCGAGGAAGACGCAGAGCCCGACGATCGTCTGGAGCACGACGCCCGCGACACCGAGGCCGGCGAGCTCGCGGGTGCCGAGGTGGCCGACGATCGCGGAGTCCGCCAGCAGGAAGAGCGGCTCGGCGACGAGGGCCAGAAAGGCGGGGATCGCGAGCCGCCAGATCTCCTTGTCGAGGCCTCGGCGGTCGGTCTTCGAGTAGCTCTTCGCATCCGCCCGGCTCGTCACGGTCTCAAGGTTAAACACCGTCGGCGCGGGGCGTTGTTCAGGGCAGGTGGAAAACCTGTGGAAAACGTCGTTGCGGCGCTATGTCGACAAAACGCCCAAGGGGGTACGACGATCTCGGCGATGAATCCCGATGGGCTGCCGACTTTCTTTCGTCCACAACCTATGGACAACAAAGTCCCAGGTCAGAGGTGCTTCACCAATCAGGTGACCCTAGTTATGCACAGGCAGTTCCCCAGGCTGTTCACATTGACCAGGGTGTCGTCCACCGCTATCCCCCGGTTATCCCCAGGGCCTGTGGATAACCTGCTGTCGCCGATGTGGGATGCGACGTAAGGTCGCAGAGACTTGAGGTGTCGTCGAGGGTCGGCCCAGGACTGCGCAAGCAGAACTGTCGGTGCCCACCTCTAGCGTGGGACCGAATCGACCGAGATCACGCCGCGACGAACCGCAGACCACGGAGGGGCAAGGGAATGAGCGTCACTGAGACCGGCTCGATGGGCGGTCCGGGCGACTTCCCGGAGCCGCCGTTCGAGGAGTGGGGCGACGGCCCTGCGGCGTACGAACCGGGCAACGCCCCGCGCGCGGTCAACGACCGCACGCCACCGCAGGACATGGCTGCCGAGCAGGCCGTCCTCGGCTCGATGCTGATCTCGAAGGACGCCATCGCCGACGTCTCCGAGACGCTGCGCGGCACCGACTTCTACCGGCCGACGCACGAGACCATCTACGACGCGATCATCGACCTCTACGGTCGCGGCGAGCCCGCCGACATGGTCACCGTCGCCGACGAGTTGCGCCGCAAGGCTGAGCTGGAGCGCATCGGTGGCGCCCCTTACCTGCACACGCTCGCCTCCAACGTCCCGATCGCCGCCAACGCCGGTTACTACGGCGAGATCGTCCGCGAGAAGTCGGTCCTGCGCCGCCTGGTCGAGGCCGGTACCAAGATCGTGCAGATCGGCTACGCCGGCGAGGGCGAGGTCGACAACATCGTCGACGAGGCCCAGGCCGAGGTCTTCAAGCTCACCGACAAGCGCTCCGGCGAGGACTACTCCCCGCTCGCCGACATCATGGACGGCGTCCTCGACGAGATCGAGGCGATCTCCAACCGCGAGGCCGGCCTCTACGGCGTCCCCACCGGATTCGCCGACTTCGACGAGCTCACCAACGGCTTCCACGGCGGGCAGATGATCATCGTCGCGGCTCGTCCGGCTATGGGCAAGTCAACCCTTGCCTTGGACTTCTGTCGCGCGGCCTCGATCCACAACAACCTGACCAGCGTCTTCTTCAGCCTGGAGATGAGCCGCTCCGAGATCACCATGCGTCTTCTCTCGGCAGAGGCCAAGGTGCCGCTCAACCACATCCGCAACGGCAACATGTCCGACGACGACTGGAACAAGCTGGCCCGCAAGATGGGTGAGGTCTCCAGCGCGCCGATGTTCATCGACGACAGCCCCAACATGACGATGATGGAGATCCGGAGCAAGGCCCGAAGGCTCAAGCAACGCCACGATCTCCGGCTCATCGTCATCGACTACCTCCAGCTGATGAGCTCCGGCAAGAAGGTCGAGTCCCGTCAGCTCGAGGTCTCGGAGTTCTCCCGTCAGATCAAGCTGCTGGCCAAGGAGCTCGAGGTCCCGATCATCGCGTTGTCCCAGCTCAACCGTGGTTCCGAGCAGCGCGCCGACAAGCGCCCGGCGGTCTCTGACCTCCGTGAGTCAGGATCGCTGGAGCAGGACGCCGACATGGTCGTCCTCCTCCATCGCGACGATGTCTACGAGAAGGAGTCGACCCGCCCCGGCGAGGCCGACGTGATCATCGCCAAGCACCGTAACGGCCCCACCCGCGACCTCGTCGTCGCCTTCCAGGGTCACTACAGCCGCTTCGTCGATATGGCCCACTGACTCGGGCGAGGAGGACTCGCCAGAGCCGCGCTTCAGTTCCGTTGCTCGAGTGGTACGTACTCGAAGGACGGGCCGGCGGTGGTCCTCCCGTCGCCGGTCGGCATCTTCATCAGCGCCATCGCCTGCTTGCGGAGCCCGAACATGGCGCCGACAGCGTCCTGCATCTGGCTGGTATCGCCGTTGAAGGCCTGTTCGAGCAGGTACAGAACCAGGCTGTAGGTCTGGTTGAACTCCTCTTGGGCGACGCGGATGGGGCTGCCTTCCGGGTAATCGGCCGTACGCGGGTTGGGCCGCATCGGCAGGACACCGTCGAAGTCGATCGCGATCTCCTTGCCGGTCGGTCCGGACTGTGGCGTGTCCCCGGTCTGGTAGCGGCGGCCCAGGCGGAGCTCCTGGAACCTGTAGTAGTGCGCGACCTCGTCCCGGTCCGGGTGGAAGACGTCGCGATCGCCGTCCCACACGTTCGTACGCGCTGCCCCTTCGCCCTGCTCGACGATCTCCGCCAGCGCGGCCGACGCGGACTTCAGGTCGACGACCGGCAGCACCCCGCCGCCGCCACCCCTGAGGTGGAACTCGCCGATCTGCCGGGCCGGATCGCCGCTGAACACGTTCTCCTCGCCCAGTTGGTCGCACAGGGCGCGCAGGCCGGCGTCGATGGCGGCGTAGAACTGCCCGATCGTCTGATACTCGTCACCCTGCGGAGGCGCGTCGACGGACGCCGGCTGCTCGATGCGTAGGAACAGCTCGAGCGCCTCGGGGCCGAACGGGACGAGATGGACGTGGACGGACCGGTCGCCGTGGGGCAGCGGATGGGGGTACGCCGGGAGCAGCTCCGGCGCGTCCAGCTTGGGAGAGCCGCCGACGGCGTTGAGCAGGTTCGCGGCCAGCGCCAGATGGATCATCTCCTCGGCAAGGACCGTGCCCACGACCTGGGCGGCCTCGGGGTTGCGGGCCGGGTCCAGGGAGTAGAGCGCGCACAGGTAGGGAGGAATCGTCGCGTGCTCGAGCTCGATCGCCCACTGCAGGTGGCGGCGGAGATCGTCGATCGTGTCGATGGCGTGGGCGCCATGGGTGTCCATGAGGTACCTCGGTTCGTCAGGTCGGGTGTCTCCAGCCAGGACCGGAGCGGCCCTCGGTTTGTGACGAGGACCGAAAGTGGACGGCCGATCGCATCCGCCGTCGGACCTTCTGTCACAAACTGCGGGCCTGTCCGGTCCTGACTGATGAGCGACGTTCCGGATCGGCCCGGGACGCGAGATGGAAGGAACACCATGAAGATTGTCGTGATCGGCGGAACTGGCCTGATCGGCTCGAAGCTCGTCCGGAAGCTGGCCGAGCACGGCCATGAAGCGGTGCCCGCGTCACCCGACTCGGGCGTGAACACCCTGACCGGTGAAGGGCTGGCCGAGGTGCTGGAGGGCGCTGAGGTCCTGGTAGACGTCTCGAACTCGCCCTCGTTCGCCGACGATGCCGTGCTGGACTTCTTCCGTACGTCCACCGGAAACCTCCTTGCCGCCGAGGAGGAGGCTGGGGTCGGACACCACGTGGCCTTGTCGGTCGTCGGCACCGAGCGTCTCGCCGAAAGCGGCTACTTCCGCGCGAAGATCGAGCAGGAGAGGCTGATCAAGGAGTCCGGACGGCCGTACTCGATCGTGCACGCCACGCAGTTCTTCGAGTTCGTGGGCAGCATCGCCCAAGCGGCTACCGGGGGAAACACGGTCCGCCTGTCGGATGCGCGGATCCAGCCCATCGCAGGCGATGACGTGGCCGCCGCGGTTGGCCGGGTCTCCGTGGGTACGCCGCTGAACGGCACTGTCGAGGTGGCGGGTCCCGAGCAGTTCGGTCTCGACGAACTGATCCGCACCGGGCTGAGCTACCGCGGTGACGCCCGCGAGGTCGTCACCGACCCGGAGGCGCGCTACTTCGGTGCCCTGCTGGACAAGGACATGCTCCTGCCGGGTCCCGACGCGCAGCTGTCGGCCACCCGGTTCGCCGACTGGCTGCCGCTGAACCCGCCGCCGGCGAAGTGATCACGACCGATCACGATTGTCGGGCGGCGGCACGCTGAGAGCCTCTAGAGTTTGGCTGGTGCCGGACGGCGATCGAGAGACGACGGTGGGGGCGTTGGATGACTGACTCCGAGGTGCGCGATCTCGGTGACGCGGAGGATCTCGAGGCAGCCACAGCTGTCTTCACCCAGGTGCGGCCGCGCCTGTTCGGGATCGCGTATCGCATGCTCAGCAGCGTCACCGAGGCCGAGGACCTGGTGCAGGACGTGTGGCTGCGCTGGCAGGCGTACGACCGGTCCACGGTGGCCAACCCGGCGGCGTTCTTGGCGACCACCACCACCCGGCTGGCCATCAACGTCCTCCAGTCGGCGTGGAAACGGCGCGAGACCTACATCGGGCCGTGGCTGCCCGAACCGGTTGACACCGGGGCGGACCCGTACCTGGGTGCCGAGCGGGCCGAGGCTCTGCAGTTCGCCTCCCTGCTGCTGATGGAGAAGCTCACCCCGAGCGAACGCGCCGCCTACGTCCTGCGAGAAGCCTTCGAATACTCCTACGCGCAGATCGCCGACATCCTGTCCTCGACCGAACCAGCCGTACGTCAGCTGGTCAGCCGGGCGCGCAAGCACATCGCCAGCGAGCGGCGGGCGCCGGTGGCCGCGGAAGAGCAGCAGGAGCTGCTGACCACGTTCCTCACCGCTGCCCGCGCCGGCGACCTGACCGCGTTGGAGCGGCTCTTCACACCGGATGTGACCAGCCTGTCCGACGGCAACGGCCGGACGGGTATCGCCCGTACGCCGCTCGTCGGCGCGGAGCGGGTCGCGAAGTTCCTCAAGGCGATCTCCACCTGGTTCTGGGACGGCGTCGAGGTGCGCTGGACGACGACGAACGGACAGGCGTCCGCCGTACTCGTCCGCGACGGCTCCGCGTACGGCCTGGTCACCGTCGACGCCACCGCCGAAGGCATCGATCAGGTGCTCTGGCTGGTCAACCCCGAGAAGAACAAGGGCGTGTCCGCCGCAGGCTGAGTCGCCGATGGACACACCTGCGACCGCGAAAGAACGGGGCACGATGTGCGCACATCCTGGGGTCCGCTCGATCGACACGCCCTGGTCGTCCGCCGGTTCGCCGACGCCTGTGGCCGGGGAGACGTCACCGCACTCACCGCCGTCCTGGGCGTCGAGGTCGTCGGCACCTGCGACGCCGGCGGACTCGTACCCGGCCCTGACGAGCCTCTGCACGGTCAGGCGGAGGTCGTCCGCTTGGTCACGACGCTGTGCGGGCAGACCGGTGTCGACCTGGCCGTCGAGTCCGTCAACGGCCGCGCCGGGCTGGTCCTGCGCCAGGGCTCTCGCGCTGTCGCGGTCATCGGCGCGGCGACGACCGGGTACGAGATCGCGACCCTGTGGATCGTGCTCAACCCGGCCAAGCTGGGCGACTGGCATCGCAGTTGACCGGGCCGTTCAGCTCGCCGGCGCCTCCTGGAGGGCACGGACCTCGACCGCCTCGCGACCCCGACGCCACGGTGGCCGCATGGGGCCGACCGGCGCGCGGCTCGAGGCAGGAAGCCGCGCGACGCGGCAGGCGACGATGTTCGGCGACGCCGTCGGTTCCGGCTCTTCCGTCGCCGCTGAGCGTCTCGGATCAGCGCCACGCGTTCGGTACGCTCCCTCAATGGCCGACCTCGATGCTGTCGAAGACCGGATCTGGGCGCTACTCGAGCGTTACCGCAACGAGCTCGAGGACGCGACGATCTACGGGATGCCGTCGCTGCGCTGGCCGGGTTCGGGCGCCCATGACTACTTCGCCGCGGTCAAGCGGAGCGCGCAGAAGGTGAGCCTCTACGCGATCGCCGTCGACACCTGGCCGGAAGCGCTCGAGGGCTCATCGGAGGCGTTCCGCAAGCGGCGTACGGGCAAGGCGACGTTCTCCTTTCCCGCGTTGGACGAGGAGATGGCCGCCGAGCTCGACGGGTTCCTGGAGCGGCTCTACCAGCGCTACCGCGAGCATCACGCCGGCTAGCGGACCGCCCGCTTCACCAGCTCGGTGAGCTTCTCCTCGACGGCCGGCGTCATCGAGGTCACGGCGAAGACGGTCGGCCAGATGTCGCCGTCGTCGAGGTTCGCCCACTCCTGGAAGCCGACCTCGGCGTAGCGCATCTTGAACTTCCCGGCGGACTTGTAGAAGACCACGACCTTGCCGTCGGAGTTGGCGTAGGCGGGCATGCCGTACCAGGTCTTGGGGGCGAGGTCGGCCGCGTGCGTGGTGACGATCCGGTGGAGCGTCTCGCCGATCGCGCGGTCGTTGTCGTCCATGGCCTCGATCTTCTCGAGGCAGTCCGCGAGGTCGGCCTCGGTCTTCTTGCTGCCGGTGCCACGCTTGGCGGCCGTCCTGCGCTCTGCGGCGGCCTCCTTCATGGCGGCCTTCTCTTCCTCGGTGAACGTGCTGCTCTTCGCCATCGGTCTTTCCTTCCTAGCTGGTCTGTTGAGACGAGCCTAAGGAGGCAGGCGCTCCGTACGCTTCTTCGTTCCTGATCAGTCGGTGAGAGGTTCCCGGGCGAAGACGATCGCGCCCGGGACCTCGTCGTCGGGCCGCATGAGGAGCTCGGCCTCGATGCTGAACCCGGCCTCGCGCAGCCACTGGGAGATCTGCTCGGGCGTACGGCGATGGGTGTCGACGCTGATCGCGCGCCCGGTGTAGCCGGTGGTCGAACGCTGAGTCTCGTCGCCGACGTGGAACCCGACCAGCACCGAGCCGCCGGGCCGCAGCACCCGCCGGAACTCCTCGAACACTCCGGGCACCGCCGCGTCGGGGATGTGGATGACCGACCAGAAGGCGAGTACGCCGCCGAGAGATCGGTCCGCCAGTGGCAGATCGGTCATCGACCCGACCTCGAACCCGAGATCGGGATGGTCCTGCCGGGCGATGGCGATCATCTCGGCGGAGAGGTCGATCCCGAACGCGTCGACGCCGAGGTCGTGCAGATGCCGGGTGACGTACCCCGGGCCACAGCCGACGTCGGCCACCGGCCCTGCCTCGCGCACAGCCTCGGCGAACACCGCCAGGCCGGCGCGGAGGTACGGACGATCGTCCAACAGGCCGCGTACCTTCTCGGCATAGCCGGCGGCATCGGTGTCATACGACTCGCGGGTCTCGTTCAGCCAGTTGTCGGGCATCGAAAATTGACTCTAGGGCACGGCGAAGCGCGAGATACTGAGGCGAGCCGCGTGGGGGCACGGCATCCAGCCGGTCTGAGAGAGACGAACGGACACCACCATGACGACGCATGACCGCCCGAGCAGGGCCGAGCTCCACGACCGGCCCGGATCGCTGCGAGGCACTTCCTGGGAGCTCTTCGCGGACCCGTGGCGCGGTACGCCGTCGTTCGCGGACGAGCAGAGCGTCGTGGCCGCGGCCGGTCTCGTCCAGCTGGGCGAGACCTTCGGGCTGGACTACCCGATCAACGCGTTCATGCCCGGGATGTCCAGGACCGAGAAGCCGGCCGAGCACGTCATCTACGGCAACGGCCCGGCTCACCGCGCCGACTATCTCGACGGCTACTACCTCCAGTCCTCGACCCAGGTCGACGGGCTGCGTCACCGGCGGGCCGACGACGTCGGGTTCTACGGCGAGACCGCCGACGAGCTGATCATCCCGGGGACCGAGGAGATCGGCATCCAGGTCTGGGCCGACCGCCCCATCGTCAGCAGGGGAGTCCTGGTGGACATCGCCGGCCTCCTCGCCCGGCGCGACGAGGCTCTCGACCACGAGGCCGGCCAGCCGATCCCGTACGACTACATCGACCAGGCTCTCACCGCGCAGGCGATCGAGCTGCGTGCCGGTGACATCGTCATGCTCCACACCGGGTGGTGCGAGTGGTTCCTCGAGCTCACCGCCGAGCAGAAGCTGGCTCAGCAGGCCCTCGGCCGCGCCACCGGCATCGAGCAGAGCGAGGAGGTCCTCGACTGGGCCTGGGACTCCGGTCTCGCCCTGCTCGCGGCGGACACGTTCGCGGTCGAGTGCCTGCCGCCCGTGCCTGGCTCGCCCTTCGTCCAGTCGGCGCCGAACGACCGCGGCATGATGCACCAGGAGTTCCTGGCCAAGCTCGGCATGCCGCTCGGTGAGCTGTGGCGCCTCGGGCCGCTGGCACGCCGCATGGACGCGCTGCAGCGGTGGGAGGCCTTCCTCAGCGTCAAGCCGCTCAACGTCACCGGCGCGACCGGCTCACCGGCGAACGCCGTCGCGATCATCTGACGTACGTTGGACGGGAACGCAGCACCGGAGCGAGGGGAGTGCCGTGCGCAGCTGGGTGCGCAGGTCCTTGTGGGACGTCGTGCCGCGCGATCACCGTCAGAGCGACGCCGGCCTGCGGCGCCGACAGTTGGTCACGATCGGATTCGTGGTGCTCGGTGCGTTGGTGCTCGGAGTATCGCTCCGCATCGAGCCGGGCAGCGTCTGGTTCTATCCGGCGGCCTTCGCCCTGGCCGGAGTCTGGGCCGTCGGCGCCTTCGCGTCTGGGCCGCTGCACCTGGGACGGATCGGCGCCTGGCGCCGGCAGGAGGGGGAGGAGCGACGGCGGCTCGTACGCCCGGTTCTGCCACCGATCCTGCTCGGCCTCGGTCTGGCCGGGGTCTTCGTGATCGGCGGTCTCGTCGTGCGCGAGATCCCGTGGCTGGACCGGCAGGTGCGCTCGGTGCTCGACTTCGCCGACGAGGGCTCGCTCCCGATCCTGGTCGTGGTGACGGCCGTCAACGGGGTGGCGGAGGAGCTGTTCTTCCGCGGCGCCGTCTACGCCGCCCTACCTCGCCATCCGGTCGCCTGGACGTCGGTGGCCTATGTGATCGCGACGCTCGCGACCGGCAACGTGATGCTGGCCTTCGCCGCGATCCTGCTCGGGGTCGTGGTCGGCCTCGAGCGGCGTGCGTCCGGTGGCGTACTCGCGCCGATCCTCACCCACTGTGCGTGGACGCTGTCGATGCTGCTGGCGCTGCCGCTGCTCTTCGGCTGAGGTCTCAGACGCCCTTGCCCTCAGCCAGCCGCTCGGCCAGGGCACGTCGCACGGCCTCGCGATAGGGCAGCGGCTCGCCGGGCACGACCTCGAGGATGCGCCGGTCCTGCGCGACCACCTCGGTGGTCATCGAGTCGATCAGGTTGCGCCCCGTGGTCAGGTCGACGTCGGTCACCAGCGCCAGCCAGTACGACGACAGTCGCGGGGTCAGCACCGGCACCGGGACCACGGGGATCGTTCGACCCGTGGCCACCTCGGAGGCGACGGTCAGCATGTCGAGGTACGTCATCGCCTCGGGACCCCCGATCTCGAAGATCTCGCCGACCGCGTCCTCGTTGTCGATGACGCCCGCGAGGTAGCGGATCACGTCGTCGACGGCGATGGGCTGGGTTCGGGTGGCGGTCCACCTCGGCACGACCATGGCGGGGAGGTTCTTGACCAGCTGCCGGGTCAGCTCCCAGGAGACGCCGCCGTGGCCGACGACGATCGCGGCCCGCAGCACCGTGACCGGAACGCCGGCCTCACCGAGCAGGGCCTCGACCTCGCGGCGAGAGCGCAGGTGGGGAGAGAGGTCCCCGTCATCGTCGCCGAGGCCGCCGAGGTAGACGATCTGGCGCAGCCCGGCCCGAGCTGCGGCGGCCCCGAAGGACCGTGCGGCCCGGGCGTCGCGCTCCTCGAAGTCGTCGTGGTCGAGCGAGTGCACAAGATAGATCGCCACGTCGACCCCGGCGAGCGCGGGCGCCAGGGTGGCCGGGTCGTTGACGTCAGCACCCACCGGTTCGGCGGGGCCGTCGTAGTCGTCCGGCCGCCGGGTCATCGCACGCACCGTGGTGCCGCTTCGGGTCAGCTCCGCGACCAGCCGCCGACCGATGAAGCCGGTCGCGCCGGTGACGAGCACGGTGGGCGAGGTCTCCATGGGTCGAGCCTACGGACGCGGCGAGTCGACCGGCCGGCAGTCCTGCCCGCAACCGTCCTCGGGCACGGGTCCGGACGCGTGCGAAGCCGGCCGGTGCAGCACGGCGCCGGTCGGCGTCACCAGGACATCGGATCCCTCGACGCGGCCGGTGCCGTCGACGATCAGCGCATGGTCGCGCGGCGTGAGCGGGGCGTACGTCAGGGTGAGCACCGGATTGGTGGCCAGGTTCGCACGGGTGCCGCCGCCCGGATCCGAGATCCGCAGGCTCGAGCCCTCGACGACCGGATCCACGACCACGACCTTGATCCGCTCGCCCGCGGTGGTCAGCAGGAAACCGCTGCCGAACCGCTCGAGGGTCGAGGCGAGATCGGGCAACGCGACCGGGATGCTCATGTCCCTCACCCTAGTTCGCGGCGAGGACCGCGAGAGCTGCTTCGGTCGACGAGCCGGGTTCGGGCACGTACGTCACCAGGTTGGTGCTGCTGCCCGGATCCACAGAGAGCGACTCGAAGGGCAGGTCGAGATCGCCGACCACGGGATGATGCAGCTTCTTCACCCCGGTCGTATGGATGCGTACGTCATGCGCTGCCCAGCGCACTCGGAACTCTTCGCTGCGGGTGCTGAGCTCGCCCACCAGATCGGAGAGCTCGCGGTCGTAGGGATTGCGGCCGGCCTCCGCGCGAAGCAGGGCGACGGTGTCGTCAGCGGCCTTCTCCCACTCGCGGAAGAAGGTGCCGGCGGACTCCTCGAGGAAGACCATCCGGGCCGTGTTCACCGGCTCGCCGGAGCCGTACCACGGAGAGAACACCGCTCGCCCCAGCGAGTTGACGGCCAGCACGTCGAGGTGCCCGTTGAGCACCATGGCCGGCACGCCGTTCAGGGCGTCCACCAACCGCTCGATCGTCGGGCGTACGCTCCGGGGCGCGGGGGACCGGCGGCGCCTGGCGATCTGCGCCGGACCGCCCGCGGTGCGGATCAGGTCCATGAGATGCGCACGCTCGGCCGTGTCGAGCTCGAGCGCCTGGGCGATGCCGTCGACGACGCTCTCGGAGACCCCGGTGGCGTCGCCGCGCTCCAGCCGGATGTAGTACTGCGGCGAGACGCCGACGAGGAGCGCGGCCTCCTCGCGGCGTAGGCCGGGCACTCGCCGCCGCTCGCCTCCGTAGCTCGGAAGACCCGCCTGATCAGGGGTGATCCGAGCACGACGCGTGCTCAGGAACTCCCGGATCTCGGCTCGCGCCGCATCCCGGCGACTGGGCACGTCGGAGGTCATGCCTCCACTGTAGGAGCCTGCGAGCCCGGGAGAGGGTCACTGCCGGTGACCCTTCCGAGCGGGCCTTCTTGCGACCCTTCCGCGCTGGTTCAGTGATAGGTGGCGCCCAGCAGGGAGCCGACGAACGAGAGGGAAAGCGCATGACAGGGAAGAACAAGAAGAACGTCTGGCTCGTGACGGGTGCGGGCCGAGGCCTGGGCGTCGACATCACCCGCGCGGCCCTGGCCGCCGGGCACGCGGTGGTCGCCACCGCACGGAACCCGAAGAGCGTCACCGAGGCGTTGGGCGAGCACGACGATCTGCTGCCCGTCGCCCTCGACGTCACCGACCCGGCAGCGGCCGAGGCCGCCGTCCAGGAGGCGGTCGAGCGGTTCGGCCGCCTCGACGTACTGGTCAACAACGCCGGCAGCTTCCAGGCCGGCTTCTTCGAGGAGATGACGCCCGATGCGTTCCGCTCCCAGATCGAGACCACCTTGTTCGGCCCGATCAACCTCATCCGAGCCACCCTGCCTCAGCTCCGCCTGCAGCGAGACGGCCTGGTGATGACGATCTCCTCCACCGCAGGCATCGCGCCGGCGGGCGACTTCCTCACCGCGTACGCCGCCTCGAAGTTCGGTGTCGAGGGGTTCATGGAGGCTCTCGGGCCGGAGATCGCTCCGTTCGGGATCCGGACCATGCTCGTCGAGCCCGGCTTCTTCCGCACCGAGCTGCTCACCCCGCAGTCCACCCACTACGCCGCGCCGTCCATCTCGGACTACGCCGACCGCTCGGCCGCGACCGTGGAAGCCTGGCGAGGCATGGACGGCAAGCAGAGCGGCGATCCCGCGAAGCTCGCCGACGCGCTCGTCCGTCTGGCGGCTCTCGACGAGCCTCCGCTGCGCTTCGCGGCCGGTGCCGACGCAGTGGAGACCTTCGAAACCAAGGCTCGTACGTTGCAGGAGCAGGCCCACGCACACCTCGACCTCTCCACCAGCCTCTCCCACGAGATCGGGTGACCTGCGTCACCGATACGCCATTTTTAGAGCAGCGCTCTGTTACTCTCGGTGGCCTACACCCAGGCCCGGCGCCGACGCGGGTCATGACTTGAAGGAGCAGCAGCGTGGTCACCATCTCCAGCGACGGACCGGTATGGACACTCGACCTCGGGGACGACGAGAACCGCTTCTCGCCCGACTGGCTCGAGGCAGTCGGCTCAGCCCTCGACCAGATCGAGACGACGACCGAGCCGGCGGTGCTCGTCACGATCGGCGGCGGCAAGTTCTACTCGAACGGGCTCGACCTGGAGTGGCTGGGGCAGAACCTCGACCAGCACGACACGTACGTCGCCCGGGTCGAGGACCTCTTCGCGCGGATCCTCACGTTGCCGGTTCCGACGGTCGCCGCGGTCAACGGGCACGCGTTCGGTGCGGGCGCGATGCTGGCGATGGCGCACGACTACCGCGTGATGCGTGAGGACCGCGGCTACTTCTGCTTCCCCGAGGTCGACATCCACATCCCCTTCACCGTGGGGATGAATGCCCTCGTCACCAGCAAGCTGACCCCGCGCACGGCGCTCGACGCGATGGCGACCGGGCGCCGCTACGGCGGAGGTGACGCCACGGCCGCCGGCATCGTCGACGCCGCCGCCTCGTCGGAGAAGCTGCGCGAGACGGCCGCAGGCTTCGTACGCGACCTGGCGGGCAAGGACCGAGCCACCCTCGGCACGATCAAGGCCCGGATGTTCGCTGACGTCGTGAAGGCGCTCGGCGCCGGCAACGACGACCCTGCCTGACCCCGTCATGGGACGTCCGCGGCAGTACGACCTCGACGACCTTCTCGCGCATGCCCGGGATCTCTGGATCGGGCGTGGCGTCGACGGCCTGACGATCCGAGCGCTGAGCTCGGCGTCGGGTGCCTCCAACGGAGCGGTCTACCACGCGTTCGGGTCGCGCGACGGCCTCCTGGCCCGGGTCTGGGCCGAGGAGGCCGGCCGCTTCCTCACGTTCCAGCGCGACCAGGTGGCTGAGGCGATGCGCGAGGGCGACGCCACCGCGGCACTGGTCGCGGCGGCGCTCGCTCCCGCGGCGTACGCGAAGGACAACGAGGACGGGGCCCGGCTCCTGCTGGCCGCCACCGCGGACGATCTGCTGACCTCGGAGCTCGACGAGGAGGGACGTACGCAGCTCCTCGGACTCCAGAAGGAGCTCGGCGCGCTCCTCGTCGAGCTCGCCGAAGCGCTGTGGGACCGGCGCGACCGTGCTGCCGTCACGACCGTGCGCCACTGCGTCGTCACTATGCCCGGGGCGCTGCTGCTGAACGCCGACCGCATCACCGACCCGATTGCCCGGCATTCCCTCGGGCATGCGGTTCGTGGGATCGCATCCGCCTCGCCTCCACGGTCGGCCGCGCCCTAAAACATTGACAGTTGTCGATATGAGATGCAGAGTCCTATATCGACAATCATCGATACGTTCTAGGGGACCCCATGTCACGCATCCAACTCGCGCTCAACGTCGACGATCTCGAGGAGTCGGTCGCGTTCTACTCGACCCTGTTCGGCGTCGAACCGGCCAAGACCAAGCCCGGCTACGCCAACTTCGCGGTCGCGGAGCCGCCCCTCAAGCTGGTTCTCGTCCAGAACCCCGGTCAGGGCGGCACCATCAACCACCTCGGCGTCGAGGTCGCTGACACCGACACCGTTGATGCCGAACAGACCCGGCTGCACGCTGCCGGGTTCGCATCGGTCGACGAGCGGGGCACCACCTGTTGCTACGCCAAGCAGGACAAGTTCTGGGTCGAGAACGCCCCGAATGATGAGCGGTGGGAGGTCTACACCGTGCTCGCCGACAGCGACACCGGCGGCGCGACTGAGCCCGCCGCCGCGGGCTGCTGCTGACCGAGACGGACATCGAGGTCGAAATGATGAGCAACCACGATGACGCTCGGGCCGATGTCGCGGTCCTCGGGCTCGGGGCGATGGGCACTGCGCTCGCACAGGCCCTCCTCGCCGCCGGGATTCGCACGGTGGTCTGGAACCGGACACCGGGCCGGGCTGACGGCTTGGCCACGGACGGAGCCCGGGTCGCCGAGACCTCCGCCGAGGCCGTCGCCGCCAAGCTGGTCCTGGTCTGCGTCTCCGACTACGACGCGGTGAGGGGCGTGCTGACGCCGATCGAGGACCGGCTCGCCGGCCGGGTCGTCGTCAACCTCACCTCCGGCTCGTCCGCGGAGGCACGGAGCATGGCGGCATGGGCAGCCGACCGAGGCGCGAGCTACCTGGACGGTGCGATCCTGGCGGCGCCGGCCGAGGTCGGTGCCGCGGACACGGTGATCCTGTTCAGCGGTCCGCAGGAGGCGTACGACGCGCACCGGCAGTCCTTCGAGACCGTCGCGGGCAGGGCGACCTACCTCGGCGCGGACCCCGGGCTCTCGTCGCTCCACGACGTCGCAGTCCTCGCGCTCATGTGGTCGGTCCTCAACGGGTTCCTGCATGGGGCGGCGGTTCTGAAGCGCGCCGGTGTCCGGGCCGAGGCATTCTTGCCCCTCGCGCGGGACGGGATCAGCACCACGGCCGGATGGCTCGATGCGTACGCCGCGCAGGTGGATGCCGGTGACCACCCCGGGGACGACTCGACGATGGCGACCCATGTCGCCGCCATGCAGCACCTTCTCGAGGAGACCGTCAGTGCTGGCGTCGACACGACCGTCCCGGCGGCGTTCAAGGCGCTCGGCGACCGTGCGCTCGAGGCCGGTCTGGCCGACCGGGGCTACACCGCCCTCGTCGATCTGCTGTTGAGCGACCGGAGTCACTGACCCGCGTACGTCGGCTGCGTCACCAGGACGAGCACGACGCGGGTCATCGGACCTCCTCCGGGACGCCGATGATCCGCCGCATGCCCCGGTAGGCGTGGTCGGCGGCCCGGGTGTCGCCGTGGAGGAGGCGGGCCGGGCTGATGAACGAGGCGAGCGACTCGAGGCCGAACACGACCGACTCGATGTCGGTGTCCTCGGGCAGGTCACCGGTCTCGACAGCGGCGGTGAGGTCGGCCCGCAATGTCTCTCGCCACTGGTTGCGGCCCTCGAGCAGCCGCTCATGGACGGCGCCGTCCCGCCCGTCGTAGTCGTAGGTCACCTGGGTCATCAGGCACCCGCCGGGGTAGCCGGGGTCCGCGGCGTACTCCGTCCAGGCGTCGCATGCGGCCAAGAGTCGGGGCAGGCCACGCGGGAACCGCTTGACCGTCTCCCAGACTCGGGTGCGAAAGTCGGAGAAGACCAGCCCGACCGTCTCCAGTTGAAGCGTCTCCTTGGTGCGGAACTGGCCGATCACCCCCGACTTGCTCATCTGGACGATCTCGGCCAGCCGCCCGATCGTCACGCTGTCCAGGCCCTCGACCGACGCCAGGTCGGCGGCTGCCTTGACCACGCTTCGTCGGGTCTCGAGTGCCGCCTGCGCGGATGCACGTCCTGCCATGGGGCCAGTTTAGCGCACGAACGATCGCTATTGCATAACGTACGATCGTGCGCTTAATCTGATCGAGCGTCCGCGACCCAGACCACGAAGGAGACGCCGATGACCGAGATCCGCGAGCTGCGCGACAGCTTCGAGCTGGAGGCAGCAGATCCCTACTGCACCGACCCCGAGACCGCAGCCGAACGGCTCGGTCACCTGCCCTGGCAGCGGCTCGCCGTGCTCGGCGACAGCGTCACGGCCGGGGTGCGGGGCCCGCTGGACGGCTACCGCGACGAGTCCTTCGCCGAGCGTCTGGTGAGCGCGCTGGCGAGCACCCGCCCCGCCTTCGAGGCGGTCAACCTCGCCGTCCCATACCTGACCGTCGCCGAGATCCGGGACGTGCAGCTCGAGCCGGCGCTGGCCTTCGCACCCGACGCCGTGCTCGTCAGTGCGGGCGGGAACGACGCCTTCAATCCGTACGATCCGGACCAGCTGCGCAAGGAGCTCGAGCTGCTCCTGGTGCCGCTGGCCGAGAGCGGCGCCGTCGTTCTCACCGTCGGGCTCTTCGACCTCGCTCGGTCCGGGCTGGTGCGGGCCGAGGAGGCCGCGGACATGGCCCAGCGCTTCGACACCCTCGACCGGATCACCGCCGAGATCACCCGGAGCCTGGGCGGCATCCACATCGACACTCATCACCACCCTCTTGCGGCCGACCCCGACATCTACGCCCGTGACCGCATCCACGGCAACGCTCGCGGCCACGCGGTCGCCTTCGCGGCCATCGTCGACGCGCTCGCCTGACCGACGTGCGGCTGCGGGAGGATGAGGAGGTGACCCGCCCCGACTCCGCGTACCGCTCGGACTGCTCCCGATGCGCCGGCCTCTGCTGCGTCGCGCTGTCCTTCACCCGCTCGGCGGACTTTCCCGAGGACAAGGCGGCCGGCGATCCGTGCCGTCACCTCGGCCCCGACTTCGGTTGCGGGATCCACGACCGGCTGCGCGACCGCGGCTTCAACGGATGCACGGTCTTCGAGTGCTCCGGCGCCGGTCAGCAGGTCACCCAGGTGACCTTCGGCGGCGCGGACTGGCGTACGGAGCCGGACCTGCGGCAGAGCATGTTCGACGTCTTCGACGTGATGCGGCAGCTCCACGAGATGCTGGCCCTGCTCGAGGAGGCGGCCTGGCGCGGCACCGCGACCGATCTCTCCGAGGCGACCGAGCTGGTGTCCGCGGCAACGGCTGGCGCTGCCGAGCAGGTCCTCGCCACCGACATCCCCGCGCTCCGCACGGTCGTCGGGAATGCGCTCCGGCAGGTGAGTACGGAGGCACGCCGCCCCGCCGGCCCTGCGCTGAGCGGCGCCGACCTCGTCGGCCGGGACCTGCGCCGGCGAGACCTGCGGAGCGCCGACCTCCGGAGCGCTCTCCTGATCTCCGTCGACCTGCGCGGCGTGGACCTGGCCGATGCCGACCTGCTCGGCGCCGACCTCCGCGATGCCGCGGTAGCCGGTGCGGACCTGTCCCGAGCGCTCTTCCTCGGCCAGGCGCAGGTCAACGCCATGCGTGGAGACGCGAGCACGCGCCTGCCGGACGGCCTCGCCCGCCCCGCGCACTGGAAATAGGCCGAAATGGCGAGAGCGGCAGCCGGACCTGGGTCCGGCTGCCGCTCTCGCGTGGTCGTGACGGATCAGGCCAGCGTGGCCGTGTCGATCACGAAGCGGTAGCGCACGTCGGAGGCCAGGACCCGGGCGTACGCCTCGTTGATCTGGTCCGCCGAGATCACCTCCACCTCGGAGCCGATGCCGTGCTCGGCGCAGAAGTCGAGCATCTCCTGGGTCAGCGCGATGCCGCCGATCATCGAGCCGGCGAAGTTGCGGCGATTGGTGATCAGCGAGAACACGTTGACGCTCAACGGCTCCGCGGGCGCGCCGACGTTGACCATGGTGCCGTCCACGGCGAGCAGGCCGAGGTAGGCGTCGAGGTCGATCTTCGCGCTGACGGTGTTCACGATCAGGTCGAACGAGCTGGCCAGCTCCTCGAACGTCGCCGGGTCGGAGGTGGCGTAGTAGTGGTCCGCGCCGAGGCGCAGCCCGTCCTCCTGCTTCTTCAGCGACTGGGAGAGCACGGTGACCTCGGCACCCATCGCGTGGGCGATCTGGACGCCCATGTGACCCAGCCCGCCGAGGCCGACGATCGCGACCTTCTTGCCCGGACCGGCGCCCCACTTCTTCAGGGGTGCGTACGTGGTGATGCCGGCGCACAGCAGCGGCGTCGCGGCCGCCGCGTCCATGCCCTCGGGCACCTTGAGCGCGAAGTGGGCGTCGACTACGACGTGGGTCGAGTAGCCGCCCTGGGTGAACGAACCGTCGCGGTCCTTCGCGGCGTACGTCCCGACGCCGCCGCCGGGGGTCGAGCAGTGCTGCTCGTCGCCGTTGCGGCAGTTGTCGCACTCGCGGCACGAGTTCACGAAACAGCCGACGCCGACCCGGTCGCCGACCTTGTGGTTGGTGACCGACGAGCCGACCTCGGTGACGCGGCCGACGATCTCGTGGCCCGGGACGACCGGGAACGGCTGCGGGCCCCAGTCACCGTTGACGGTGTGGATGTCGGAGTGGCAGATGCCGGCGAACTCGATCGCGATGAGGACGTCGTCGGCGCCCACCTCACGGCGCTCGATGGTGATCGGTGCCAGCGGCTCGCCGGCGGAAGGTGCTGCGTACGCGTTGACGCGCATAGGTGTCTCCTGAGTCTGAGATGGGTGGTGGATCAGTGGTTCTCGCGGCTGCGGATCTGGTCCGCCAGGGTGTGTGCCTGCGCGCCGATCTCCTCGGCGCGGACCTGCTCGCCGGCGGCGACAGCGCGCCAGTAGTCGGTCTTGAGACCGACGTAACGCCGCCGCAGCTCGAGGTTCTCGGCCTCGCGGGCGAGGTGAGCGGCGTGCTCGGTGAGCATGTCGATCTGCTCGGCGGCACCGTCGCTGCCGAGGCGACTGTTGGCGACGTACGTCCGCATGTCATCGATCGAGAGGCCGATCGCCGCCAGGCAGGCGACGCCGGTCAGCTGGTCCAGGTCGGTCTCGTCATAGACCCGGTGGCCGCTGCTGGCGCCGCGGCTGACCGGCGAGATCAGCCCGATCGTCTCGTAGTAGCGCAAGGTGCTGGCCGGCAGTCCGGTCAGCGTCGCCACCTCTCGGATCGTGTACGTCCGAGTCATTGATGCAGTCACACCAATGACGCTAAGAACTTCAAGTACTTGAAGTCAAAGGGATGATTTGTCGACTTGTGTATTTGCCTTGCCGGGTGCCCGCGGTCCGGGCGTACATTGCGATCATGGCCATCCGCACCCATGCCGGCGTCGACAGCTACCTCGACGGTCTGCCGGAGTGGCAGCGCGACATCTGCCGCGAGCTGCGAGAGATCATCCACGACGCCGACCCGGAGATCGAGGAGACGATCAAGCGGACGGTCCAGCCCTACTTCGTGCTGCAGGGCAACGTGTGCGCGCTCCTCGCCACCAAGGACCACATCAACCTGTTCCTCTACGACCCGACCGTCCCCGATCCGGCCGGGATCATCAACCAGGGTCACGGCAACGCCACCGGGCGAGCCATCCAGATCTACCGGGACGACCCGATCGACCGTCCGGCTCTGACCGAGCTGCTGCGCGCCATCGTGGCCAACAACCGGGCCGGTGGCTGGCGCCGCCTGCAGAAGGGCTGACCCCCGAAACCGACGCATTTCGCGTTCCTGTCGGGTCCGATCAGGCCCAGCGGAAAAAGATCCAAACTTCCGCTTGACCTTGACCCAGCGTCAACCCTCGACGCTATTCGACATGAACCCGACACCAGCAATCGAGATCGCCGGACTGACCAAGTCCTACGGCGACGTACACGTCCTCCAGGGCGTCGACATGAGCGTCGAGAAGGGGAGCATCTTCGCCCTCCTCGGCTCCAACGGCGCCGGCAAGACCACGATCGTGAAGATCCTGACCACGCTGCTCAAGGCGGACGGCGGCCAGGCGACGGTCAACGGCTTCGACGTCGCGGCTCAGGCCAACGACGTACGTGGCTCCATCAGCCTCACCGGCCAGTTCGCCGCCGTCGACGAGATCCTGACCGGTCGCGAGAACCTCATCCTGATCGCCAAGCTGCTCCGCCAGAAGAACCCGGGCGCGGTCGCCGACGAGCTCCTCGCCCGGTTCTCGCTCACCGAGGCCGGCAACCGCAAGGTCGCGACGTACTCCGGTGGCATGCGCCGCCGCGTCGACATCGCGATGAGCCTCATCGGCAACCCGTCGGTGATCTTCCTCGACGAGCCGACCACCGGCCTCGACCCGGAGGCCCGGATCGAGGTGTGGCAGACGGTCAAGGAGCTCGCCGACAGCGGCACGACGGTCCTGCTCACCACGCAGTACCTCGAAGAGGCCGAGCAGCTCGCCGACCGGATCGCGATCCTCCACGAGGGCCGCATCATCGCCAACGGAACCCTCGCCGAGCTCAAGGCGATGTTCCCGCCGGCCAAGCAGGAGTACATCGAGAAGCAGCCGTCCCTCGAGGACATCTTCCTCGCCATCACCAGCAAGTCCAACGGCAAGTCCGCCAGCACGAACAACCTGAAGGAGTCACGATGACCACCCGATTCTTCGGCGACACCGCCATCTTGACCGGCCGCTCCCTTCGACACATCGGCCGCAGCCCCGACACCATCGTCACCACCGCGATCACTCCGATCGCCATGATGCTCTTGTTCGTGTACGTCTTCGGCGGTGCGATCGACACCGGATCCACCGAGAGCTATGTCACCTATCAGCTACCTGGCATCCTGTTGATCACCATCGCCTCCGGCATCGCCTACACCGCCTACCGCCTGTTCCAGGACAAGAACGGCGGCATGTTCGACCGGTTCCAGTCGATGCCGATCGCTCGGTCCGCGGTGCTGTGGGGTCACGTGCTCACCTCGGTGGTCGCGAACATGATCTCGCTGGTCGTGGTGGTGCTCGTCGCCCTGCTGATGGGCTTCCGCACCGGCGCGAGCGTGCTCGACTGGCTCGCGGTCGGCGGCATCCTGGTCCTGTTCACCCTCGCGCTGACCTGGCTCGCGGTGATCCCGGGCCTGACCGCCGGCACGGTCGAGGGAGCCAGCGCGTTCTCCTACCCGCTGATCTTCCTGCCCTTCCTCAGCTCGGCGTTCGTGCCGACCGACACCATGCCCGGCCCGGTGCGAGCCTTCGCCGAGCACCAGCCGGTCACCTCGATCGTCGACTCCATCCGGGCGATCTTCTCCGGTCAGCCGTTGGGCAACGAGCTGTGGATCGCGCTGGCCTGGTGCGTCGGCATCCTGGTCGTCGCGTACGTCCTGGCCACCGCTGCCTACCGCCGCAAGTTCGCCTAAACCACGCGACAAACCCGGGCGTTCCCGCCACTATTCGGGGATGCTCACGATCAGCCAGGTCGCTGCCGCCGCCGGAGTCACCGTCCGGGCAGTGCGTCACTACCACGCCAAAGGTTTGCTGGTGGAGCCCGAGCGCGACCACTCGGGCTACCGACGCTACGACGCAGCGGCCGTCGTCGACCTGATCAAGATCCGCATCCTCGCCGACGCCGGCGTCCCGCTCTCCCGTGTCAAGGAGCTGCTGGACGCCGGCGACGACGATTTCAAGAAGGCTGTCGCCGAGATCGACAAGCGCCTCCGCCTCGAGATCCGCGAGCGCCAGGGCCACCGCGAGCGGATCGCCCGGCTCGTCCACGGAGACGGGCTGGCCCTCCCGCCCGAGGCGGTCGCCTATCTGGAACGGATGCGGGAGCTCGGCATCCCGCAGCGGATGATCGACGGCGAGCGCGACGCCTGGATCCTCGTCGCGGCCCAGCAGCCACAGAGCATGGAGGCCTTCATCCGCAGCAAGGTCGGCCAGCTCGACGACCCTTCGGTCGTGGAGACCTACCAGGAGCTCGATGCCATGCTCGACTGGCTGCCCGGCGATCCCCGCCTGGAGGCCATGGCCGATCGGATCGTCTCCCAGCTCGAAGCGATCTCTCCCGAGGACTGGGCCGCCTACGTCGAGGACGACCAGGCCATGCCCCCCGAGCTCGTCTCCCTGCTCGACGCCATGTTCGTCGAGCAGGTCCCCGTCGCCCACGACCTGATGCGCCTGGTCGAGAAGCGCGGCTACTCCGGCTGGACCAAGCTGGAGCGGATCCAGACCTAGCCGCCACCTACCAGATGTTGATCTCGCGTTTCGTTCCCTCCGAGGAGGAAGGTGGGGAGGTAGGAACGTATTCCGTCCCAGACACGGAGAGGAACGATGAGATGCCCGACTACGTCGCAGCCATCGACCAAGGCACTACGAGCACTCGCTGCATGATCTTCGACCACGGCGGCAAGGAGGTGGCCCGCCACCAGCTGGAGCACCAGCAGATCCTGCCGAAGGCCGGCTGGGTCGAGCACAATCCGGTGGAGATCTGGGAGCGCACCAGGGCGGTGATCCAGATCGCGCTCGGCAGCAAGGGCCTGACGGACAAGGACATCGCCGCGCTCGGCGTCACCAACCAGCGCGAGACCACCGTGGTCTGGAACAGGAGGACCGGACGGCCCTACTACAACGCGATCGTCTGGCAGGACACCCGCACCGACCGGATCGCCTCCGCCCTCGACAAGGACGAGCGCGGCGACATCATCCGCCGCAAGGCCGGCCTCCCGCCCGCGACGTACTTCGCCGGAGGCAAGATCCAGTGGATCCTGGAGAACGTCGACGGCGTCCGCGAGGCCGCGGAGAGCGGCGACGCCATCTTCGGCACCACCGACAGCTGGATCGTCTGGAACCTGACCGGTGGTCCCAACGGCGGCGTACACGTCACCGACGTCACCAACGCCAGCCGCACCATGCTGATGAACCTCGAGACCCTCGACTGGGACGAGGAGCTGCTCGGCTTCTTCGACATCCCGCGCCAGATGCTCCCTGAGATCCGGCCCTCCTCCGAGCCCAACGCCTACGGCACGACGCTCGAGAACGGCCCGCTCGGCGGCGAGATCCCGATCACCGGCATCCTCGGCGACCAACAGGCCGCCATGGTCGGCCAGGTCTGCCTGGACGCCGGCGAGGCCAAGAACACCTACGGCACCGGCAACTTCCTGCTCCTCAACACCGGCCAGGAGCTCGTACGCTCCCAGAACGGCCTCCTCACGACGGTCTGCTACCAGTTCGGTGACCAGCCACCGACGTACGCCCTGGAGGGTTCGATCGCCGTCACCGGCTCCGCGGTGCAGTGGCTGCGCGACCAGCTGCGGGTGATCAGCAACGCCACGCAGGTCGAGGCTCTGGCCAAGGAGGTCGAGGACAACGGCGGGGTCTATTTCGTCCCGGCCTTCTCCGGTCTCTTCGCCCCGTACTGGCGCTCGGACGCCCGCGGCGTGATCGTCGGTCTGTCCCGGTTCAACAACAGCGGCCACATCGCCCGCGCGGCCCTGGAGGCGATCTGCTACCAGAGCCGTGACGTCGCCGAAGCGATGGAGAAGGACTCCGGCGTACGTCTCGAGGTCCTCAAGGTCGACGGCGGAATCACCGCCAACGAGCTGTGCATGCAGATCCAGGCCGACGTCCTCGGCGTCGAGGTCAGCCGCCCGGTCGTCGCCGAGACCACCGCGCTCGGAGCCGCGTACGCCGCCGGGCTCGCCGTCGGCTTCTGGAAGGACACCGATGAGCTCCGCCAGAACTGGAACGAGTCCAAGCGCTGGAAGCCGGTCTGGAGCGAGGAGCAGCGCGAGACCGGGTACGCCGGCTGGCGGAAGGCCGTCGACCGCACGCTCGACTGGGTCGAGGTCGACTGACGGCGTCGTTTCAAAAACGCCTGTTTGGGGTATGTGCGGGGCCGCCCTTCGGACGTACGTTGCGAGAGGGCCTGGCCGGGGCCCGGCTACCGCCTCGACCGGTCCGTTGGCACACCAACGACCGAGGAGGCAGCATGTTCATCCAGATGATTCAGGGTCCCTGCACCCGGCAGGACGAGGCCCGCCAGTTGCTCGACGAGTGGCGGCGCGACTTGGCGCCGGGCGCGACCGGGTGGCTCGGCGGCACCAACGGATTCACCGACGACGGCCAGCTCATCGGGGTGGTTCGCTTCGAGTCCCGCGAGGCGGCGATGGCCAACTCCGACCGTCCCGAGCAGGGGGAGTGGGCCGCGAAGATGGCCGAGGTCATGGACGGGCCGATGGAGTTCCACGACTGCGACGACGTCACGCTGCTGTTCGACGGTGGCTCCGACGACGCCGGGTTCGTGCAGATCATCCGCGGCCGGGTCGACGACCCGAGCCGGCTCAAGGCGATGATGACGACCGACACCACCCAGCTGCACGAGATGCGCCCCGAGATCCTCGGCGGCACCCTCGCGATCGAGGCGGACGGCAGCTTCATCGAGACCGTCGCGTTCACCAACGAGGACGACGCCCGCAAGGGCGAGCAGATCGAGCCGCCCGCAGACGTACGCCGCGAGCTCGACTACGCGATGCAGGGTGCGACCTTCTACGACCTCCACCGCCCCTGGTTCGAGAGCGCCTGAGGAGGCCGACGATGTTGACCGACAGCAGTGTGAGGGCGAACATCCCGGCCGCCGACCTCGGCCGGGCACGCAGTTTCTACGCCGACAAGCTCGGGCTCGAGCCGAGCGAGGAGAGCGAAGGCTGGCTGGTCTACACGACAGCCGGTGGCACGTCCTTCCATCTCTACGAGACCGAGCAGGCGGGCAAGGCCGGGCACACGATCGCCCAGTTCCACGTGGCCGACGTCCGCAAGGAGACCGAAGGCCTGCGCGCCAAGGGGGTCAGCTTCGAGCACTACGAGATGCCCGGAGTGACCTGGGACGGTGACGTGGCCGGCATGGGCGAGGCCGGTCACGCGGCCTGGTTCAAGGACAGCGAGGACAACATCCTCTGCATCGACGACGCTGCACCTGCCTGAGGGGGAACACGGAAGGGCCCGGCTCAGCCGGGTCCTTCACCTGCGCCGACGTGCTGAGCCAGGTACGCCTGGAGGCCGACGCGATCGATCGCGTCGAGCTGGGACTCGAACCAGTCGGCGTGCTTCTCCTCGTCGCGGACCATCTCCTCGAAGACGGCGGCGGTGCCGTGGTCGCCGAGCTGGTGGCACTCCTCGCCGCCGGCGTTGAACTGGGCGACCGCGGCGCGCTCGCTCGCCAGGGCGAGGGAGAGCATCTCCTCGGCGGTCTCGCCGACCTGGATGGCGTTGAGGCGCTGCACGTTGGGATGGCCGTCGAACATCAGGATCCGGTTGATCAGCTCGTCGGCGTCGCGCATCTCGTCGATGGAGAGGTCGTAGAAGACCTTGCCGAGCTTGGGCAGACCCCAGTTGTCGAGCATCCGAGCATGCAGGAAGTACGTGTTGGTGACCGTGAGCTCGAACGTGAGCGCCTCGTTGAGGAGCTCGACGACGCGTGGATCGACTGGCTGCATGGCGTACCTCCGGTAACGGGATCTGTCCCGATACTCGCACGGCACCCCGGGAGTGAGGACAGACTCAGTTTGTGACCGGTTGCGTACGTCAGCTCGCGGCGCCGTCGGCCACGAGGTGCGAGCACTCCTGCTCGAGATGCCGGCTGACCTGCTTCTTCACCGAGAAGATGCACGAGCCGCAGTCCTGAGCGGCCCCCGTGGAGCGGCAGATCGCGCTGACCGTACGCGCCCCGTCGGCCAGCGCGGCGTCGACATCACGGTCCGTGACGACTCGGCACTGGCAGACGATCATGGGTTTAGGTTAGCCGAACCTAATCAGGAAGACGAGCGGGCGTCCCACTTCTTACCTTTCGGTCCTGTCGCGGCCATTCACATTTTGCCGGTCACATTCTCCCGGTATGGTCCAGGTCACACCGTCGCTCCCGCCCTCGGAGGATCTCTTGCGCATCGCAGTCATCGGCACCGGCTTCGGCGGCCTGGCCGCCACGATCGAGCTCAAGAAGCGCGGCCACGACGACATCGTCGTGTTCGAGAAGGCCGGGGACGTCGGCGGTGTCTGGCGGGAGAACACCTACCCGGGCGCCGCCTGCGACGTACCTTCCAGCCTCTACTCCTACTCCTTCGAGCCCAACCCGCACTGGCCCCACAAGTTCTCCCGCCAGCCCGCGATCCTCGACTACATCCACCGGGTCGTCGACAAGTACGACGTACGCCGCCACATCCGGTTCCACACCGAGGTGACCGCCGCCCGCTGGGACGACGAGTCGAAGACCTGGCGGCTCGAGCTCAGCACGGGGGAGACGGAGACGGTCGATCTGTTCGTCCCTGCCGTCGGTCAGCTCTCCCGGCCCTCGACCCCGAGCATCCCCGGCGCCGACACGTTCAGGGGAGAGGCCTTCCACTCCGCCGAGTGGAACCACGACCTGAGCCTCAACGACAAGCGGGTCGCGGTGATCGGCACCGGGGCCAGCGCGATCCAGTTCGTGCCCGAGGTGCGCAAGGACGCGGCGCGGGTGCTCCTCTTCCAGCGCTCGGCGCCCTACATCGTCCCCCGCAAGGACTTCGAGCGCACCGACGCCGCCAGCCCGATCCCGCAGCTCCTCAACCGCGCGAAGATCTGGGTCCAGGCCGAGTGGCTCACCACGTCCTTCCACGTCAAGCCGTTCGGTGCGGTCATGCGGGCCTGGTCCAAGCGCCACATGAGGGCGCAGACCGCGGCGAAGCCGGGGCTCTTCGAGAAGGTCTGGCCCGACTACCCGTTCGGCTGCAAACGCATCCTTTTCGCCGACGACTACCTGCCAGCCCTCGCCCAGCCCGACGTGGACGTGATCACCGACGACATCGTCGAGATCACCCCGACCGGCGTGACGACCGCCGACGGGCAGCACCACGAGGTCGACGTGATCATCTGGGGCACCGGGTTCAAGGCCACCGACTTCCTCGCCCCGATGACGATCACCGGCACCCAGGGCCGCGACCTGCACACCCATTGGAAGGACGGCGCCCACGCCTACCACGGCATGACCGTCCCGGACTTCCCCAACCTGCTGATCATGTACGGCCCCAACACCAACACCGGTGGTGGCTCGATCATCTTCTTCCTGGAGACGCAGGCCCGCTACCTCGGTCGGTACGCCGATCACGTCGCCGACGCCGGCCCGCTCGAGGTGCGGGCGGAGGTCGAGGAGGCCTATGACGCGCGGATCCAGGACAAGCTGGCCGACAGCGTCTGGAGCAAATGCACCTCCTGGTATCGCGAGCGGAACGGCCGCATCACCACCAACTGGCCCAGCATCTCGGCCCATTACCGCCGCAGCGCCAGTTACGACAAGGCCGACTACACGCCGGCCTGAAACGATCTGATAGGCCATTGTGACCAACCTGTGCATTCCCTTATTCGTGTCTGAGGCCACATACTCGAAGGGATGACTACCTCAACCCCCCGGCGGCGACACTTCGCCGCGAGTCCTTTCAAGGCAGATCCCGAGCCGGTCATTGAGCAGTTCGAGTCAGGGGACCTGGTTTCCCACGACTCCTTCGGCCTGGGTCGGGTCGTCAACAAAGAAACGGCCGCAGTCACTGTCGACTTCGGTCCCCGACTGGTGCGTATCGCCAGCCCCTTCCCCAAGCTTTCCAAGCTCTGACCACCGTCTGAGCTGCACGAGAATCGCCCTCCCCGAGCACTGCTCGGAGAGGGCGATCTCGGTTTTGAAGGGGTCTACCTCCGTTTGACCGGATAGGCCGCGTCGACCTCCACCTCGACGAGCCATCCGTCGACGGGCAGGTTCTCGATCTCGAGCGCGAACCTCGACGGACGCGCGGGGTTGACGACCATCGGAGCCGCCGGCGCAGCAGTGCCCAGCGGCACCGGGACCGCCTCGCCGGTCGAGACCGACGTGTTCGCGAAGAACTGCCGGTAGGCCCGGTTCCAGCCCGCGAAGTCCATCTTCGCCTCGCCCGCGGGGTTCTGCAGGAAGACGCGCATCGTGATCACGTCGTCGTAGGAGAGCCCGGCCGCCTCGAGGTTCTCCCCGATCCGGCGCAGCACGTTGATCCCCTGGGCCTCGGTGATGGTCACGCCCGGCGGCAGCTCACCACCCGGGAACACCTCGGTGTCGATGTAGCCCAGCTCGCCGCTCGCCCCGGTGTTGAGCCGGGACGGACCGAGACCGCTGGTCTTGTAGATCGCGGCCTCCGGCCCGATAGCGACGCCGTTGGCGATCGACGGGTTGTCCTGTCCCGCGGGCAGCACCGAGATCGTCTCCCCGCCACGCGGCGGACGGTGCCCATTAGAAGCGCCCGACCACGTGCTTCCGGCGACCGCCGCCGTCGGAGCGACCAGAGCCGCGGTCAACCCGACCACAGCCAGCACCTTCGTACGCGGCGACATCATGCCGTCACCCGCGCGTGCAGCTTCTCGACGGCTGCCCGGGCGGCCGTGATCGCGCCGTGCTGCCAGGCCACGGAGTGACTGAGGTGGTCACCGGCGAAGTACGTGTTGCCGGTGGCGTCCAGCAGCCGTGTGTAGAGCGGATCGGTATCGGCCGTCGTCGAGTAGGCCCAGGCTCCCTCCGAGAACTTCTGCGTCTTCCAGTCCTGGCTGTAGGAGGCGGTGATGCCCTCGCCGTAGACGTCCCCGAAGATCTGCTTGCCCATGTCCACCGCCCGCGAGAGCCGCTGGGCGGGGCTGAGCACGCCGTAGGTGTCGGCCGCGCTACCGGTGTTGTAGTAGCCGATCATCGTGCCCTTGTCCCCGTTGAACCCGTACGACGGGTGCCACATGTTGCGCAGGTCGAGGCGGGTGTTGGTGATGCCGCCGTAGATCCGGAAGTCCTCCTCCCACCAGCGTCGGTCGTACTCGATCCCGATCTTGCCGGCGTTCGAGGGCCCGAAGGACTTCAGGCTCGCGGTGATGTCGGCGCCGAGGTTGTGCTGGACCTTGGCCGCGATGTTCGGAGGCATGCAGTTGATCGCGAAGTCCGCCTTGATGGTCTCGGTCCTCCCGCGAGCCTTGTAGGACACGGAGACGCCGGTCGAGGTGTTGTTCCACTCGACGACCTCGGCCCCGTAGCGGATGTTCCGCGCCCCGACGGCCTTGGCGAAGGCGTTGGGGATCGCGTCCATGCCGCCGACCGGCTGATACATCATCATCGCCTGGTCGTAACCGAACTCGAAGGAGAAGTACTGACCCAGCCCGGCGGCGAGGACAGCACTCATCGAGTTCGGGGCGACCTCGGTGCCCGACTCCTGCCCGGCCCCGGGCTCGACCGTGTAGCCCGCGCGGCTGGAGCCGGTGTAGGCGTACCCCTCCGCCTTGGAGCCGAGGTCGCCGAAGTTCCTCAGGAAGGCGATCAGCGCCTCCTTGTCGGCGGCGGTCAGCTCCTCGTCCAGGGCGCCCTTGTCGGTCGCCTTCGCGAGCAGCTCGGAGACATAGCCGTACGTGTCCGCCTTCGCCTGACGCATCTGCACTGCGCCGATGCCGTGGTCGCCGGGGTAGTAGAGCAGTGCATTGGCGTTCTGGTTGGTGAACGCCTCGATCGGGACGCCCAGCTCCTTGCAGTAGTCCAGCGTGATGTGGCTCTGCGGCAGCCGCCCGGGCCCCGCGTTCATGTACTGCCCCTTGGAGAACCCGGCCACCTGCGTGACCCCGTTCAGATCGGTCACCCGGGTGCCGCCGCGCACGGTGAAGTTGCGACCGCCCGGCCGCTCGCGCCCCTCGAGCACGGTGACCTTGTAGCCACCCTTGAGCAGCTCGTACGCAGCGGTGAGCCCGGCGATGCCGCCGCCGAGGATCACGACCGACTTGCTGCCGGCCCGGGCGAGATCGGAAGGCTTGGGAGGAGTGAAGCTGGGGGTCTCCGCGGCGTGAGCCGAGGTGAGCCCGAGAGCACCCATGCTGTGCAACATGACTCCCGCGCCGCCGGCGAGGCCGACGTTGCGCAGGAAGTTCCGACGTGACTGAGTCTGAGTCATGTGGGGGGATCCAATCTGTTGGGGACGCCCCGAAACGTAGGAACCCTTTGTTGCACCGCGATTGCGATTGCGTCTCACTGGAATGCGCATTCCCGAACCGGCGAGTAGCCCTAGGATCGACCCGTGACCGTCACCATCCGCGCTGCAGCTCCCGCCGACGTACCCGAGATCCTCCGCCTCGTCCACGCCCTGGCCGTCTACGAGAAGGAGCCCGACGCCGTCGAGGCCACGGAGACCGACTTCACCGCGGCGCTCTTCCCGGAGTCCGGCACCCCGACCACCCGCTGCCTCATCGCCGAGCTCGACGGCACGGTCATCGGCATGGCGGTCTGGTACGTCACCTTCTCCACCTGGACCGGCCGCAACGGCATCTGGCTAGAGGACCTCTTCGTAGACCCGGCCCACCGCGGCGCCGGCGCAGGCAAGGCCCTCCTCGTACGCCTCGCCGAGATCTGCGTCGAGAACGACTGGCGCCGCCTCGAGTGGTGGGTGCTCAAGTGGAACGAACCGTCGATCGCCTTCTACCGCTCCCTCGGCTCGGTCCCGCAGGACGAGTGGGAGGTCCACCGCATCGACGGCGACGCGCTGAAGGAGCTGGGCGCCGCCGGCGGTAGCTGACCTCAGGCCCCGAACTCAGGCCTCGTACGCAGCGGCGAACCGCCGCGCCCACTCCCCGAAACCGCGTGCCGGCCTGCCGAGCACTTCCTCGACGTGCGGACTGACCGCCTGCTCGTCGGCGGTCGGGTGCCCGAGGATCGCGAGCGTTCCCTCGACGACGGCCGGCGGCATGAACTCCAGCATCTGACTCTGGGCCTCCTCCGGGGTCAGGTCGACGAATTCCACCGGACGCCCGATCGCCGCCGCGATCTCCTCGACCCGCTCCCGCGGCGTGGTCGCGGCGGGACCGGTGATCTCGTACGTCCGCCCCGAGTGACCGTCCTCGGTCAGGGTCGCCGCGGCGACCTCGGCGATGTCGAGAGGGTCGACCACGGGAAGAGCCACATCCCCGTACGGCGCGTGGACGGCGTTCGTCTCCTTGATCATCGGCACCCAGGCGAGCGCGTTGCTCGCGAAGCCGCCGGGATGCAGGATCGTCCACTCCATCGCCGAGCCCCGCACCGCTTCTTCGAGGTCGGCGAGCGGCGCGTGCGACGGTGTCCCCGGCCGGGTGCCGACGGCCTGCGAGGAGAGCAGGACCACGCGGCGTACGCCTGCCGACTCGGCGTGCTTCATCAGTGCCGGTCCATCGACATGAGCGCCGGCGCCACTGACGATCAGGAACAGCGCGCCGGCGCCGGCCAGGGCCGGCGCCAGGGTCGTGACGTCGGAGAGGTCAGCCACCGCGGTGGCGACTCCCGGCCGGGTCGGCAGCGGTGCCGACATCCCGCGCGAGACGGCGGTGACGGTGTGCCCGGCGTCGGCCAGCAGCTCGACGAGCGGTTGCCCGACATTCCCCGTCGCTCCGGTGATGACGATCATCGAGGGCTCCATTCATGGGTTGAACTGGATCTGTTTGAAACCAGCGTTCGAAACGACGTTAGATCCCTCGATACAGTGGGTTCCCCAAGGTAAGTATTGGAGCGATATGACCTGGCGTCCGAGCACTGACGAGCCGGTGGCGGCCTGTCCGATCACCCCGGCGGTCGAGCTGATCTTCAGCCGATGGACCACCCCGATCCTGTGGACGCTGCACGAGTTCGGCACCCAGCGCTTCGTGGAGCTGGAGCGCCGCCTCGGCACGATCTCCTCGAAGGTGCTGACCCAGCGCCTGCGCCAGCTCGAGCGCGACGGCCTCGTCGAGCGCCGCTACCACGCCGAGGTGCCACCCCGGGTGGAGTACGACATCACCGACCTCGGCCGCAGCCTGCAGCCGGTCTTCGCCGCCGTCGGCAACTGGTCGGAGGCGAACATGCCCGCCGTGGAGACGGCGCGGCAGGCCTACACCGGTCCACTACCCCGCTGAGGCCGGCTCCGGCGCAGCGCCGGGCCCGGGCAGCACATCGATGTCGTCGGCATGCATCGGCTCGCCGCAGTGCGAGCACCGCAGATCGACCCGCCCGATCTCCCCGCACGCATGATGCCGGTAGACCACCGGCGGCCCGGCCTCGCCCGCGAGCCACTTGTCACCCCACCCGACCATCACCATCAGCACGTCGACGAGCTCGCGCCCCTTCGCCGTCAGCACGTACTCATAGCGCGGCCGGTTGTCGTACGCCTGCTTCTCCAGCACCCCGTGCTCGACCAGATGCCCGAGCCGCTCGGTGAGCACCTTCCGCGAGATCCCGAGATCCGCCTGGATCTGGTCGAACCGGTTCATGCCCACCCAGATGTCGCGCAGCACGAGAGGCGACCACGGCTCACCGATCACATCGAGCGTCCGCGCGATCGAGCAGGCCATGTCACCGAAGTTCGTACGTTGCATGACCCGAATCTACCATTTGGGGTTCCCTGAGGGAACTCAAAGTGTTACGGTCACAGAGTCTCTTCAGGAAACTCTGACCTCTGGGAGCGAACATGAGCAAGGTCCTCGCAGCACTCTCGGTCTCCGTCGACGGCTTCATCACCGGTCCCGGCCCCGGCCCCGGGCGCGGCCTGGGGGACGAGTTCCCCGAGCACATCTCGCTCGAGATCGTCGACGTCGTCCCCGCCCCCGGCGTCACCCACCTCCACTACCGCGTCATCCGCTGACCGAAGCAAAGAGAAGACCGATGATCAATCCCGACGTACGCCCCTTCCTCGAGGGGACCGCCCTGGCCCATGTCGCCACGATCGGACCCGACGGCGCCCCGCGCACCTCCCCGGTCTGGATCGGAACCCACGGCGACCACGTCGTCTTCCTCACCGGGAACCGCGGCCGCAAGTACCGCAACCTCCACACCGACCCGCGCATCGCCCTCTCCCTGGCCCCGCAGGAGAACGACTTCATGCCGGTCATCCTCCGCGGCCGCGTCGTCGGTTGGGTAGAGGACGAGACGCGCTGGGCGATCATCGACGAGATCGCCACCCGACACACCGGCGCGCCCTATCCCCGCGAGGTCGACGCGTACGGCGACCGTGTCGTCGCCCTGATCGATCTCGAGTACCAGCACATCGGCGTCGGCTGAGCCGGCTGCCGGATCACCGCTCGCCGAGAACGGTCGTGACCAGCCCCTCGACTTCCTCGGTACGCAGCGGCACCGGCGTCATCAGCCGCCGATAGAACACCGCGCCGGCCAACGCTTCCGCCGCCCGCTCCGGATCCCCGACATCCTGTCCGGACTCCCGCAGCCGGGTGAGCGCATCGACCAGCCGCGTACGCCGCTGCGCGCTGTAGCGGTGGTGCAGTTCCCGCAGGCCCGGGTCGCGCTCAGCGCCGTCGAGCACAGCGGGAAGACAGTCGGACATCAGTGACGACTGCATGGCAGAGGCGAGATGAGCGACGATCGCAACCACATCGGCGCGCGGGTCCTGTCCGCCGGCTTCCGGGCGCGGCTGCACGTTGAGCGTCTCCATGGCCGCGGCGACCAGGCTGAGCCGGTCGTGCCCCAGCCGGTAGATCGTGCTCCGGGCGACGCCGGCACGGGTCGCCACCCCGTCGATGCTGAATCCGCCGTATCCCCGCTCGGCGAGCTCCGCGAGCGCCGCTTCGAGCACTCTTTCCCGGCTGCGCACCACTCGGGGATCCGTACGCCCTTGACGAGAAGCCATGCCCGGAGCCTACTATGCAACAGTAGTGTTGCAGAGAGGAGAGACAGATGATTCCAGGATTCCGCTACATCGTCGACGACATCACTGCCGCCGTCGCCTTCTATCGCGAGCTCGGGTTCGAGGACGTCGGTCCGAGAGCCGGCGGCTTCGCGATGCTCGAGGGTCACGGGCTGCGGCTGATGCTGAACACCCCTGGTGCCGGCGGCGCAGGGCAGGCCGCCGACGACGGCAAGGTTCCGAGCCCCGGTGGCTGGAGCCGTATCCAGCTCGAGGTGGCCGATGTCGACCAGGAGCTCCGGCGTCTGAGTGAGGCCGGAGCCCGGGTACGCACCAGCCGCATCGATGGCCGGGGCGGCGCCCAGGCAGTGATCGAGGACCCGGCCGGCAACCCGGTCGAGCTCTTCGCCCCCGCCTGACCGGCTGGTCACGAGGCCCTTGGCGCCGGGTGAGGGAAACCAGCCACGGGCCTTGTGCGGGGGTCTAGAATGGGGCCCAGAACATCGCACGAAAAAAGTTGCCCTGGCGATTTGAAACGGCGTCAGGGTGTGTGTAGTGTTCTCCGAGTCGCCAGGGTGCGGCGGGAAGCAAGCGCGAGTCTTCGGGCGGGCTTCCGGCCCCGGAGCGGCCACCTCCACTCTTTCGAGCATCGCTCGATCCAGAGTGTTCTGGCAGCGGGTCTCAGGATCTGCCGAAGAATGCAAGATCTGATTCACATCAGATCGTCATGGCTGTGTAGGTGTGGATATTGCTTTTATCCGTATCCGGTGTGAATACGCCGAATTGGACAACAAAGCGAGATCCGATAAAGTCCTCCAGGACGAGGCGGAAACACAACTGCTAAACCAGGGAAAGCGCGGAACGCGCCGAA
>NZ_JBEXJF010000023.1:0-82751 GCF_040608935.1 Nocardioides sp. NPDC004968
CGCTTAAAAACACCCAGCCCCCCCCCCCCCCCAGCCCTAACCCCCCCCAAACCAACCCCACCAGGTCCCCCACGCCTAAAACCCTCCCGCCGAGTCGGCGCGTCATGACGCGCCGACTCGGCGGGTTTATCGCTCAGAGGACCGCGCCTCGGGGCGCTACTTCCACCGTGGAGATCCCGCGGGCGTACAACAGCAGCAGTCGGTCGCCGTGCCGGCAGCGGATGACGCCGGTGTCGCTCGACAGTACGGCGGCGAGGTGGTCGATCGTCTCGGCCTCGCTCGCCGTCTCTGCGTCGTCGTAGACGACGTCCATGCTGTCACCGCCGATGAGTCGTACGCGGAGGACGATGCCGGCCATGGTCACAGGCCGATCTCTCGGGACGTCGACATGATGTCCGCCTCTCGACCGGCACGAGCGTGTCCGGATGGAGGCCTCATCTCCGGTCAGTCACCCCAAATCTACGCCGGGCCGCCAAGGTGAGATCAGACCAGCGCGCTCAGCGGAGTGGGCTTGCGGCCGCCGACCTGCTCGACGACGTCGGTGACGGTGGCGAGCTTGCCGAGGCGGGTCGCGGTGCCGAACGAGGTGAGCAGCGGGGCGATGAAGTCCGGGAGCCCGGCGGAGACCAGGCCGGCGGTGTAGGCCTCGTCGTCGACCTGGACGACCTCGACCGGCTTGCCGGACTTCTGGGTGGCGAGCTCGGCCAGGTCGGCCGCGGTGTAGGCGTGCGGGCCGGTGACGTCGTACGCCTTGCCCTCGTGCCCCTCGCCCGTCAGGACCCCGGCGGCGACAGCCGCGCAGTCGGCCCGGGTGACGTAGGCCGCGCCGCCGTCGCCGGTGTTGGTGACCAGCTGTCCGGCCGCGGCGGCCTGGGCTACGGAGTCGACCTGCATGTCGGCGTAGAGGTTGTTGCGGAGCATGGTCCAGGCCAGGCCGCTCTCGCGCAGCGCGTCCTCGGTGGCGGCGTGGTCGGCGACGACGCCGGCAGGGTTGTCCGCGGTCGGCCCGGAGACCGAGGTGTAGGCCATGTGGCGCACGCCCGCCTTGACGGCCGCGTCGATCGCGGCGAGGTGGCCCTCGACGCGGGCGCCGACGGCGTCGGTGGAGATCAGCAGCACGCGCTCGACGCCGGCGAAGGCCTCGACCAGCTCGTCGGGCTTGCTGAAGTCGGCGGCACGGACGTCGGCACCGCGCTCGGCGTAGTCGGCGAGCTTGGCGGGGTCGCGGGTGAGGAGCACGATCTCGGCGGGGTCGACGGTGGTGAGGAGCTGGTCGGCGACGAGGCGGCCGAGCTGGCCGGAGGCACCAGTGATGGCGATGGTCATGGGAGTCCTATCGGTAGTGCCGTAACTGTAGTCACGGCGGTGACGGTTTCATAAATGTAGTCATACCGATGGCAATAAGGCAAGATGGGGGTATGGCCGCCCCGACGAACACCCGTTTCGCGGTGGCCGTCCATGTCCTGACGTACCTCGCCTCGTGCGCTGCCGCCGGCCGCACGACCCCCGTCAGCTCCGACGAGCTCGCCGGCAGCACCGCGGTCAACCCGGTCCATGTGCGCAAGGTGCTCGGTCCGCTGCGTACGGCCGGTCTGGTCCGGTCCCGTCCCGGCGCCCACGGGGGATGGGAGCTGGCGGTCGACCCCGGGACGGTGAACCTCGCCCAGGTGTGGCAGGTGCTGCAGGGCGACGATCAGGTCCTCGGCATCCATGGCCCCAACCCCGCCTGCGCGGTGGGTGCCAACATCCAGGGCGTGCTCGTCGACCTCGACCGCCGCGTGGCCCGCGCCGTCCTCGACGAGCTCTCGGGAATCACGCTCGACGACGTCATGTCGACGGCCGGTTTCAACGCGGAGGACTTCGCGATCCTGCTGCCCTGAGGGCGGCCATGGCGCCGCTGGGAGCCGCAGCCGTTAGCCTCTCAACCGTGGAGCTATATGGGGCCGCCGACCGCGAGCGGATCGTCGCCGAGCCGCCCAAGCGGGTGGTCGCGCCGGAGCGTACGCAGTTCGAGCGCGACCGCGCCCGCGTGGTGCATGCCGCCTCGACCCGGCGGCTGGCGGCGAAGACCCAGGTCGTGGGGCCCCAGGCCGACGATTTCGTACGCAATCGGCTGACCCACTCGCTCGAGGTCGCCCAGGTCGCGCGCGACCTGTCGCGTGCCCTGAACGGCCCGGACTCGCCACAGCCCGACATCGCCGAGACCGCGGCCCTCGCGCACGACCTCGGGCACCCGCCGTTCGGGCACAACGGCGAGAACGTGCTCGCCGAGCAGGCGAAGGGGATCGGTGGGTTCGAGGGCAACGCGCAGACGCTGCGCATCCTGACCCGGCTGGAGGCGAAGACCTTCGACGCCGACGGGCGCTCGGTCGGGCTCAACCTGACCCGGGCGACGCTGGACGCGTGCACGAAGTACCCGTGGGGCTTCGGTGAGCGGAAGGGCGCGAAGTTCGGCGTCTACGAGGACGACCTGCCGGTCTTCACCTGGCTGCGCGCCGCGGATGCCGGACAGCGGCAGTGTGTCGAGGCGCAGATCATGGACCTCTCCGACGACGTTGCCTACTCCGTCCACGACGTCGAGGACGGCATCGTCGCCGGCAAGGTCGACCTCGCCCGCCTCGACCTCGACGGCGTGGCCGCGACCGTCGCCGACTGGTACGTCCCCGGCTTCGACCGCGCTGTCGCGGTCTCGACCATCGCCGACCTGGATGCCGCCGGCTGCTGGATCCCCGAGGGCGCCGTGTACGACGCATCTCGCCGGTCCCGGGCCATGCTCAAGAACCTGACCTCCGACGTCATCGGCCGGTTCTGCGGGGCGGTGCGGGAGGCGACGTACGCCGCCGGCGGCGGTCCCTATGTCCGCTACGGCGCCGATCTGGTGGTGCCGGAGCAGACCCGCTTGGAGATCGCGCTGCTGAAGGGGATCGCGGCGCACTACGTGATGCGCACCGACGAGCGCGCCGTGAAGATGGACCGCCAGCGCAACCTGCTCGGCGAGCTCCTCGAGCACCTCGTCGCCACCGGGCCGGACGACCTCGACCGGCAGTTCGCCGACGACTGGCAGGACGCGGCCGACGACGCCGCCCGGCTCCGCGTCGTGCTCGACCAGGTCGCCTCGCTCACCGACATCACCGCCCTGGCCTGGCACGAACGGCTCTGCCGGCGCTCTTGATCACCATTGCGGTCACGTCATTTAAGCGTTACCTTAAATGACGTGACCGATGTCTGGTACGCCGTCTCCGACTCCACCCGCCGCCAGATCCTGGCCCGGGTGGCCGCCGGGCCGTGCTCGGTGGGCGAGATCACCGATGCCCTGCCGGTGAGCATGGCCGCGGTGTCCCAGCACCTCAAGATCTTGCGCGAGGCCGGGCTGGTGTCGGTGACCCCGGCCGGTCGTCGCCGGATCTACCAGGCCCGGCTCGAGGGCCTGGCCGAGCTGCGCGCCGAGCTGGAGACGTACTGGACCCAGGCGTTGCATTCGTTCAAGCAGGTGGCTGAGGACAGCTACCGGGCAAAGAAGGAGCAGCCATGAGCACCACCCGCGAAAAGACCTCCGTGGACCTGGAGATCACCGTCGACGTCCCGGTCGAGCACGCCTTCAAGGTGTTCACCGAGGACTTCGACCGGATCAAGCCGCGCGAGCACAACCTGCTCCCCGTCGAGATCGCCGAGACGGTGCTGGAGCCTCGCGTCGGCGGTCGCGTCTACGACCGCGGCGTCGACGGCAGCACCTGTCAGTGGGCGCGCGTCCTCGCCGTCGAACCGCCCCACCGGCTGGTGATCTCCTGGGAAATCACCCCCGACTTCCAGCTCGAGCCGGATCCTTCGCGGTGCAGCGAGGTCGAGTTCACCTTCACCGCCGTGGGCGCGGAGCAGACCCACGTACGCCTCGAGCACCGTCATCTCGACCGGCACGGCGCCGGGTGGCAGGGCTGGCGTGACCGGGCCGCCGGGCCGGACGCCTGGGGGATCTACCTGGAGCGCTTCCGGGCTCTCGCGCAGGCGTGATCGGGGTGGACCGCACCGCGCTCGCGACGGCCGAGCGGAAGGATCTCGCCGACTTCCTCGAGACGCTCGAGCCGGAGCACTGGGAGCGGCCCTCGCTGTGCAGCGGATGGACGGTGCGGGACGTCGTCGCGCACCTGATCAGCTATGAGGAGATCGGGCTGGGCGAGTTCGCCGGGCGCTTTCTGCGCGCCGGGTTCCGGTTCGGCCGGATGAATGCCCGCCGTCTCCGGGAGTTCGGCGAACGGTCCCCGGGCGAGCTGGTCGCCTACGTGCGCGCGCATGCCCGACCGTCCGGGCCGACGGCGATGGCCGATGCCAGGATCGGGCTGACCGACGGCCTCATCCATCACCAGGACATCCGCCGGGCGCTCGGACGGCCGCGCGAGGTGCCGGCCGAACGGCTCACGCCGGTGCTCGACTTCGCGTTGATGGCCCCGCCGCTGCCGGCCAGGCGCAACGTACGCGGCCTGCGTCTGGTGGCCACGGACCTCGACTGGTCCCGCGGGAGCGGGGAGGCGGTCACCGGTCCGGGCGAGGCGCTGCTGATGGCGGTCTGCGGGCGGGCCGTCGCGCTGACCGAGCTCACCGGACCGGGTCTGGCGACGCTCGAGAGCAGGGTGCGGCGTACCGGCTGAGCCCGGAGCTAGGGAACGACGATCCAGAGCGCCGACGCGATCACGAAGACCGAGAGGCCGAGGGTGGTCTCCAGGACCGTCCAGGTCTTCAGGGTGGTGATGACGTCCATCCCGAAGAAGCGGCTGACCAGCCAGAACCCGGAGTCGTTGACGTGGGAGAGGACGGTCGCGCCGGCCGCGATGGCGAAGACGAGCAGGGCGATGTCGAAGTTGCCCAGTCCCGCGGCAGCGACCTGGGCGGAGATCAGGCCGGCGGTGGTGGTCAGCGCGACGGTCGCGGAGCCCTGGGCGACCCGGAGCAGGGTGGCGATCAGGAACGCCTGCACGATGAGCGACATCCCGAGACCGGAGAGCGAGGTGGACAGCGCCTCGCCGATCCCGCTGATGCGCAGCACGCCGCCGAACATGCCGCCGGCGCCGGTGATCAGGATGATCGCGCAGATCGGGCCGAGCGCCTTGTCGACGATGTCGCTCGCCCGGCCGATGGGGAACCGGCCAGGCGCGAGCACGAAGATCGCGACGAGCACGGTGATCAGCAGCGCGATCGGGGTCTGGCCGATGAGGATCAGGGCGCTGGCCCAGGTGGCGTCTTCGCTGACCGTCCCGGCGGCGATCAGCGTGCTGGCGACCGTGTTGAGACCGATCAGGACGAGGGGCAGAGCCAGGAGGAGCACGACGGTGGCGAACGGCGGGGGAGTGGCGCCGCTCTCCAACACGTCGTCCGTATCACCGGTCGCGAAGACGTTGGGCGGCTCCGGGTTGTATCGGGCGCCGAGCCTGGTGCCGACGAGGTAGGCGCCGGGGATCCAGGCCAGGACGGCGACCGGCACACCGATCAGGAGGGTGAGACCGATGTCGCCGCCGAGCTCCGTGGCGGCGGCGACCGGGCCCGGGTGGGGCGGTACGACCGCGTGCATCGCCGCGAAGCTGCCGGCGGTGGGCAGGGCGTAGATGAGGATCGAGCCGCCGAAGCGTCGAGCGACCGCGAAGATGATCGGCAGGAAGACGACCAGGCCGGCGTCGAAGAAGATAGGGAAACCGAAGAACAGCGCGGCGACGCCGAGCGCGAGCGGGGCACGTTTCTCGCCGAACGCGCCGATGAGCGTGTCGGCGAGCACCTGCGCACCGCCGGTCACCTCCAGCAGCCGCCCGAGCATCACGCCGAACGCCACCAGCAGCGCCACCGAGCCGAGCGTGGCGCTGAAGCCTGCCAGCATCGCCACGGGGACGTCGGCGACCGGGATACCGGCCACGACCGCGGTGACCGCGCTGACCAGCACCAGCGAGATGAACGCGTGCAGCTTGACCTTGACGATCAGGACGAGGAGTACGGCGACCGCGACAGCGGCGATCAGGAGCATCACCCAGGTCGGGTGAGCGGGGGCCAGCGGATCCATGGCGGACACCCTAGCGACGGGATGTGATTCAAGTCACCCCTACCGGGGTATGGGAGAGTCTCCCGGTGTGAGCGATCCCCTCGTCTGGCTGCCCTTCGACCCGTCCGAGCTGGGCGAGGTGCCCGCGGGCCTCCGCTTCGAGCTCTTCGACCACACCCGCTTCACCGGTGGCGAGGTGGAGGTGCCCGACTCGGTGGATGAGGTGGCCTTCTACCTGCCGCCCTACATGCTCGGCTCGCGCATCTTCGACGTCGTCAGCCAGATGACCTCGCTCCAGGTCGTACAGCTGCTCACCGCGGGGGTCGACGCCGCCCGCGGCCACATCCCCGAGGGCGTGACCCTCTGCAACGGCCGCGGCATCCATGACACCTCGACCGCCGAGCTCGCCGTCACGCTGGTCCTGTCGTCGCTGCGGGGCATCCCCGGCCACGTACGCCACCAGGACGAGCACGCCTGGCGGCCCGGCTGGTTCCCGTCGCTGGCGGACAAGAGGGTCCTGATCGTCGGGTACGGAGCGATCGGCCGGGCCATCGAGGCACGGTTGCTTCCGTTCGAGACCGAGGTGGTCGGGGTCGCGCGGACCGCGCGGGAGGGTGTGCGCGGCTTCGACGAGCTCGACACACTCGTGCCCGAGGCCGACGTGATCGTGCTGGCCACGCCACTCACCGACGAGACCCGCGGCCTCGTCGACCGGAAGTTCCTGGGGCAGATGAAGGACGGCGCACTGCTGGTCAATGTCGCCCGTGGCGGTGTCGTGGTCACCGCCGACCTGGTCGACGAGCTCGCCACGAAGCGGATCCACGCGGCTATCGACGTCGCCGAGTCGGAGCCGCTCCCGGCGGAGAGTCCGCTGTGGAGCTCGCCCAACCTGCTCATCACCCCACACGTCGGTGGCGCGTCGAGCGCGATGTGGCCCCGGGCCTACCGCGTCGTACGCGAGCAGCTCGAGCGGTTCGCCGCCGGCGAGCCGCTGGCCAACGTGATGTCGGGCGCCTACTGATGCTGCGGATCGCGGTCGTCCAGGAGACGGCGGTGCCGGGCGACGTGGCGGCCAACGTCGCGACCGCAGCGGACCGGGTCCGCGAGGCGGCGGCGAAGGGCGCGCGGTTGGTCGCGCTGCCGGAGACGTTCACGACCTCGTGGGACCTCGACGCCTTCGACGGCCCGCTGCCCTCGCTCGACGACACCGCCTGGCTCGCCCCCGCGCAGGCCGCCGTGGACGAGACCGGCGCGGTGCTCGTGCTCAACTCGCCTCTCGCCCAGGCCGGCCGGCGGGCGATCACCAGCCTGGTCATCGCGCCGGCTGAGGAGCCGGTCGCGGGGTACGACAAACAGCACCTCTACCCGCCAGAGGTCGAACGCTTCGAGCCCGGCGAGCACGGCACGACGGTCGAGATCGACGGCGTCCTGGTGGCGCTGTCGGTCTGCTACGACGCCAACTTCCCCGAGCACGCCGCTGCCGCGGCCGCCGACGGCGCGATCCTCTACCTCAACACCGGCGCCTACTTCCCCGGCGGCGGTCACCGACGCGACCTGCACTACGCCGCCCGGGCGCTGGACAACTCGATGTACGTCGCCTTCGCCGGTCTCGTCGGCGGGCCGCTGGGCCTCATCGGCGGCTCCGCGGTCTACGACCCGCTCGGCCGGCCGGTCGAGCGGCTCGACGACGCCACCCCTGGGATGGTCCTCGCCACGATCGACCCGGCCGAGGTCACGCGCGTTCGGGACGAGCAGCGGATGTGGGCCGACCACCGAGCCGACCTCGGCCCGCGGCGTACGCTCCGCCTCTAGCCGTCAGCCGGCCGGCTCCTCGGCGACGAGCCTGCCGAAGGCGATCATCCGGTTGTCGGTGTGGAAGAGCTCGGAGCAGGTGGTGAGGGTGATCAGGCGCTGGCCCTCGACCTGCTCGGGCTCCACCCCACCACGGTCGGGGTTGTCGGGAAGCGGGTCGGTGACCCAGACGGAGGTGAACGGCACGATCAGGTCGTCGCCGCCGCTTGTGAGGGCATAGACGTACGTCTTCTCCCTGGTCAGCACGCGGATCTCGTCGCCTTCGCGGAGCTTCGGGAGGTCGCGCAGCGGCTCGCCGTGGGTGATCCGGTGGCCGGCGAGCGCGAAGTTGCCGACCTCGCCGGGCCCGGCGGTGCCGGTGAAGTGGCCGAAACCGGCGCCCAGCGCCCGGTCCGAGGTGCCTTCGAGGACCGGGATCCGGTAGTTCTCGCCGAAGCGGGGGATCTCGATCAGCGCCTCGGCCGAACCGAACTCGGTCGTGGCCCCGGCCCGGCCCGAGTCCCACGCCTTCTCGATCGTCGAGGTCGCTTCCTGCTGGCGTTGCTTGCTGACGATCGTGGTGCCGTAGAGCTCCCAGGCGGCGTAGCCGAGGAGCCCCACACCGGCCAGGACCATCACGAGGCCGAGCCAGAAAGTCGCCCGGCGGGCCCGCGTTCGGGCCGGCGGTCGGGCCGGTGTGGTGGCGGACATCAGGTCAAGCATCTCAGGCCGATCCACAGCCCCGTAGGATCAGGCGTTGTGGCGGGCCGCATCAAGGAGACGAGCATCCAAGAGGTGCGTGAGAAGGCGCGCCTGGACGACATCGTCTCCCAGTACGTCACGCTGCGCCGCGCGGGCCCGGGGACCTACAAGGGCCTGTGCCCGTTCCACGACGAGAAGTCGCCGTCGTTCAACGTGAACCCGTCGCGGGGCTTCTTCAAGTGCTTCGGTTGCCAAGAGGGCGGCGACGTCATCGACTTCGTGATGAAGCTCGAGGGGCTGAGCTTCTTCGAGGCGGTCGAGCGGCTCGGCGACAAGGTCGGCGTGCAGGTCCAGCGCGAGGAGGGCGACGAGGCGCCGGTCCGGCGCGGCCCCGGTCGCGGCAAGCTGGTCGAGGCCCACAAGGTCGCCGCCGAGTTCTACGCCGAGCAGCTGCTCACCGCGGACGCCGTCGTCGCCCGGCAGTTCCTCGCCGAGAAGGGCTTCGACCGCGACGCGGCGCTGCACTTCGGCGTCGGCTTCTCGCCGCGCGGGGGAGAGGACCTCTACCGCCACCTGCGTGCGCGCGGGTTCTCGGACGAGGAGGTCGTCATCGCCGGCCTGGTGGCGCACGGCCGATCGCACTACGACCGGTTCCGCGGCCGGCTGATGTGGCCGATCCGGGAGTCGGGTGGAGATGTCATCGGCTTCGGCGCGCGCCGGCTATTCGACGACGACCGCATCGAGGCGAAATACCTCAACACCTCCGAGACGCCTCTCTACAAGAAGTCCCACGTCCTCTATGGCATCGACCTGGCCCGCAAGGAGATGGCCCGCACCCGCGAGGCCGTGATCGTGGAGGGCTACACCGACGTGATGGCCTGCCACCTCGCCGGGATCACCACCGCCGTGGCGACCTGCGGCACCGCGTTCGGTGACGACCACGCGAAGGTGCTGCGCCGGTTCATCTCCGACGACCAGCAGCTGCGCGGCGCGGTCGTGTTCACCTTCGACGGCGACGCCGCCGGTCAGGCCGCGGCGCTGAAGGCGTTCAAGGGTGACGGCAACTTCACCTCGCAGACCTACGTCGCCGTCGAGCCCGACGGCCTCGACCCCAACGACCTGCGGATCAAGAAGGGCGACGAGGCGGTCCGCGAGCTGCTCGCCAACCGCGTCCCGCTCTACGAGTTCGTGCTGCGCAACGTCGCTTCGAAATACGACCTGGACCGTGCCGACGGGCGAGTCGATGCCCTCCGTGAGGCGGCCCCGCTGGTCGCCTCCGTGCGGGACGAGTCCAAGAAGATGGGCTTCACCCGCGACCTGGCTCGCTTCCTCGGCGTCGACCCTGACGAGGCGGCCCGAGAGGTACGCCGCGCCGCCGGCCGTCCCGCGCCCTCGACTGCTCCGCCACGGCGTGAGGCCGTCACCGCTCCCGAGGCTCCCGCCGCGCCGCAGCGCCCGCCCATGCCGCATCCGCGCGAGCCGCGCTTCACGGTCGAGCGCGAGACTCTCAAGCTCTTCGTGCAGCACCCCGTCGCCCTGGGCCGCACCACCGGCGAGATCACCCCCGAGGCCTTCACCCACCCCCTCTACCGGGCGCTGTGGGAGATCATCGCCGGCCTCGGCGGCCCCGGAGCCGGCACCGGCGACGCCGGCTGGGCCCAGAAGCTCGGTGCCGCCGCCTCGGACCCGCTCGTCAGCCGCATCCTCGCCGAGCTCGCCGTGGAGCCGATCCCGTCGGCGAAGGAGCCGGACTCGGCGTACGTCCTGCAATACGTCGTACGCCTCCTCGAGCTCCTCGACCAGCGCCGCATCGCCGAGGTGAAGAGCCGTCTGCAGCGCTCCGACGCGGCCGCCGACCCCGAGTCCTACAACCGTCTTTTCGCCCAGCTCGCCGCCCTCGAACAGCACCGCCGCGGCCTCCGCAACCTCGTCGCCGAGTGACGGCCTGCCGATTTCCGCTCGCCGCTTCCGGGTTGCTAAGGTTTCACCCGCGCCGCAAGGTGCAATTCCCCTGTAGCTCAATTGGCAGAGCATTCGGCTGTTAACCGGAGGGTTGTTGGTTCGAGTCCAACCGGGGGAGCCACTAAAGAGCCTCTGACCAGGCAAAACGAACTGGTCAGAGGCTTTCTTCATTTCGACGGTGGGTTGTATCTCCCGCCTTTCACCCGGCATCAGTGTTCGCTGCGGATGCGTGAAGCCCGATCTCAGCCAGTCGCGGAGGGTTCCCGCGACCCTGGCTGATGCCTGGCTCAGTGGCTCTCGCCCAACTGTTCAGGCCGATGGTCCAGGGCGCGAGGCCCTTGACGGCGATCTGAGAGCCGTTCTACGATCATTCTGATATATGAGTTGTGTATCATTACCGGCATTCAGGAGCCCAGCATGACCATCAGCCCGCCAAGCTCGACCGCCGTTGCGTCCGTGGCGACCGCCCCCACTGCGACGGCCAACGTGCTGACGCTGTCGTGCCAGGAGCGCCCGGGGATCATGCAGGCGGTCACGAGCTTCCTGTACGACCGCGGGTTCGACATCCTCGAGCACCAGCAGCACGACGACCGGGTGGGGGAGCTGTTCTTCCTTCGGACCGCGTTCGCGTCGGTTGACGGGGCCGACGTCGACGAGCTCACCGCTGCGTTCGGGCCGATCGCGGACCGGTTCGGCATGTCGTACGCATTCCACGACGAGCGCAAGCCGCGACTGCTGGTGATGGTCTCCAAGTTCGGCCACTGTCTCAACGACCTCATCTTCCGGTGGCGTGGGGGGACTCTGGGAGCCGAGATCGCTGTCGTCGCGTCCAACCACGAGGATCTCCGCCCCATGGCGGAGGCGGCCGGCTTGGAGTTCATCCATATCCCGGTCACGCCCGAGACCAAGCCGCAGGCCGAGCAGCGCATGCTCGACCTGGTCGAGGAGTACGACGTCGACCTGGTCGTGCTCGCCCGCTACATGCAGATCCTCACGGATGGCCTCTGCCGCCAGCTCGAGGGTCGCGCGATCAACATCCATCACTCGTTCCTGCCCGGCTTCAAGGGGGCCAAGCCCTATCACCAGGCGCACGAACGTGGCGTGAAGCTCGTCGGTGCCACCGCTCACTACGTCACCGCCGACCTCGATGAGGGGCCAATCATCGAGCAGGAGGTCAACCGGGTCGACCACACCTACACACCGCAGGCTCTGGCGACCGTCGGCCAGGACGCCGAGTGCCTGGCGCTCTCGCGCGCCGTCCGCTGGCACTGCGAGCACCGCGTCTTCATGCACGGCTCCAGCACCGTCGTCTTCCGCTGACCACCAACCCAGAACCTCAGGAGTTGCTCATGCCGTCCTCCGACAGCACCGTCTCGCCCCGCACAGTCATCATCGGCGCCGGCATCGTCGGCACGAACCTCGCGGACGAACTCGTGTCGCGCGGCTGGTCCGACATCACGGTCATCGAACAGGGCCCACTCAGCCTGCCTGGTGGCTCGACCTCCCACGCCCCCGGTCTCGTCTTCCAGATCAACCCCTCGAAGACGATGACCCTGTTCGCCAAGTACACCGTGGAGAAGTTCCTGTCCCTGGAGAAGGACGGGGTGAGCTGCTTCAACCAGGTCGGCGGCCTCGAGGTCGCGACCACCGAGGCCCGCGTCGCTGAGCTCTACCGCAAGCTCGGCTACGCGAAGTCCTGGGGGATCGACGCCCGGGTGATCGGCCCCGCCGAGTGCAAGGACCTCTACCCGCACCTGGACGAGTCGCAGGTCCTCGCGGCGCTGCACATCCCCACCGACGGCCTGGCCCGGGCGGCGCGCGCCGTCGACCTGCTCGTCGAGCGTACGCAGGCGGCCGGCGTCACCTACCTCGAGCACACCGCTGTGACCGGAGTGCTCCAGGAGGGCGGCCGCGTCACCGGCGTCGAGACCACCGGCGGCGTCGTCGAGGCAGACATCGTCGTCTCGTGTGCCGGGTTCTGGGGCGTCGAGGTCGGCGCGATGGCGGGCACCAAGGTGCCGCTCCTCCCGCTCGCCCACCAGTTCATCAAGACAACTCCCGTCCCGGTGCTGAGCGGCAAGCACAAGGCTGTTGACGGCGCGACCCTGCCGATCCTGCGACACCAGGACCAGGACCTCTACTTCCGGGAGTGGGGCGATGCCTACGGGATCGGCTCGTACGCCCACAAGCCGATGCCGTACGTCGCCTCCGATCTGGGTCCGACCCCGGAGCACGTCGACGACGAGAACATGCCGTCCCGGCTCGACTTCACGCCCGAGGACTTCGAGGGCCCGTGGGACGAGTGCCGCAAGCTTCTCCCGTGCCTCCAGGAGGCGGAGATCGCGGAGTCGTCGTTCAACGGCATCTTCTCGTTCACGCCCGACGGCGGCTCGCTCGTCGGCGAGTCCCGCGACCTCGACGGCTTCTGGGTTGCCGAGGCGGTCTGGGTCACCCACTCGGCCGGCGTCGCCCGGGCGGTGGCGGAGGTGCTGACCACCGGACGGTCGCAGTACGACCTCGCCGACCTCGAGCTCAACCGCTTCGAGGAGACCCAGCTGGCTCCGGCGTACGTCAGCGAGACGTCTCAGCAGAACTTCGTCGAGATCTACGACATCCTCCACCCGCTGCAGCCCAAAGAGTCGCCCCGCGACATCCGGGTCAGCCCGTTCCACGCCCGCCAGGTCGAGCTCGGCGCCTTCTTCCTCGAGGCCGGGACCTGGGAGCGGCCGCACTGGTACGAGGCCAACGCGGCCCTGCTGGACGAGCTGCCGGAGGAGTGGAAGTCGCCGACGCGCGACGACTGGTCGGCCCGCTACCACTCGCCGATCGCGGCCGTCGAGGCCTGGAAGACCCGCACCGCGGTCGCCATGTACGACATGACGCCGCTGCGCCGCCTCGAGGTCTCCGGGCCCGGAGCCGAGACCCTGCTGCAGCGGCTCACCACCGGAGACGTCGCCAAGAAGCCCGGTGCGGTGACCTACACCCTGTTCCTCGACGAGCAGGGCGGGATCAAGAGCGACATCACCGTCGCCCGACTCGAGGACGAGCTCTACCAGGTCGGTGCCAACGGCACGGTCGACCTGGCGTACCTCCGCCGGGAGGCCCGCAAGCTGCGGGCCGAGGACCCGGCCCTCGCCACCCAGATCCGCGACACCACCGGCGGCACCTGCTGCATCGGCCTGTGGGGGCCGCTGGCCAGGGACCTGATCGCCAAGGTCAGCGCGGACGACTTCACCAACGACGGACTGAAGTACTTCCGCGGCAAGCGGGCCACCATCGGCGGGATCCCCGTCACGGCCCTGCGGCTGTCGTATGTCGGCGAGCTCGGCTGGGAGATCTACGCCTCCGCCGAGAACGGCCAGAAGCTGTGGGACGTGCTGTGGAACGCGGGCCAGGAGCACGGTGTCGTCGCCGCCGGCCGGGCCGCGTTCGGCGCGCTCCGGCTAGAGAAGGGCTACCGGTCCTGGGGCGCCGACATGACCACCGAGCACGACCCGTACGAGGCAGGCGTCGGGTTCGCGGTGAAGCGCGCCAAGGAGGACTTCGTCGGCAAGGCCGCGCTCGAGGGTCGCTCGGTGGAGACCTCGGCTCGCCGGCTGCGCTGCCTCACCGTCGACGACGGCAAGTCCATGGTGCTCGGCAAGGAGCCCGTGCTGTCGGGCGAGGCCGCGGTCGGGTACGTCACCAGCGCGGCGTACGGGTTCACGATCGGCAAGCCGATCGCCTATGCCTACCTGCCGGCGGAGATCGGCGAGGGCGACCAGGTCGAGATCGAGTACTTCGGCCAGCGGATTCCCGCGACGGTCACCCCTGAGCCGCTCTTCGACCCGGAGATGAGTCGCTTGCGCGGCTGACCGACTGGTCGAGATCGGGCGCCGGCCGGGTGGGCCGGCGCCCGATCTCATGTTTAGAGAACGCAGTCAGAGAACGCGGCGGATCTCCGTCGCGAAGCTGTCGATGTGCTCGCGGGTCAGGCGCTCGGCGAGCTCGGCGTCGCCGTCGGCGATCGCCTCCAGGAGCGGGGCGTGCTCGGAGATGTGGGACGCCAGGTCCGGGAGCTTGTCCACGACCAGGCACCAGATCCGGGTGGCCAGGTTGTCGTAGCGGACCAGGACGTCCTCGAGGTGTCTGTTGCCCGTGGCGCGGTAGATCATCCGGTGCACCGACATGTCGAGCCGCATCAGGGTGGGCCGGTCGTCGCCTGACGGATCGAGACCGCGAACCTTCTCGGCCATGGCGCGCAGCTCGGCCCGCATCCGGTCGGTCGCGGCGGTCGCCGCTCGGTTGGCGGCGAACGGCTCGAGCTGCTGACGCAGGTCGGAGATGGCGCCCAGCTCGGTGACGTCGACCGGCGTCGCGAACGTGCCGCGGCGCGGGTAGGAGATGACCAGATGGTCGGTCTCCAGGCGTTTGAGGGCCTCTCGCACCGGAGTGCGGCCGAACCCGAGGGAGTCCGCGAGCCTGCCGTCGTTGATCGGCTCGCCCGGCCTGATGTCCAGCATGATCAGCCGATCCCGGATGCGCTCGTAGGCCGCGTGCGCCAGCGAGATCGTTGCGCCGATCGCCGGCGGGGCGGGCGCCTGAACGTCGGTCATACCAAGTCACCGCTTTCTGATCTGGGCCGTTGACAGGTCTTCGCTACCCAGCATACTGTTGATCCCGAACTGATATATCAATCGTACTTCAAGAGTTGGGAGTTCATCGTGGTTGACGTCTTGACCGCCTCGCTCGCAGACCTCGATCCCGAGGTCAGCGAGCAGATCGACGCCGAGCTGAGCCGCCAGCAGACGACGCTGGAGATGATCGCCTCGGAGAACTTCGCTCCCGCCGCCGTGATGGAGGCTCAGGGATCGGTCCTCACCAACAAGTACGCCGAGGGCTACCCCGGCCGCCGCTACTACGGCGGTTGTGAGCACGTCGACGTCATCGAGCAGCTTGCCATCGACCGCCTCAAGGCGCTGTTCTCCGCGGAGTACGCCAACGTCCAGCCACACTCGGGTGCCCAGGCCAACGCCGCCGCGATGTTCGCCCTCCTCGAGCCCGGCGACACCATCCTCGGCCTCTCGCTGGCCCACGGTGGCCACCTCACCCACGGCATGAAGCTCAACTTCTCCGGGCGCCTCTACCAGGTCGTTCCGTACGAGGTCAGCCGCGAGGACTTCCTGATCGACATGGCCGAGGTCGAGCGCCTCGCCCTCGAGCACCGGCCCAAGCTGATCGTCGCCGGCTGGTCCGCCTACCCCCGGCAGCTGGACTTCGCGGAGTTCCGCCGGATCGCGGACCTGGTCGGCGCCCGGCTCATGGTCGACATGGCGCACTTCGCCGGCCTCGTCGCTACCGGCCTGCACCCGAACCCGGTGCCGTTCGCCGACGTCGTCACCTCGACCACGCACAAGACCCTGGGTGGCCCGCGCGGGGGCGTCATCCTCACCAACGACCCGGCCATCGCCAAGAAGATCAACTCCTCGGTCTTCCCCGGCCAGCAGGGTGGGCCGCTCGAGCACGTCATCGCCGGCAAGGCGGTCGCCTTCAAGGTTGCCGCGGAGCCCGAGTTCCGCGAGCGCCAGGAGCGTACGCTGCGCGGTGCCCGCATCATCGCCGAGCGGCTGCTCGCCGAAGACGTCGCGGCCGCGGGAGTCTCGGTCGTCAGCGGAGGCACGGACGTCCACCTCGTGCTGGTCGACCTGCGCGACTCCGAGCTCAACGGCCAGGACGGCGAGGATCGGCTCCACCGCATCGGCATCACGGTCAACCGCAACGCCGTCCCGTTCGACCCGCGCCCGCCGATGGTCTCCTCCGGTCTGCGGATCGGTACGCCCGCGCTGGCCACACGCGGGTTCGGCGACTCCGACTTCAGCGAGGTGGCCGACATCATCGCGGCTGCGCTGAAGGACGACTTCACCGATGAGACCGCCGATGCGCTGCGTAGCCGGGTCACCGTCCTCGCCGAGAAGTACCCGCTCTACCCCCACCTCCTCGACTCGAACGGAGCAGAGTGATGGCAGACCTGCTGCCCGAGCACCCCGACTTCCTCTGGCGCAACCCGGAGCCCAAGTCCTCCTACGACGTCGTCATCATCGGCGGCGGCGGACACGGCCTGGCCACGGCGTACTACCTGGCGAAGAACCACGGCATCACGAACGTCGCGGTCCTCGAGCGTGGTTGGCTCGCGGGCGGCAACATGGCGCGGAACACGACGATCATCCGGTCCAACTACCTGTGGGACGAGTCCGCGGCGATCTACGAGCACTCCCTCAAGCAGTGGGAGGTGCTCCCCGAGGAGCTCGACTACGACTTCCTGTTCAGCCAGCGCGGCGTGCTCAACCTCGCCCACACGCTGCAGGACGTACGCGACTCGGTGCGGCGCTGCGAGGCGAACCGCCTCAACGGGATCGACGCGGAGTGGCTCGACGCCGACCAGGTGAAGGAGGTCTGCCCGATCATCAACACCAGCGACAACATCCGCTACCCGGTCCTCGGCGCGACCTACCAGCCACGCGCGGGCATTGCCAAGCACGACCACGTCGCCTGGGCGTTCGCGCGCAAGGCCGACGAGCTCGGCGTCGACCTCATCCAGGACTGCGAGGTGACCGGCTTCGTCAAGGACGGCAACCGGGTGGTCGGCGTACAGACGAGCCGCGGCACGATCGCGGCCGGCAAGGTCGCGCTGTGCGCGGCAGGGCACTCCAGCGTCCTCGCCGAGATGGCCGGTTTCGACCTGCCGATCCAGTCGCACCCGCTCCAGGCGCTCGTCTCCGAGCTCCACCAGCCCGTCCACCCCACGGTGGTGATGTCGAACCACGTCCACGTCTACGTCTCCCAGGCCCACAAGGGCGAGCTGGTCATGGGTGCCGGCGTCGATACGTACAACGGCTACGGCCAGCGCGGCGGGTTCCACGTGATCGAGGAGCAGATGGCAGCGGCCGTCGAGCTGTTCCCGATCTTCGCCCGGGCGCATCTGCTCAGGACCTGGGGTGGCATCGTCGACGTCACGCCGGACGCCTCGCCGGTCGTGAGCAAGACGCCGATCGACCAGCTCTACGTGAACTGTGGCTGGGGCACCGGCGGCTTCAAGGGCACGCCGGGTGCCGGCTGGACGATGGCGCACACGATCGCCCACGACGAGCCGCATGAGTACAACGCACCGTTCGCGCTGGAGCGATTCAGTACCGGTGCCCTCATCGACGAGCACGGCGCAGCCGCCGTGGCCCACTGAAAGGAGCCGACGATGATTCTCATCAGCTGCCCCAACTGCGGGTCCCGCGACGAGACCGAGTTCCACTACGGCGGCCAGGCCCACGTCCCCTACCCGGAGGACCCGAACACTCTCAGTGACGAGGAATGGGGTCGCTACCTGTTCTACCGCGAGAACACCAAGGGCATCTTCGCCGAGCGCTGGGTCCACAGCTCCGGCTGCCGCAAGTGGTTCAACGTTCTTCGCGACACCGTCACCTACCGCATCGCCGCCGTCTACCGGGCCGGCGAACCGCGTCCCACCCTGGATGGAGGCCAGCAATGAGCACGACGTCGCACCGCCTCGCAGACGGCGGCCGAATCGACCGATCCACCCGTCTCACCTTCAGCGTCGACGGCCAGGAGTACGCCGGCCACGCCGGTGACACCCTCGCATCCGCGCTGATCGCCAACGGCGTGCTCGAGTGTGGCCCTTCGCTGTACCGACAGCGTCCCCGCGGCGTCCTCGCCGCCGGGGTCGAGGAGTCCAACGTGCTGGTGAAACTGAGGCGTCCCGGCGACTCGGTGAGCGAGTCGATGCTTCCCGCCACGACCGTCGAGCTCGTCGACGGGCTCGAGGCCGACTACCTCAGCGGCCTCGGCGAGCTCGACCCCGCGGACGACACCGCGATCTACGACAAGAAGTACGTCCACGCCGACGTCCTCGTCGTCGGCGCCGGCCCGACCGGGCTCACCGCGGCCCGCACCGCCGCCGCATCCGGCGCCCGCGTGATCCTCATCGACGACCAGCCCGAGCTCGGCGGATCCCTTCTCTCCGCCCGCGGCCTCCGCATCGACGGCGTGGACAGCGACACCTGGCTACGCGGAGTCACCGAGGAGCTCGCGGCTTCACCCGAGGTCACCGTCCTCACCCGGACCAACGCCTTCGGCAGCTACGACGCCAACTACGTGATCGCGCTCGAGAGCCGGCTGGACCACCTCGACGCGTCCGCCAAGGACGCGCTCACCGGTCTGTCGCGTCAGCGCCTCTGGCACATCCGGGCGCAGCAGGTCGTCATCGCGACCGGCGCTCACGAGCGTCCCCTGGTGTTCGGCAACAACGACCGCCCCGGCGTCATGCTCGCCTCCGCGGTCCGCACCTACCTGAACCGGTACGGCGTGGCCGCAGGCGCGCGGGTCCTGCTCGCCACCACGAACGACAGCGCCTACGAGGTCGCCGCCGATCTGACCGGGGCCGGAGTCGCCGTCACGGCCGTCGTCGATGCCCGCACAGAGCAGTCCGACGCCGCCCGTCGTGCCCAGGCGGCAGGCATCGAGGTCATCCTCGGCTCCGCCGTCCTCGACACCGACGGTGACCCGCGGGTCACCGCCGCCACGGTGTCGGCCATCGACGCCGACGGCGTCGCCGTCGGCGAGCGGCGCGACATCGCCTGCGACGTCGTAGCCGTTGCCGGCGGATGGAGCCCCCTGGTCCACCTGCACAGCCAACGGCAGGGCAAGGTCCGCTGGGACGAGGACCTGGCCGGCTTCGTCCCCGACGGCGAGGTCGCCGGTCAGCAGATCGTGGGATCGGCCAGGGGCAGCTACACCCTCGATGCGTGTCTCGCCGAGGGGCGACATGCCGCAGCGACGGCACTCCTCGCCGCCGGTTTCATCGGCGAGGCCGAGGCCCCGACCGGGCCGCTTCCTGCGGCGACGGGTGATGGTACGACCCGGGCCCTGTGGCTCGCCGCAGAGGCCGGCGTTCCGCTCGACGATCTGGTCGACCACTTCGTCGACTTCCAGCGCGACCAGACCGTGCACGACGTACTGCGTGCGACCGGGGCCGGCATGCGCAGCGTCGAGCACATCAAGCGCTACACCTCCATCAGCACCGCCAACGACCAGGGCAAGACCTCCGGCGTCAACGCGATCGGAGTCATCGCCGCTGCGCTCAACGACGGTCGCAGCCCCGGCGAGATCGGCACCACCACCTACCGGGCTCCGTACGCTCCGGTCTCGTTCGTCGCTCTCGCGGGCCGCGAGCGGGGTGACCTGTTCGACCCGGCCCGGCTGACGTCGATCCATCCCTGGCACGTCGCGCACGGCGCCGAGATGGAGATCGTGGGGCAGTGGCTGCGGCCGTGGTACTACCCGCAGAACGGCGAGTCCCTGGACGAGGCCGTCTTCCGCGAGTGCGCCGCCGTCCGCGAGTCCGTCGGCATGATGGACGCGACCACCCTGGGCAAGATCGAGGTGTGGGGGAGTGACGCCGGTGAGTTCCTCAACCGGATCTACACCAACGCCTTCAAGAAGCTCGCCCCCGGATCCGCGCGCTACGGCGTCATGTGCACGCCCGACGGGATGATCTTCGACGACGGCGTCACGCTCCGCATCGACGAGGGCCGCTACTTCATGACGACGACCACCGGCGGCGCCGCGAAGGTCCTCGACTGGCTCGAGGAGTGGCACCAGACCGAGTGGCCCACCTTGGACGTCAGCTTCACCTCGGTGACCGAGCAGTGGGCCACCATCGCCGTCGTCGGCCCGAAGTCACGCGAGGTGATCGCCAAGATCGCTCCGGAGCTCGATGTCAGCAACGAGGCGTTCCCGTTCATGACGTTCCGCGAGACGACGCTCGCCTCGGGCATCCCGGCGCGGGTGTGCCGGATCTCCTTCTCCGGCGAGCTCGCCTTCGAGGTCAACGTCGAGACCTGGTTCGGACAGCAGGTGTGGGAGGAGATCCACGCCGCCGGCCAGGAGTGGGCGATCACCCCGTACGGCACGGAGACCATGCACGTGCTCCGCGCGGAGAAGGGCTATCCGATCGTCGGGCAGGACACCGACGGCACGGTCACACCCCAGGACGCCGGCATGGAGTGGATCGTCTCCAAGGCGAAGGACTTCGTCGGCAAGCGGTCCTACAGCAGGGCCGACACCGCACGCACGGACCGGAAGCACCTCGTCTCGGTGCTGCCCGTCGACACGTCCTTCAGACTGCCCGAGGGCACTCAGCTGGTCGCGGCCGGTACGCCGATCACCCCCGCCGATGGACCGGTGCCGATGCTCGGGCACGTGACCTCGAGCTACCACAGCGCCGCGCTCGGGCGCTCGTTCGCCCTGGCGCTCATCAAGGATGGCCGCAACCGCATCGGCCAGACCCTCGTCGCGCCGGTCGGGGACCGACTGGTCGACGTCGTCGTCGCTGAAACCGTCCTCTACGACCCGGAAGGGAGCCGCCGCGATGGTTGAGACCACGATCGAGCCGCTCGACAAGAAGATCTCCGCTCTGCGCGTCAGCCCGGCCCAACACCTCCACGGCGCCTTCGTCGACGCCGGCGTCACCGGAGCCTTCGGGGTGCGGGTGCGTGAGGAGCAGTTCCTCACCATGGTGGGTCTGCGGGTGCCGATCGGCTCGCCCGACCGAACGCGCCTGGCCCAGATCCTCGGCACCGAGCTCCCCGGACGATGCGGCGAGGTCGCCACCGGCCACGACGTGGTCATCCTGTGGCTCTCGCCCGACGAGTACCTGGTCATCTCGCAGAGCGTGGCCGGGTCCACCCTGGTCTCCTACCTCCGCGCAGGCGTCTCGGAAGGCGGTGCCGCGGTCGTCGACCTGTCGGCCAACCGCACCACCTTCCGGCTCGAGGGAGCTTCCGCGCAGGCGGTCCTCGAGAAGGGCTGTCCGCTCGACCTCCACCCGAGGGCGTTCACGCCGGGCACGGCGGTCGCCAGCACCATCGGACGTGTCCCGGTGATCCTCTGGAAGGTCGACACAGACTCCTACCGGATCCTGCCGCGTGCCTCGTACGCCGACTACCTGGGCCGCTGGCTGATCGACGCCATGGCCGAGTTCCAGGTGCTGGGATCCGGCTGATGGCACTCAGCGTGTTCGACATGTTCTCCGTCGGCATCGGGCCGTCGTCGTCCCACACGGTCGGCCCGATGCGCGCGGCGGCGCAGTTCATCGATGCCCTGAAGGCGAGCTCGCTGCTCGACGCCGTCGCCCGTGCCCAGGTGGAGCTGTTCGGCTCCCTCGGTGCCACCGGTCACGGCCACGGCTCCGACAAGGCGGTGATCCTCGGGCTCGAGGGCAATCGGCCCGAGACCGTCGACACCGACAGCGCCGACGCCCGTGTGGCCGAGGTCCGAGCCACTCGGCGCCTGAGGCTCTGCGGCGCCCGGGACATCGAGTTCGACGCCGACGACATCGTCATGCACCGCACCAAGACCCTTCCCGCGCACCCGAACGGCATGATCTTCCGTGCGTACGACGCCGACACCAAGGTGCTCCTGGAGAGCACCTACTACTCGGTCGGCGGCGGTTTCGTCGTGGACGAGCGCGCGGCTGGCGCCGATCGGATCGTCGAGGACGCGACCCCGATCCCGTACCCGTTCACCACGGGGGCCGAGCTGCTCGCGGTCTGCGCCCGATCGGGCAAGCGGATCAGCGACGTGATGATGGCCAACGAGCTGGCGTGGCGTACCGAGGAGGAGGTGCGCGGCGAGCTGCTGCACATCTGGTCGGTCATGCAGGAGTGCGTGCGCAACGGCTGCACCCGCACCGAACCCACGCTGCCCGGCGGGTTGAAGGTTCCCCGGCGTGCCCCCGGTCTCTACACCCACCTCCAGGCCTCCACGGATGAGACGGACCCGCTCAGAGCGATGGACTGGGTCAACCTCTTCGCCCTCGCCGTCAACGAGGAGAACGCGTCGGGCGGACGGATCGTGACCGCGCCGACCAACGGTGCGGCGGGCATCGTCCCGGCCGTACTCCACTACTACGAGAAGTTCGTGCCCAGCGCGGACGAGGACGGGATCGTGCGGTTTCTCCTCGCCGCCGCCGCGGTCGGGATCCTGTTCAAGATCAACGCGTCGATCTCCGGCGCCGAGGTCGGTTGTCAGGGCGAGGTCGGCTCGGCCTGCGCCATGGCTGCCGGAGCCCTGTGCGAAGTGCTCGGAGGCACCCCGGAGCAGGTGGAGAACGCGGCCGAGATCGGCATCGAGCACAATCTCGGGCTCACCTGCGACCCCGTCGGCGGCCTGGTGCAGATTCCCTGCATCGAGCGCAACGCCATCGCCAGCAACAAGGCCATCAATGCCGCCCGCATCGCCGCCCGCGGCGACGGCAGCCACCGGGTCTCTCTCGACGCCGCGATCAAGACCATGCGCGAGACCGGGGCCGACATGAAGATCAAGTACAAGGAGACCTCCCGCGGAGGCCTCGCCGTCAACGTCATCGAATGCTGACGTCACCGGCCGAAGGAGAAGTGCATGACCATCGCAGCAAAGATCGACGGCAAGCGCGTCGCTGCTGATCTGAAGACCGCGCTCGCCGTGCGGGTGAAGGCACTGCACGAGGCCGGGATCGACCCCGGCCTCGGCACCATCCTCGTCGGCGACGACCCCGGCTCCCGCTCCTACGTCGCGGGCAAGCACCGCGACTGCGCGGAGGTGGGCATCGCGTCGATCCGGATCGAGCTCCCCGCCAGCGCATCACAGGCCGAGATCGAGGCAGCGGTGCAACAGCTCAACGACGATCCGACGTGCACCGGTTTCATCGTCCAGCTGCCCCTGCCGCCCCACGTCGACACCCACCGGGTCCTGGAGCTCATCGACCCGGACAAGGATGCCGACGGGCTCCACCCCACGAACCTCGGCAAGCTGGTGCTCGGCACTCCTGCTCCGCTGCCGTGCACGCCGCGCGGGATCATCGAGCTCCTGAGGCAGCACGACGTACCGATCACGGGACAGCGGTTCTGTGTCATCGGCTGCGGTCTGACCGTCGGCCGGCCGCTCGGGCTCATGCTCACCCGCCCCACCGAGCACGCCACCGTCACGCTGTGCAACATCGAGACCCGTGACGTCGCCGCCCATGCCCGGGCCTCGGACGTCATCGTCGCGGCGGCGGGGGTGGCTCATCTGGTGAAGCCCGACTGGGTCAGTCCCGGCGCCACGGTCCTGTCCGTCGGGATCACTCGCACGATCGAAGGCATCCTGGGCGATGTCGATCCGAACGTGGACGTCGTCGCGGGCAAGATGAGTGGTGCCACCGGCGGGGTCGGACCCATGACCCGCGCCATGCTGCTGACCAACATCGTCGAGATCGCCGAACAGCATCTGGCTGCCAGGGAGGCGATCGCCGGGGCTCTGACATGAGCGAGCGTCAGCGAGCGACCACAAGGCTCAGGCCGCCGCGCCCGTATGATGGCGCTTGCGCTACGGGCGTGGCGGCATGAGCGCCACGCAGCTGCTCACCGAGGCAGATCGGCGTTGTCAGGTGATGGGCATCATCAACGTCACCCCCGACTCGTTCTCCGACGGCGGCCGGTTCCTCGACGTCGACGCCGCCGTACGCCAGGGCCTCGACCTCATGCGCGAAGGCGCCGATCTCCTCGATGTCGGCGGCGAGTCCACCCGGCCCGGTGCCCAGCGGGTCAGCGCGGCCGTGGAGATCGCCCGCGTGATCCCGGTGGTCGAGGCGCTGGCCCGGGAGGGGTTGCCGGTCTCGGTCGACACCATGCGCGCCTCGGTCGCCCAGCGAGCCGTCGAGGCCGGTGCCGTCATCGTGAACGACGTCTCCGGCGGGCTCGCCGATCCGAGGATGCTGCCGTTCCTGGCCGAGGCGGAGGTCACCTGCGTCCTGATGCACTGGCGCGCCCACTCCATGCGGATGGACGACTTCTGCTTCTACGACTCGGTCGTCGGCGACGTCTGCGCCGAGCTCCGCGGCCGGGTCGATTCCGCACTCGACGCCGGCGTACGTCCCGAGCGCATCATCCTCGATCCTGGTCTGGGGTTCGCGAAGAACAGCGCCCAGTCCTGGGAGCTGCTCTCTTCCCTCAGCACGCTGCGAGACCTCGGCTTCCCTCTCCTCGTCGGAGCCTCCCGCAAGCGGTTCCTCACCGAGGTGGCGACGTACGGACGGCGTGACCCGGATGTCCCGACCGACCGGGACGAGGCGTCGGACGCCGTTGCCGCCATCGCTGCCGCGGAAGGCGCCTGGGGAGTGCGCGTGCACTCGGTGTCCGGTGCCGCTGCCGCCTCCAGGGTGGCCGCACGCCTGCGTGGGTCTGCGGTCGCAGCCGACGTCGTCGGTGCCCGGGCAGGGCGGCGATGAGTCGTCGCTCGGCCGCCGTGACCGTACGGAGGCTGCTGCTCGGCGCCCGCTACGAGGTCCTGCCCACCGCGACGATCGAAGAGGTCGTCACCAGGTCTCTCCCCGTCGGCCGAACCGTCACGGTGACCGCCTCCCCGGCCAAGGGCCTCGAACGAACCATGGATCTCTCCATCCGCCTCGCCGGACACGGCTACGAGGTCGTACCCCATCTCGCCGCGCGCATGGTCGCGGACCGGGCCGAGCTCGCCGACATCGTCGGCCGCCTGAAGGTGGCCGGCATCGACAAGGTCTTCGTGCCCGCCGGCGACGCCGAGCGGCCCGGAGCGTTCCCCAGCGCGGTGGAGCTCCTCGAGGCGCTCGTCGATCTCGGCGACCCGTTCGGTCATGTCGGTGTCGCCGGCTACCCCGAGGACCATCCGACGATCATCCACGACCGCCTGGTCCAGGCGATGTGGGACAAGCGCCACCACGCCACCGAGATCGTCAGCAACCTCACCTTCGACCACAGGGCCCTGACGGACTGGGTACGCCGCGTCCGCGCCCGCGGGGTCACGACGCCGATCATCGTCGGGCTGCCCGGCCCGGTCGAGCGCGCCAAGCTCCTCACCATGGCGACCAAGATCGGGGTGGGGGAGTCGACGCGGTTCCTCGCCAAGAACAAGGGCATGTTCGCGCGCATCGCCGCGCCCGGGGGCTACTCGCCGGAGCGGTTCCTCACCCGTGCTGCTCCGGAGCTGGACAAGCCGGAGGCCGCGATCGCCGGCCTGCATCTGTTCACGTTCAACCAGGTCGCCGAGACCGAGGCCTGGCGCCGCGACCTGCTGGCGCGCCTGGGCGGAGGACCCCAGTGACCGGCCTCGACCTCGACCTCGATGTCGAGGAGGTGGAGCGGCGGCTCCTCGCCCGCTGGCCCGAGACCAGGATCGCCCCGTCCCTCGAGCGCATCCGGGCGGTGACGGACGCGCTCGGCCAGCCACAGCGCGACTACCGGTCGATCCACATCACCGGAACCAACGGCAAGACGAGCACCGCGCGGATGGTGGAGGCGATCCTGCTCGAGCTGGGCTCGACGGTCGGCCGGTTCACCAGCCCCCACCTCGCCGACATCCGGGAACGGATCAGCATCGGCGGCCGGCCGATCCCGCAGGACGGCTTCGTCCGGGCCTACCGCGATGTCCTGCCCGCGGCCGAGGCCGTGGACCGCGAGAGTCCCACTCCGCTGTCGTTCTTCGAGATGACGGTCGCCATGGCCTACCAGGCGTTCTCGACCGCGGCCATCGATGTCGCCGCGGTGGAGGTCGGGATGGGCGGCATGTGGGATGCGACCAACGTCATCGACGCCCCGGTCGCCGCGATCCTCCCCATCGGCCTCGACCACGTCGATCACCTGGGGCCGACGAGGCTCGACATCGCGGCCGAGAAGGCCGGCATCATCAAGCCCGGTGCGCTGGCCGTCACGTCTCGGCAGACCCCAGATGTCGAGCAGCTCCTCCGGGCCCATGCCGACGCGCATCTCGCGAGGCTCATGGTCGAAGGCCGTCACTTCCGCCTGAGCGGCAGACGAGCGTTCGGCGATGGTCAGATCATCTCGGTCAACGGTCTCGCCGGTCACTATCCCGAGGTCCCGCTGTCACTTCACGGCCGCCACCAGGCGCACAACGCCGTGCTCGCCATCGCGAGCGTCGAAGCCCTCCTGGAAGACGTGATCCCGCTGGACGCACTGCGACGGGCGCTCGGCTCGGCCCGGTCGCCCGGGCGGCTGGAGGTGCTGCCCGGCGCGCCCGCGGTGATCCTCGACGCAGCCCACAACCCCGACGGTGCCCGGGCCCTGGCCGCCGGACTGTCCGATCTGGGCCCCCGGCCGACGGTCGCCGTGGTCGCTGCGATGGGCGACAAGGACCTCGACGGCATGCTCGCCGAGCTCGAGCCCGTGGTGTCGACGATGATCTGCACCCGGAACAGCAGCCCGAGGTCGCTGTCGTCCCGGGACACCGCCGCTGCGGCGCGGGGGGTGCTCGGGGCGGATCGGGTCGTGGAGATCGACGACCTCGCCGACGCCCTCCTCGAGGCCACCAGAACGGCCTCGGCTCTCTCCGAGGACGGTGGAGACCCGGCTCAGGTGCTGGTCACGGGATCTGTCGTCACCGTGGGGGAAGCGCGCCGCCTGTTGGGTATGTGAAGACGGTCCTGTCCCTGGCCGATGTGGCCAGGGGCAGGACCGTCCGGCAGCCCGGTTGCGTCAGTGCACCATGCCGTGCGGGTCGATGACGTACTTGGTGGCCGCGCCCTGGTCGAACGCGGCGTAGCTCTCCGGCGCCTCGTCGAGGCTGATGGCTTTCGCGTTGACCGCGTCGGCGATGTGGGCCTTGTCGGCGAGGATCAGGTTCATCAGCTGGCGGTTGTACTGCTTGACCGGGCACTGGCCGGTCACGAAGGTGTGCGACTTCGCCCAGCCCAGGCCGAGCCGGACGCCGATCTGCCCCTGCTTGGCCGCATCGTCGACGGCACCGGGGTCGCCGGTGACGTACAGACCGGGGATGCCGAGGGAGGCGCCCGCGCGCGCCACGTCCATGATGTCGTTGAGGACGGTGGCGGGCTGCTCGGCGGCGTCTCGGCCGTGGCCGCGGGCCTCGAAGCCGACCGCGTCGATCGCCGCATCCACGACGGGTTCCCCGACGATGTCCGCGATGATGTCGGCCAGGGCGTCACCGGAGGACAGGTCCGCGGTCGCGCAGCCGAAGCTGGCGGCCTGCTCGAGCCGGTCCGCGTTCATGTCGCCGACGATGACCGTGGCGGCACCGAGCAGCTGCGCTGAGTACGCCGCGGCGAGCCCGACCGGGCCTGCGCCTGCCACGTACACCGTCGACCCAGTGGTGACGCCGGCGGTGTAGGCACCGTGGTAGCCGGTCGGGAAGATGTCGGAGAGCATCGTCAGGTCGAGGATCTTCTCCAGGGCCTGGTCCCGGTCGGGGAACTTCAGCAGGTTGAAGTCGGCGAACGGGACCATGACGTACTCCGCCTGGCCACCGATCCAGCCACCCATGTCCACATAGCCGTACGCCGCGCCGGCTCGCGCCGGGTTCACGTTGAGGCAGATGCCGGTCTTGCCCTCGTTGCACATACGACAACGACCGCACGCGATGTTGAACGGGACCGAGCAGATGTCGCCCACCTCGTGGAAGAGGACGTCGTCGCCGATCTCGACGATCTCGCCGGTGATCTCGTGTCCGAGCGTCTGACCCACGGCGGCGGTCGTCCGGCCGCGCACCATGTGCTGGTCGCTGCCGCAGATGTTGCTGGTCACGAGCTTGAGGATCACCGCGTGCGGCGCGGCGCGCTTGATGCCCAGGCCGCTCACGACGTCCTCGGGGAGCTCCAGCTTCGGGTACTCGATGGACTCGACGGCCACCTCGCCCGGCCCCTTGTAGACGACGACTCTGTTGTCTGCCATGGCGTCTCCTCTTCCTGCCCCGGATGGGGCGTCCGGCTTGCTCAGTTGCGGGGATGTTTCTCATAGCGAAACAAGAGCGCTATATGAAACAAACTAGACCGTCGACGGCGTCGGCATCAAGACCCTGTTTCGACCGATTTCGGGGCTCGTGCGGAGGCGTCCGGTCGCTCGCCCCGCGGCTACCCGGCAGTAGGGGGCAAAGAGGCGGACCTGACAACGAGGCATACTGTTTCAGCATGAGCAACACGAGCGAAACACGGAGCACGACCGTTCACTCAGTTGACCGAGCCATCTCCATCCTCCAGGTGCTCGCCCGTCGGGGGGCTGTCGGAGTCACGCCGATCTCCGAGGAATTGGGGGTGCACAAGTCGACGGTCTTCCGTTTGCTGGCCACCCTCGAGGCGCGCGGGCTCGTGGAGCAGAACGCGAGTCGGGGGCACTATCAGCTCGGCTATGGCGTCATCCAGCTGGCCGCCGGCGCGACCCGCAAGCACGACATCTCGGTCACGAGTCGCCCTATCTGCATGGCGCTGGCCGACGCGGTCGGCGAGACCGTCAACATCGTCATCAACGACGGCGAGGAGGCCATCACGATCGACCAGGTGATCGGGACTGCCGAGATCACGTCGGTGAACTGGGTCGGGCAGCGCAGCCCCCTGCACACCACTGCTTCCGGCAAGGTCTTCCTGGCGACCATGTCGCCGGAGGACCGTCGGGAGATTCTCGAAGGTGGGCTGGAGCGCTACACCGAGGAGACCGTGATCGAACCGGCCAAGCTCGAGGAGCAGCTCGCCGAGGTCAGGAAGCTGGGCTACGCCTACTCCGTCGACGAGCACGAGATCGGCCTCGCCGGGGTGGCTGCGCCGATCCGTTCCCTGGGTGGTGGGGTGATCGCCGCGGTGGTGGCCTCGGGCCCGTCGTTCCGCATCACGTCCGAGAAGGTGCCCGAGCTGGCCGAGCATGTGCTTGCCGCTGCCGCGGCCATCTCCGAGCGGAACGGCTTCCCCAAGGCCGAGTGATCCGCGCCTGCCGAGGCGACATATCGGCACCGTCGAAGTGGCCCGCATGCCTCGTGCATGCGGGCCACGTCGCGTACGTCGTGAAGCCCGTGTAAATCCTGCGGCGAATCCAGATCGACCCGTTGACAGCGTCTTCTTTGGCGCGGCAGAATCGTTTCACGCTACGCAGTAGTTGTGCAGAGTGAAACAACCGTCGTCTGGCGGACCGCCGTATCTGAACCCGGAATCTGCCCGGTTTGAGCGTGGGAGACATCAACGTGACGCGTATGAGCATCGAAAAGACGCCGGTGGAGCTGGCGTCCCTGGCGGACAGGCGAGCAACCGGCTACAGCCTGGAGGCGCCGTTCTACACCAGCTCGGAGATCTACGAGCAGGATCTCGACGTCATCTTCGGTCGGCACTGGATCTTCGCTGTCGCCGAGGCGGAGATCCCGGACCCGGGTGACTACGTCACCATCGATGTGGGCGCCCACTCCGTGATCGTCGTTCGTGACGACGACGAGAACGTTCGCGCCTTCAGGAACGTGTGCCGGCATCGTGGCTCACGACTGCTCGAGTCCGCGTGCGGCTCGATCGGCAACATCGTGTGTCCCTACCACCAGTGGACCTACCGGGTCGACGGCAGCCTCATCTTCGCCGAGTCGCAGGCAGGCACCTTCGAGTACGACAAGTTCGGGCTCAAGCCGGTGAACGTCCGAGCGGTCGGTGGTCTGGTCTTCCTCTGCCTGTCGGACGAGCCGCCGACCGACTTCGACGAGGTCAGCGAGTTCATCGAGCCCTACCTGAAGCCATACTCGCTCGCCTCGGCGAAGGTCGCCCACCAGACCGACATCGTCGAGGAGGGCAACTGGAAGCTGGTGATGGAGAACAACCGGGAGTGCCACCACTGCGACGCCTCCCACCCGGAGCTGGTGACGGCGTACTTCCCGATCAGCCGCTACGAAGCCGCGGACGTGCCACCGCGCATGCAGTCGGTCTTCGAGCGCTATCAGGAGGCGCAGACGGAGCTGGAGAAGACCCGCGACGCGATCGGCTTCCCGCACGAGGAGCGCTGCGAGCTCGAGGGTCGTGCGACGGCGTTCCAGCTCTCGCACCTGCCGCTCGACGGCGCCGGGGCCTCGTTCGGTCCTGACGGGCAGCAGCTCTGCGCGAAGCTGATGGGTTCCATCGAGGACCCCAGGTTCGGAGACCTGTCGCTGCACATGCAGCCCAACTCGTGGTTCCACTTCCTCGGTGACCACGCCGTCGTCTTCTCGGTGATCCCGCTGGCGGTCGACCGGACGCTGGTCCGGACGACCTGGTTGGTGAACCCGGAGGCTGTCGAAGGGGTCGACTACTCGGTCGAGTCGCTCACCTCCGTCTGGCGTGCCACCAACGACCAGGACCGCGCCCTGGTCGAGGGCACGCAGCGAGGAGTGGCGGACCCGGGCTACGTACCTGGTCCGTACTCCGTGGTCGAGGGTGAAGTCGACGCCTTCGTCACCTGGTACGTCCAACGCATCCAAGCCAGTGCCTAGCCGGAGCTCGGGAGGAAACATGACCATCATGGAGACCGACATCCCCAAGGTGTCGGAGCCCAACTCGTTCGGTCTGCAGAACGGCCGCCCGGCGCCCGTGCGCAGCCGGAGGATGCTGGAGCCCTGCTGGGCCGAGAGCGACGTGATGGACCTGGTGTGCAGCCAGGTTCTGGCGGTCACCCATGACGTGAAGACCTTCGTCTTCACGACCCCCGAGCGACGTCCCTTCGACTTCGAGGCGGGCCAGTTCATCACCATCCGGGTCGAGATCGACGGCAAGCTGATGACCCGTTGCTACACGATCGCCTCGCCGCCGACCAGGCCCGACCGGCTGGCCATCACGGTCAAGCGGGTCCCCGACGGTGTGGTCTCGAACTGGCTCCACGACAACCTCGAGCCCGGGGCTTGGATCTCGATGCACGCCCCGGCGGGTGCGTTCGTCCTGCCGGAGGAGGACGCGCCGAAGTACCTGTTCCTCTCGGCCGGCAGCGGCATCACCCCCGTGCTGTCGATGGCGAGGACGCTGTACGACCTCGGCTCCGAGGCGGACATCCTCTTCGTGCACAGTGCGCGTACGCCGGCCGACATCATCTACCGCGGCGAGCTCGAGGCGATGGCACGCCTGATGCCCAACCTGCGAGTGGTGGAGATCTGCGAGGGCGATGCCCCCACCGAGCGCTGGATGGGACTGCAGGGACGCATCTCCAAGCCTGTCCTCGAGATCCTGGCCCCTGACCTCAACGAGCGTGAGACGTTCATCTGCGGTCCGGCGGGCTACATGGCGGCGGCGAAGTCGCTGCTCGAAGAGCTCGGCTACGACATGGAGAAGTACCACGAGGAGAGCTTCGACTTCGGCGCTCCCGCGGTCCCTGCTCCGGCGACGGCACCGCCCGTCGAGCAGGATTCCGAGGAGGAGGCCGGAGCGGGGTTCTCGGTCGAGTTCGCGCGCAGCGGCCGGATGATCACCTGTGGCCCGGACGAGACGATCCTGGCGGCCGCGGTGGCGGCCGGCATGCGGCCGATGGCGGCCTGCGGTCAGGGCATGTGCGGGACCTGCAAGGTGTCGATGCTCTCCGGGGAGGTCGACATGCAGCACAACGGCGGCATCCGGCCCAAGGAGATCGCCAACCAGAAGGTACTGATCTGCTGCTCGAAGCCTCTGGGGGACATCCAGCTGGACTGCTGAAGCGGAGCCCGAAGCAATCAATCCTGCTGAGGCGTCAGAGAACCTGGCGGATCTCGCGCTCGAAGCTGCCGATGTGCTCGAGGGTGAGCTTCTCGGCGCGGTCGGCATCACCGTCTGCGACCGCGTTGAGGAGCTGTGCCTGCTCGAGGACGTGGTGGGCCAGGTCGGGCAGGCGATCGATCACCATCCACCAGATCCTGATGGCGAGGTTGTCGTACCTGATCAGGATGTCCTCGAGGTGGGCATTGCCGCTCGACTGGTAGATCAGGCCGTGCGCTGCCTTGTCGACGCGCATCAGGGACGCGCGATCTCCGTCGCCCAGCTTGCCCTTGCCGATCTGGGCCGCGAGGTCGCGCATCTGCTCACGTTGCTGTGTCGTCGCGCGTTCCGCGGCCGCGCGCGCGGCGTACGGGGCGAGCTGGCGCCGGATCTCGGCGATCGCGCTGAGCTCGGTCGCGTCGATGGTCGTGGCGAAGGTGCCGCGGCGCGGAAAGGAGTGGACCAGATGGTCGGCCTCGAGCCGCTTGATCGCTTCCCGGACAGGAGTACGCCCCATGCCGATCGCTTCTGCGATCTGGCCGTCGTTGATCGGCGCCCCCGGGCGGATGTCGAGCATCACCAGGCGCTCGCGGATGTAGCGGTAGGCCTGATCGGCGAGCGAGGTGGCGGGGGGATTCGCCGTTGCCGCCAGAATCTCGTCAACTGTCATTGAGTTCTTGCCCCACTTGTCGGCTCCGGCTCCGTGGCGTCAGATCTTCTGCCGCTTTTACCATCTTAGTCTGATACATCAGTTACATCGCAACGGCGTGCCGCGGTGATCCCGCCCCCGGTGCCGAGCTCCGACCGGGTCTCGGCTCTGCCTCTGGATGCCCCGGTGGAGCTCGAGGTCGTCGTCGAGATCGACCCTTGCCTAGTGTGATGCATCACGGATAAGGTAACTAGTATATCAGCGTCTGACCGCGTAGCGCCCCACTGTCGTGCCGCCGCCCGGAGCCTCTCTGGCACCGACAGATGCTGCTCATCCCAAGAGCTCTTGATCGGAGTGCGTCATGAGATCCTCTGCACGTCGCGGAGACCTTTCCCCGGTAGCGCCGCGCCACAGATCCGTCGGCCAGAACGGAAGCCCGACCCATCCGGCCCTCGACTGTCCTCCTGAGGAGCCCGCCAAGGATGCCGGTGGCCTCGATCGCGTCGTCTTCGGGGTGACCGCGGTCATCGCGATCGGCTTCCTGGTCTGGGGTTTCGTCAGCACGGAGTCGCTGGCCTCGGTCTCAGGGAAGTCGTTGTCCTGGGTGATGGCCAACCTGGGCTGGCTCTTCGTCACCGCGGCATCGACCTTCGTCGGCTTCGTACTGTGGCTCGCCTTCGGCAAGTTCGGGAACATCCCGCTCGGCAGGGACGGCGAGGAACCCGAGTTCCGTACGGTCTCGTGGATCACGATGATGTTCAGCGCCGGAATGGGGATCGGCCTGATCTTCTACGGCGTCAGCGAGCCGGTCAGCCACTTCGTCGCACCTCCGCCGGGCGCTGTCGGCGATGGTCAGTCCGAGAAGATCCAGACGGCCATGGCCACCACCCTCTTCCATTGGGGAATCCACCCCTGGGCGATCTATGCCCTGGTGGGGCTGGCGATCGCCTACAGCGTCTTCCGCAAGGGCCGCGGTCTGCTCATCAGCTCGGTGTTCGAGCCCATTCTCGGGCGTCACGCCCATGGCGCCGGCGGCAAGGTCATCGACATGCTCGCGATCTTCGCGACCCTCTTCGGGTCGGCCGCGTCGCTGGGCCTCGGCGCCCTCCAGATCCGCAGCGGCCTGGAGATCGTCGGCGGGCTCGGCACGACGGGCAACGGGATCCTGGTCGCGATCATCGCCGTGCTCACGGTCGGGTTCGTCTTCTCCGCGGTCTCCGGCGTCGCCAAGGGTATCCAGTGGCTCTCGAACATCAACATGGTGCTCGCCGTCGGACTGGCCCTGTTCGTCTTCGTCGCCGGTCCGACCGTGTTCATTCTCAGCCTGGTCCCGACAACCGTCGGAAGCTACTTCCAAGAGGTTGCGATGATGTCGGCGCGAACCTCGGCCGAAGGGTCTGCGACCGCCACTTGGTTGTCGGGCTGGACGGTCTTCTACTGGGCCTGGTGGCTCTCGTGGACGCCGTTCGTCGGGATGTTCATCGCGCGGATCTCGCGGGGCCGCACCATTCGCCAGTTCGTGACGGGCGTGCTCCTCGTCCCGTCGCTGGTCAGCCTGGCGTGGTTCGCGATCTTCGGCGGGGCGGCTCTCGACCTGCAGTTGGGTGGCGTGGACATCGCCGGCGCGGGCGGCGTCGAGACCCAGCTGTTCACGACCCTGGAGTCGTTCCCGTTCGCGACGGTGGCAAGCGTCGTGGTCATGATCCTGGTCGCCCTCTTCTTCATCTCGGGAGCGGACGCCGCATCGATCGTCATGGCCACGCTCTCCGAGCGCGGATCCATCGAACCGAGCAGGCCAACGGTGATCTTCTGGGGTGTCGCCACGGGCGCGGTCGCTGCCGTGATGCTGCTGGTCGGCGGTTCCGACGCGTTGAGCGGACTGCAGACCATCACCATCGTCGCGGCGGTCCCGTTCGTCGTCGTCATGGTCGGGCTGTGCGTATCGCTGGTGAAGGACCTTCGAGAGGACCCACTCGTGGTGCGTGCCCAGTACGCCTCCAAAGCCGTCGAGCAGGCCGTTGTCTACGGGGTCTCGGAGCACGGTGACGACTTCGTCATCCGGGTCTCCCGTGATCCCGATGCGCCTGCCGACGAATCGGCCGATGAATTGGCTGACGAATCGGCCGATGACGAGGAGGCCGAGCTGCCCAGGTCGGCCAGCTAGCTCGAGTCGCGAAGGGAACGGGTGTGGTGAAGCGAGACGCGGACGGCGCGTACTCCGTGGAAGAGCCGGTGGAGGCACTCAGTGTCACCGAGCCGAAGACCTGGGCCGCCGGCATGCCGGCGGTGCGGAAGGCGATCGAGTATTCGCTGACGCAGACATCGGTGCGGCGTACGGCGTTGACACTGTTGAACCTCAACCAGGCCGACGGGATGGACTGCCCGGGGTGTGCGTGGCCCGAGCCGGGTCACCGGCACCGGAACGAGTACTGCGAGAACGGTGCGAAGCACATCGCCGACGAGGCGACGTCGCGCCGGGTGACGCGCGAGTTCTTCGCGCGTCACCCGGTCTCGGAGCTGGACGGGAAGTCGGACTACTGGCTCAACCAGCAGGGCCGGCTGACGGAGCCGATGGTCAAGCGGCCAGGTGCGACGCACTATGAGCCGATCACCTGGGAGGACGCGTTCCACACCATCGCTCAGGAGCTCAACGGCCTGGACTCTCCCGACGAGGCGATGTTCTACGTCTCGGGCAGGCTCAACAACGAGGCCGCGTTCCTGCTCCAGCTCTTCGCCCGCGCGTACGGCACCAACAACCTGCCTGACTGCTCGAACATGTGTCATGAGTCGAGCGGTTCGGCGCTCAGCGAGACGCTGGGGATCGGCAAGGGCAGCGTCCAGCTCGACGACATCTACAACGCGGACCTGGTGTTCGTGGTCGGCCAGAACCCGGGCACGAACCATCCGCGGATGCTCTCTGCGCTGGAGGAGACCAAACAGCGGGGCGGCAAGGTGATCGCGGTCAACACCCTTCCCGAGGCGGGACTGATGCGGTTCAAGAACCCGCAGAAGGCCCGCGGAGTGGTGGGCCGGGGCACCCAGATCGCGGATCAGTTCCTGCAGATCCGCCCCGGCGGCGACCTTGCGCTGTTCCAGATGCTCAACCGTCGCCTGCTCGAGACGGACCGGGCCGAGGGTGGCGGAGTGCTGGACTGGGAGTACATCGCGGAGTACACGACCGGGTTCTACGCCTTCGCCGAGCACGCCCGCACGATCACCTGGGAGGCTGCGCTCGAGGCGACCGGCCTGACCCGCGAGGAGATCGAGGCGGTCCACGAGCAGGTGCTGGCCAGTCGTTCGGTCATCGTCTGCTGGGCGATGGGGCTGACCCAGCACAAGCACGGCGTGCCGACGATCCGCGAGGTGGTCAACTTCCTCATGCTGCGGGGCAACATCGGCAAGCCCGGGGCCGGGGTCTGCCCGGTCCGCGGTCACTCCAACGTGCAGGGCGACCGGACGATGGGGATCTGGGAGAAGATGCCCGGCTCCTTCCTCGACGCACTGGGTGCCGAGTTCAGGTTCGACCCACCGCGCAGGCACGGGTACGACTCGGTGGACGGCGTCCGGGCGATGCGGGACGGGAAGGCGAAGGTCTTCGTCGGCGTCGCCGGCAACTTCGTCCGGGCGATCTCGGACAGCGACGTCGCCGAGGCCGCGTTGAGGAACTGCCGCTTGACGGTCCAGGTCTCCACCAAGCTGAACCGCTCGCACACGGTGGTCGGGGAGACCGCGCTGATCCTGCCCACGCTGGGCCGCAGCGACATCGACGTCCAGTCGAGTGGTGAGCAGTTCGTCACCGTCGAGGACTCGATGAGCTCCGTGCACGCCACCCGCGGCAAGCTCCAGCCCGCCTCGGAGCATCTCCTCAGCGAGGTCGCGATCATCTCGCGCCTGGCACACGCCACGATCGGCGGCCGGTACGGCATCCGCTGGGCGGACTTCGAGGCGGACTACGGCCGGATCCGCGATCGGATCGCACGAGTGGTGCCGGGGTTCGAGGACTTCAACGAGCGGATCAAGGATCCGACCGGGTTCGTTCTCCCGAACCCGGTCAACTCCGGTGTCTATCGCACGCCGAGCGGCAAGGCCGTCTTCACCCGCAACGATCTGACGTGGTTGCAGGCCCCGCCGGGCCATCTGATCCTGCAGACGCTGCGCTCGCACGATCAGTGGAACACCATCCCGTACGCCATGGACGACCGTTACCGCGGCATCCACAACGCCCGCCGCATCGTGATGGTCAACCCGGCCGACATCGCCGAGCTGGGTCTGGCTGACGGTGACCGCGTCGACATCGTCGGAGTCTGGGAGGACGGTGTCGAGCGCCGCGCCCCGGGATTCACTCTGGTCGCCTATCCGGCGAGCCGGGGTTCGGCGGCTGCGTACTATCCGGAGACCAACGTGCTCGTGCCGCTCGACAGCGTCGCCGAGGGCAGCAACACCCCGACCTCGAAGGGCGTCGTGGTGCGCTTGGAGATCGCCGGATCGGCGGAGGGGGCGAACCGCCTACGGTAGGAGGTGGGCGTCGTCGCGAACGCCGCGGCGAAGTTCTGCCGGAATGTCACGGCGCTGCTGAACCCGCACGCCTCGGCGATGCGGGTGATGGGCCAGGTCGTGGTCTCGAGGAGACGGCGCGCTTCGTCGAGGCGACGGGTCAGGACCCAGCGCGCCGGCGTGGTGCCGGTGACCTCCGCGAAGCAGCGGGTGAAGTTGCGCCGGCTCATCCGGGCGTGGGCTGCCAGGTCGTCGACGTGGAGTCGTTCGTCGAGGTGGGCGAGTGCCCAGTCGATCGTCGGTCCGAGGTCGCCCACACCTCCTGACTCGGGCATCGGACGGTCGACGTACTGGGCCTGGTCGCCCTCGCGGTGGGGCGCGACCACGAGGTGGCGGGCCACGGTGGCCGCCGCGGTGGAGCCGAGGTGGCTGCGTACGATCGACAGGCAGGCGTCGATGGCCGATGCCGTGCCGGCTGAGGTGAGTACGTCGCCGTGGTCGCGGTAGAGCGCTGCCGGAATGACGGTGACGGCCGGCCGCCGGCGGGCGAGCTCGTCGACCGCGCCCCAGTGGGTGACGGCATCTCTTCCGTCGAGCACCCCGCTGTCGACGACGGGGAACGCGCCCAGGCACAGGCCCGCGACGCGACTGCCCCGTGCCTGCGCGGCGCGGATCCTGCCGGTCAGGGCGGCGCCGGCCGGCCGGAGGTCGCTCGGCCACGACGGCAGCACCACGAGATCCGCGTCCTCGACGACATCGGGGCCGGCGACGTCGTCGATTCGAAGTCCCTCGGCCGTTCGTACGCCGTGCCCGTCCTCGGTCCACACCACCGGGTCCCAGCCGTCGGCCAGGCCCAGGCGGCCGACCTCGCCGAAGACCATCAAGGGTGCGGAGAGGTGGAACATGGTGATGCCGTCGAAGGCGTGTACGGCGATGCGCATCCTGGCCCGATCTCATCGTAAGTCGTCATTTGTGCCACTCACGGTAGCGCCTCGCATCGGCCAGAGTGAAGGGGAACGCCAACACCACCCCGAGCAGAGGAATCCAGTCATGACCACGCCCCGCCGCGCCCTGATCGTCGTCGACGTCCAGCAGGAGTACTTCGACGGGATCCTGCAGATCCAGTCCCCGGACCGGGAGCAGGCGCTCGCCAACATCCTGGCCGCGCTCGACGTCGCCGATCGCGAGGACCTTCCCGTGGTCGTCGTCCGGCACGAGCTGCCCGAGGGCTCTCCGGTCTTCGCTGTCGAAAGCCACAGCTGGACCCTGCACCCCGAGATCGAGCGGCGCGTCAAGCCCGCGTGGAAGCGCGTGACCAAGGACAGGAGCAGCGTCTTCGCGGGCACCGACGTCGCCGCGTGGTTGGCCGAGCAGGGCGTCGACACCATCACCATCGTCGGCTTCATGACCAACAATTGCGACATCGCCACGGCGGTGAGTGCCGAGGAGCTCGGCCTGGCCGCCGAGATCCTCTCCGATGCGAGCGGCGCCATCCACCTGGCCAACGAGGCCGGCAAGGTCTCGGCCGACCAGCTCCACCAGACCCTGCTCGTCCTGCTGCACTCCAACTTCGCCGCGGTCGCCACCACCGCGGCCTGGACGGATGCGGTCACTGCCCAGAAGCCGCTCGCCAAGAGCGACCTCGGCACCTCCGCACTGCAGGGCCGCGCCGCCTTCGCCGGCTGAGGGCTCGCGGGGGACGTGCCGTCGCGGAGTCACGGTGTCCTCTTGGCTGACGTGGGCGTGGCCGAAGTCGGCAGGGTGTGCGTGTGTGCCGCGGCCGCAGCGCCCGCGTCGGCCAAGGTGCCCTTTGCGACCCGGTGGCGCCCCATGATTACGGCCATCGCGACGCCGACGAGACTGAACACCGCCATCACCCAGGACGCGGCGCCAAGGCCGGAGGACAGGGCATCGGCACTGGACTGGCCCTCAGCGGTCTGGCTGGCGATGACGTTGCCATAGATCGTCGCAGCCAGGGCAGTGGCCACGGCCGCGCCGACGTAGCGTGCCATGTTGGAGACACCCGAGGCCGCCCCGACCTGGGCTGCCGAGACGCACGCCGTCGAGGCCGACGTCGCGGGCCCGTTGGACAGACCCATCCCGACCGCCGCCGCGACGAGCGGCAGCACGAACGCGCCGTACCCCCACGAGCCCTCGACGAAGCCGATCCAGCCGAAGCCGATCGCCGTGATCGCAAAGCCGGCTCCGACCACTGGGCGACCGCCGAACCGCGCCGCAACACGTGGCACCAGGGGAGCGACCGCGACGAGGCCGACGGTGGCCGGAAGGGTCGCCAGGCCTGCTTGCAGCGAGCTGAGCCCGAGCGTGCTCGGGTCTTGGAAGTAGAGGCTCACCAGGTACATCAGCGCGTTGATGGTGCCGGCGCCGATGAGGATGGCGATCGTGGACGCGACCAGGACCCTGTTGCGAAGCAGGGCCAGGTCGAGCATGGGGACGGCGACCCGCTTCTCCACCGCGACGAAGGCGAATCCCGACACCACGGCCACTGCCAGGCACCCGAGCGTGGCCAACGACGTCCACCCCCAGTCACTGCCCTCACTGAGCGCCAGGATGATCGGGGTGAGGGTGGCCGCGACCAGCACGCTGCCAGCGACGTCGATCGAACGCGGCCGGTCCTCGTCGCGGGACTCGGTCACCATGCGTGCGGTCATCGCCATGCACACCGCCGCGACGCCGGCGTCGAGCCAGAACAGTCCCTGCCAGCTCGTCAGCTCGACCAGGACACCGCCGAGCAGCGGCCCGGCCGCAGCACCCACGCCTGCCGCCGCGCCCCAGAGCGAGACCGCCCGCAGCTTGCCTTCTTCAGGTGTGCCGACCGTCAGCAGGCTGAGGCCACAGGCCAGGATCGTCGCTCCGGATGCGCCCTGGATGCACCGCCCGGCGATGACGGCTGCACCCGAGTCGGAGATGGCGATCAGTACGCACGAAGCGATGAACAGCAGCAGGCCGAGCTGGAAGATGCGCTTCCTGCCGAACACGTCGCCGAGCGAGCCGGAGGTCACGATGGTCGCGGCACCCACCAGCGAGTAGCCCGTGACGGCCCATTGCAGCGTGGTGACATCCATGCCGGTATCTGCGCTGATGGCGGGGAGCAGGATGCTCACCGCCGACGTGTTGGCGTTGACCACCAGAGTCGACAGACAGGTGACGACGAGGACGCCACCTGCTCGGTTAGCCACCTCGGTGCTGCTCATCGGAACCCCTCACCTTCGTCAGGACGACTGCGGGACGCCATGCGTCAACCACAGGAACCACGGTGGCCGCCTCGGTGGGCCGTGTCCTCCCCCAGGAGGGATGATCCCGACCCGCCCCGCTCACAGACCTGACTCGGCGGGCGGCTTGTCCTCGCCTGGGTCGGGTACCGCGAGCAGATGACCGAGATGAACCAGGACGTCGACGTCGACCTGCTCGCCGCCGACAGCGGCGAAGGCGGCCCTGCCTGACGTACGAACCTCGTGGTCATCCCTGGGCGGGATCGACGCGTGCCATGACCGGGGTGGCGAGGACTCGAACCAATCGACTCGCGGAGCATGCGAGGTCGCGTCGGGGGTTACCGGTCGAGTCATGAGTGAAGAGCAGCTTCAGCCGGAGGACACCCTCGACGACCGCGGTGTCGACGATGTCCTGGACGAGGGCTATTCGCCGCCCGAGCGGCCGCGGGGTGTCACCGCGAAGGGTGTGACGCCGCGGGAGGAGATCGAGGGGGAGACCATCGACGAACGGCGTGCTCAGGAGGAGCCGGAGGTCTGGGAGGAGGCCGAGGCGGAGGCTGACGCAGACATCTTGGACGGCCCGGTGACCGGCGAGGTGGGCGAGGCACGCGCCGGTCGGCTCACCAGTCCGGACGAGGGCGTGCGTGAGGACGACGAGGGAAAGCTCATCGGACACGACGAAGGCATCGACGGTGCCGGCGCCTCCGCTGAGGAAGCGGCCGTGCACATCGTCGACGATCCTCCCGACTGAGGCTGAGTCTGCGCCTTCGGGGGTACCGGTGAGGGGCCGGATCCCTTTCAGTGCAGAGGAGAGCTGCCGTGTCCGAAGACGTGACCGACCTGATCATGCAGGACCACCGTGAGGTGGAGAGCCTGTTCGAGAAGCTTCAGCGAGAACCGGACGTACGAGCCGGGCTGACCCCGATCTTGGTGACGCTCCTGGCTGCCCACAGCCGCGCCGAGGAGGCCGAGGTCTACCCGGCCGCCCGGGACGAGGCGGGTGAGGCCGAGGACGTCGCGCACAGCCAGGAGGAGCACCTGCTGGCGGACCGCCTCCTCGCCGAGCTCAGCGAGTGTGACCCCTACTCGGCGGAGTACGGCGACAAGCTGGCGGAGGTGGTCGAGGCGGTCTCCCATCACGTCGAGGAGGAGGAGAGCACCGTGCTGCCGGGCATTCGCGACCGTCTCGACGACGCCCGTCGCGCCGAGCTGGGCAAGGCCTTCCTGAAGAGCCGGCAGGAGCACCTCGGCGACATGCCCCAGGACATCACCCGTGACGAGCTACGCCGCCAGGCCGCCAACGCCGACATCCCCGTCGGGGACAAGGGCAAGGAGGACCTGCGGCGTACGCTCGATCAGCACGCCGACAGCTGACCCGCAACCGCCGAAGCCGTCAGCTCCCCGCCATGATCAGGCAGGTCGCGATCGCGTGACCGATGACGCGGCCTGTCTTGTCGGTGATCTCGGCTTCGGCTGTCGCGGCGCGGCGTCCGATCGTCACGACGCGGCCCTCGCAGGTGAGGGTGCCGCTGTCGAGCGTGGCCGCGCGGGTGAACTTGATGGTCAGGTCGAGCGAGGTGTAGCCGGTGCCCGCCTTCAGCTTGGTGTGGACCGCGCACCCGAGAGCCGAGTCGGCGAGGGTCGCCAGGATGCCGCCGTGCACGGTGCCGATCGGGTTGTAGTGCCATTCCTCGGGCGTGAGCTCGAAGACGGCCCGGCCGTCGCTGACCTCGACCAGGGCCATGCCGAGGGTCGCGTTGATCGGGGGCGGTGGGAGCTCGCTGTCTCCCAGCTGCTTGAAGAAGTCGAGCCCGTCGAGCTCCCGGGCGGCGGTGGCGAAGACCTGTGGGTCGGCCCATGAGTAGGTGCGTTCGCGCACCGCTCGGGACTGCTCGGAGGTCGTGTTCTGGGTCGTGTCCTGGGTCATGGAGGCTCAGATCCGTTCGATGATCGTGGCGTTCGCCAGACCGCCGGCCTCGCACATGACCTGCAGTCCGTAGCGGCCGCCGGTCTGCTCGAGGTTGTTCAGCAACGTGGTCATCAGCCGGGCGCCGGACCCGCCCAGCGGGTGCCCGATGGCGATGGCGCCGCCGTTGATGTTGACCTTGGCGAGGTCGGCACCGGTCTCCTTCTGCCAGGCGAGCACGACGGAGGCGAATGCCTCGTTGACCTCGAAGGCGTCGATGTCGTCGATGGAGAGTCCGGCGCGGGCCAGCACCTTCTGGGTCGCGGGGATGATGCCGGTGAGCATGAAGATCGGGTCGTCACCGGCGACCGCGAAGGAGTGGACCCGCGCCCTCGGGGTCAGGCCGAGGCGTGCGGCGGCCTCCTCGGATGCGACCAGGAGCGCGGCGGAGCCGTCGTTGATGGGGGAGCTGTTGCCGGCCGTGACTCGCCAGTCGATGTCGGGGAACCTGGCCACGGAGTCCTCGTCCTTGAAGGCGAGTCGAAGACCCGCGAGCGACCCGGCCGTGGAGGAGGGCCGGATCGTCTCGTCGACGCGCAGGTCGTTCACGTAGGTGACCTGCGAGTCGAAATGTCCGTCCTTCCACGCCGCCGCGGCCCGCTGGTGCGACTCTGCCGCGAACTCGTCCAGCTCTGTGCGGGAGAGGTCCCACTTGTTGGCGATCAGCTCGGCCGAGATGCCCTGGAGTACCAGACCACCGTCGTAGCGGGCGTTCACCTTGCTGCCGTAGAAGTCTTTGCCCGCGAACTGCGACCCCATCGGGACGCGGCTCATCGACTCCACGCCGGAGGCGATGGCCACGTCGTACGCGCCGGCGATCACGCCCTGTGCGGCGAAGTGGAGCGCCTGCTGCGAGCTGCCGCACTGCCGGTCGACCGTGACGCCGGGGACCGACTCCGGGAACCCGGCGCCGAGCAGGGCCCAGCGGGCGGTGTTGCCCGACTGCTCGCCGACCTGTCCGACCGCGCCGCTGATCACGTCGTCGACGACGGCCGGGTCGATGCCGGTGCGTTCGACGAGCGCGGCGAGCGTGTGCGCATGGAGGTCGACGGCGTGGATCTCGGAGTAGGCGCCGCCGGGCTTGCCCTTGGCTACGGGCGTACGGACGGCGTCGACGATGAAGGCGTTCGGCATGGTTGGTCCTCTTTCTCGTTCAAGTGGTGGTGTGCGAGTCGGGTCGGAACAGCGAACGTGCTGGGGCGTGGCTCAGCGGGGCGCGACCATCAGCGGTTGCGCGACCTTGGCGAAGGTGCCGTGCTCGTCGGCCATGTCGCCCTGGGCCAGGCCGATACCGTCCGGGCCGATGGTGCTGCGGGCGTCGAGCAGCATCCACTCGCTCGTGGGCGGTCGCTCGATGGTGACGGTCACGGTCGGCGGGATGAAGTACCACGAGCTCATCGGCAGGGAGCCGGACAGGCCGTTGGTGGAATCGGCCAGGGTGAGAAGACGCTGCACGGGGGAGGCCTGCTCACCAGCGACCAGCGGGACGCGCAGGCGCGCCCACACTGTCGCCGGACCGGGTTCGTAACCCCCGCTGATGAACCGCCAGTCGATGGCGCGGCCGTAGCCCCAATCGGGCCTGACCCCGTCGAAGAAGCGCTCGGAGGAGGCCGCCGGGATGGCTGGAACCTTCTCCTCACGCCAGTGATCGCGGGTCGACCCGGGCGTGGCCCGGATCAGCCAGGCGCTCGCCTTGACCGCGAGCCGGTCGCCGGCCCACAGCGAGGCCTCGATGAGCTCGACCCGACGGCCCGGCCGGACCACGCTCGCCTCGACGCGCATGGTTCCCTGAGGAATGCCGCCGAGCATGTCGGCCGTGAAGCGAGCGATGGACAGGGCCGGGTCGGAGCGTACGGACTCGATCGCCCGGGCCAGCAGGGCAGCGGGAGGACCGCCATGCTGCAGCGAGTGGTCCCATGGGCTGGCCGTCGCCGGGGTCGACTCGAACGTTCCGTCCTCGTCGGTCGGCAGGTAGAAGGCGTCGAACTCGAGGGTCATCAGCGTCTCCTGTGCGTGGATCAGCGGGCCAGCTGCGGGTAGAGCGCCTCGATCGGCTGGGCGAGGCCGGCCTTGACGTCGGCGCTGATCTGGTCGGCGATGATCTCGTACGCGTCCGCCTCGAGGCCGTCGTAGGCGCTGCGGACCACATCGGCCGGATCGTTCTTCGGGTCTGTGATGCCGACCGTCATCGGGGTGTCGGTGTAGCCGAGGTGGAGCGAGGCGACGTGGACGCCGTCGCCCGCCAGTGCGAGGCGCTGGGTGTTGGTCGCCGACCACAGCGCGGCCTTGGTGGCGCTGTAGGCGTCGCCGATGCCGTACCAGCTCAGGACCGAGAGCACGTTGAGTACGACTCCCTTGCTCGCGCGCAGCGACGGCAGGAAGGTGGTCGTGACGTCGAGCGCTCCCCAGAAGTTGGTCTCGAACAGGTCCCGCGCGGCGCTCAGGTCACCGGTCACGCTGGCGCCGTTGGAGCCGCCGGCGTTGTTGATGACGATCGTGACGTCTCCGGCCGCCGCAGCCGCCTCGGCGACCGAGTCGTGGTCGGTCACGTCGAGCCTCAGCGGCACGATGCGCGGGTCGTTCCACTCGCGGGGCTTGCGGGCCGCGGCGTACACCTTGGCGGCGCCGCGCTCGATCGCCTGGTTGACGAAGTGGGTGCCGAGTCCGCCGTTCGCTCCGGTCACCAGGACGACCGCGTTCGCGAGAGTGGGCATGTTGTTCTCCTGTTCGAGGGCGCGGGCGCCGCTCCGTGATGAGTTGGTTTTTCCAACGTACTCGGGTTGGTTTGGTTTTCCAACTCGATTAGGATCGAACCATGATGACGCAGGTACGTGAGTGCTCGGTGGCGCGGACGCTCGAGCTCGTCGGCTCCAAATGGACCCTGCTCGTCGTTCGCGAGCTGTTTCTCGGGAGCCGCCGGTTCGAGGAGATCGCCCGGTTCACGGGCGGCCCACGCGACATCCTCACCGACCGTCTACGCAGGCTCGAGGCCCACGGGCTGGTGACTCGGGTCCAGTACGAGCAGCGCCCGCCGAGGTTCGAATACCACCTGACCGATCTCGGGCGATCGCTCGCGCCGATCATCGAGACGATGCGCGAGTTCGGCGACCGTCATCTGGCAGGCGAGGACGGCCCGCCGGCCAGGTTCGAGCACTCCTGTGGCGCGGAGTTCCACCCCGTGCTGGCCTGCAAGGCCTGCGGGGAGGTCGTACGCCGCGGCGAGGTCCAGATCGCAGACGCCACGACGTGATCGGGCCGCGCGGTGCGGCCGGGGCTCAGCCGACCGGCGGCCCGGCGATGAGGGCGACCACGGTCAGCGCGGCGACGCTCGCGAGACCGGCGGCCAGGCCGCGCACCGGGTTGCGGAGGAGCCAGGACAGCGGACGCTCGAGCGGGCGGGTGGGGGACTCGTCGATCAGTCGCCACGTCGGGGCGAGCAGGCCGCGGCGCTCGGCGTAGCGCTCGAACCAGAGGGTGAGGAACGGCGGGATCGAGGAGGCGAGACCGGCGGCGAGGCGGCCGAAGGACCAGCGCTGGTCGACCGCGATCGCGACGGTGGTCACGCAGTAGGTGATGAACACGATCCCGTGCAGCATCCCGAAGATGCTGACTCCCAGCTCGGTCGTCTCGGTGACGTACTTCAGGAACATGCCGCTGAGCAGCCCGGCCCAGGTCACCGCCTCGGCGGTGGCGACGATCCGGTAGACACGGGACGGCGAGCTCAGGAGTGCGGACACGCGGAGAAGTTTATTCGCACCCGTGTACTTGTATGAATCGGGCGGCTATGGGTACCGGTCTCAGCATGACGACCGACAAGCTGCACTACACGATCCCGGGCCTCGACGAGGATGCTGCGCGGACGACCATCGGCCTGCTCCAGTCGCGCCTCCATGCCACGAACGACCTCCAGCTCACCCTCAAGCACGTGCACTGGAACGTGGTCGGACCGCACTTCATCGCGGTCCACCAGATGATCGACCCGCAGGTCGACGCCGTACGCGCGATGGCCGATGCCCTCGCCGAGCGCATCGCGACCCTGGGCGGTGCCCCGCGAGGCACCCCGGGCGCACTGGTCGAGGAGCGGGAGTGGAACGACTACAGCATCGGCCGGGCCACCACCCAGGAGCACCTCGCCGCGCTCGACGTCACCTATCAGGGCGTGATCGGCTCCTACCGAGAGGCGATCAAGACCCTCGACGACATCGACCTGGTGACCCAGGACATCCTGATCGGCCAGGTCGAGCAGCTCGAGCTCTTCCACTGGTTCGTCCGCGCCCACCTGGAGGACCAGGGCGGGCAGCTGCAGACCAGCGGTGAGGCCACGGAGGCGGGAGCGGCACGAGCCGCCCACGACTGAGGGGTCCGCATGCGGTGGTGGTTCACGGCGTCGGCGCTGCTGCTCCCGATGGTCCTCACCGGATGCGGCTCGGGACAGGACGAGGCGGTGCGTGACAGCGCCGCCGCCTTCCAAGACGCGGTCGCCGCCAAGGACTGGGGCGCGGCATGCGCGCTGCTGGCTCCGGAGACTCGATCCGAGCTGGAGTCCGCCGCCAAGTTGCCCTGCGACGGCGCGCTGGCCGAGGAGGACCTCCGCGCTCCGGGCGCTCCCGACGGCGTGGACGTCTTCGGGACGATGGCCGAGGTGCGCTACCAGGGCGAGACCGTGTTCCTGACCCGGTTCGCCGACGGCTGGCGGTTGCACGCGGCCGGTTGTACGCCGCAGCCCCCCAAGCCCTACGACTGCGCCCTGCACGGAGGCTGAGATGCGGGTCATGTACCTCGCCTACCTGGCGGTCATCGGCATCGGACTGCTCTACACGTTCGTCCTCGCACTGAGGCACGGGTGAGGAGCCCCGATGCGCCGCTTCCTCAGGGAGAACTCACTGAGCCTCGCTTTCGGGGCGCTCTTCCTGGCCAGCCTCGTCGGCCAGGCGTTCGCCGGCTGGCACCAGCTCAACGACGAGCTGTTCGCCGACGGTCTCGACCAGATCACGCTGGGCGGCTATCTCACCTCGGCGAGCTTCGCCGTGGACGTGACGGAGAACTGGCAGAGCGAGTATCTCCAGTTCCTGCTCTACGTCATGTTGACCGTCTGGTTGGTGCAACGGGGCTCCCCGGAGTCCAAGCCACTCAAGGACGCCGGTCAGGAGTCGGACGAGGCGCAGAAGGTCGGAGCGTACGCCCGTCCCGACTCGCCCAAGCTGGCCCGGGCCGGCGGTCTGCGGACGTTGTTCTACTCCCGCTCCCTCGGCATCGTCATGGGCTCCATCTTCCTGATGTCCTGGCTGGTCCAGTCGGTGGCGGGGTGGGCGACGTACAACGAGACCCGGCTGCGACAGCTCCGCGACCCGATCCCGTGGGTCTCCTATCTGACGAACTCGGACTTCTGGGCGCGCACCCTGCAGAACTGGCAGTCGGAGTTCCTGGCGGTCGGCTCCATGGCCGTCCTCTCGATCTACCTCAGACAACGCGGATCCCCGGAGAGCAAGCCGGTGGGGGCGTCCCACGAGGCCACCGGGATCGAGGGCTGATGCCTCAGCCGTCGTCCTGCGCCAGCAGGCGCAGGACCGCGCGCTCGGACGCGGCTTGGCGCGCCTGCGGGTCCTTGCTCACGCCGTTGCGTACGCGGATCGTGCGGCCCTGCTCGTGCAGCTCGAGCACCCGCGGGTCGACGTAGGAGCTCCGGGCGATCGCCGGCGTGTTCCCGAGGTACTCCGCGACCTCCTTGATCGCGGCGACCTGCTGCTTGTGGCGGGAACTGGCGGTCGGGGTCGAGCGCCCCGCGGCGTGCGGGTCCTCGGCCAGCGCGAGCGCCGCGAGCACGGTCGCGTGCCAGGTCCGGAAGTCCTTCGCCGACACCTCGAGGCCGCTCAGCTCGCGCATGTAGTCGTTGACCATGGCCGGAGTCAGCCGTTGCCACCGCCGGCCCTGCCGGTAGGCGAGAAGCTCCTCGAAGCCGGCGCGGCGGCGACGCAGCTGCGCGATCGCCTCCACCGAGAGCGGGTCGTCGATGCTGATGGAGTGGTGGACGCCGGACTTCCCGGTGAAGTCGAAGACGTAGGCCTCGCCCCGCTTGCGCACGTGGCGTCGCTCCAGCGTCGTCAGGCCGAAGCCACCGTTCTCGTCGGCGTAGGCGTCACTGCCGATCCGGAAGCACCCCAGATCGAGCAGGCGCACCGCGAGTGCTGATGCCCGGGCAGCGCTCATCCCGGTGGTGGTGAGATCGCGCTCCGTCCGCTCGCGTACGTGGGGCAGGACCGCCCCGAGCTCCAGCACCCGCTCGAACTTCTGCTGGTCGCGTTTAGCCCGCCAGGCGGGATGGTAGAGGTACTGGCGGCGGCCGGCCTCATCTGTCCCGACGGCCTGGAGATGCCCGTTCTCACGGGGGCAGATCCAGACGTCCTCCCAGGCGGGAGGGATGGCCAGGGCGCGGATCCGCTCGGCCGCGTCGTCCGGCAACCGGTCACCGAAGTCGTCGAGGTACACGAAGCCGCGGCCCGCACGGCGGCGGGTCCACCCCGGCTCCTCCGCCGAGACCCGACGAAGTCGAACCACCAGGGGCTCCTCTCACCCGCTGGTGTCGTCGCCGTCGCGCCGCGCGGCCAGCAGCCGATGCGTACCGTCGCACCAGGGCTTGATCGCGGATCCGCCGCACATGCACACCGCGCTGACCGGGCGAACCGTGTGGTGGATCTTCCCGTCCGGGTCCTGGATCTCGTGCTTCCCGCGCAGCAGCATCGGCCCGCCCGGGCACAGCACGATCGAGGCGTGCTCGAAGTCAGTCATGAGGCACCCCACTGGGTGAGCATCGTCCGGGCGTAGCGAGCCTCCAGGTCGAGGCAGGTGAAGGCGCCGAGGAGCACCTGGTCGCGCTCGCTCGGGTTCTCCTCCACGAACGCGCCGCACACGTCGCGTACAGCCACCTGCTCGTGGACGGAGTCGGCCTCGACGTGCTCGTCGTAGTAGGCCGCCATCTCCTCGGGGAAGTCCAGGCGACGCAGCCCCTGGGCGAGCTGGCGCGACGGCACCGAGCTGGTCGACTCGAACGCGGCGAAGTGGCCGAGAGCCGCTCCGCGGAGCCGGCGATGGAGCCCGAACAAGGACAGCGCGTTGTTCATCTCGAGGATCTCGGCCGGCGCCTCGTCGACGTAGCAGGCGTGGTCGGTACGCAGCCCGGCCGCTTCGATACCGCGGCGGAACAGGTGGTGATGCAGCCGATTCGGGTCGCCGTCGCCGTACTCGTCGAACAGGACCTCCATCAGTGCGGCCTTGGGTCGGGTGTCGAGCCGGGGGATGACCCAGCTGGTCGGGTCGGCCTCCTTGAGGTGGTAGAGCGAGCGGTGCTTGAGGATCTCGAGCACCTGCTCCCGGTCGGCCCGGCGCTGCACGAACCGTGCCAGCGACGGTCCGTCGTGCCGGGCTACCAGACCGAGGAGGTCCAATTCGCGTTCCTCCTGGAAGCCGCTGTGCTCCCAGCGCCACCGCAGCTCGGCCTCGAACGACCTCTCCAGACCGCGACGCAGACGCAGCAGGTCCGCGTCCCACTCGAGGTCGGGATCGACCTCGTCGAAGCCCCGGTAGTGGAGCTCGTAGAGCGCCCACAGAGCGATCTGGGCGTCCTCGGCCGACTCCGGAGTCGGCTCCAGATCAGCGGTGGCGCCGCTCTGCAGCGCGGTGAACACAGCGGCACTCAGGGTGCCACGCGACTTCGGCAGCATCTAGGCCCACCTCTCCCTCAGACCGCGCGGTACCCGGCAGCCGGTTCGGACATGCTCGGTCGCGGTGCCCGGGCGATGTGCACGAGCACTCCTTCGCCCGGCGAGTCCCGGACCTCTTCGATCGTCAGGTCGCTGCCCTCGACCATCTCGAGCAGGCGATCGGCCTGACCGGTCGTGCCGAGCTGGAGAACGGCCGCGCCGCCGGGGGAGAGGTGCCGGGCGGTCGTCGCCAGGCACATCTCGGCAACCAGCATCCCGTCGTCGCCGCCGTCGATGGCCGTCCGCGGGTCCTCGGGATACCGCTCGACCTGGGCCGTGGGCACCCACGGCGGGTCCGCGATCACCAGCCAGTAGCGCTCGTCCGGGCCCAGGGCATGCTCCATGCTGCCCTCGCGAACCTCGACCAGGTGCGCCAGCTCGGCGCGCTCGGCGTTGGCCCGGGTGAACGCACAGGCGACCGGATCGGCGTCGACGCAGACCAGGCGGCGGCCGGTCAGCGCGGCGGCGAGCAGGCCGATCTGGCCGGCGCCGGAGCACAGCTCGAGCATCGGCCCGTCCGGCAGCTCCGCGGCCAGCTTGGCCGCCCACTCGGACTGACGGACGGTCCAGGTACGCGGCGTGAGCACGCGGTCGTCGAAGTCGATGTCGAGATGACCGAAGCGGATCATGACAGCAGGTGCCTCCTGTTCAGGGGTGGAAAACTCAGGTGAGCTCGGCCAGCCGGACCACTGCTCGGTCCAGACGACCCTCCTCGTCGTGGATCCGGCGTTGGGTCGTGGAGCCGGTGCCGCCGGTGAAGATCCGGCCGATGCTCTTCTCGACGCGCACCAGGTCTCCGGTGTCACGCAACGCCGGGCCGATGTGTTCGAGCAGGCGTTCCACCACCTCACGAGCCGGCCTCGGTCGATGGGTCCGCGGGTCGAGCAGATCGCCGGTGATCCCGTGCCGTCCCGCCTGCCACATGGCGAGCCGGAGCACGGCCACCGACACAGGGTCGGGCGGCCGGCCCTCGGCCCACTCCCGGGCGCCGGTCTCGACCAGCCCCCGCGCCAGCGCGGCGACGAGCACGGCGTCGCGGGGGTCGAGGCAGACGTCGGCGACCCGGATCTCGAGTGTTGGGTAGCTGCGGGACGGCCGGGCGTCGAAGTACGCCATGCCCTCATCGAGCGGCACCCCGGTGTCGACGAGCATGCGCACGTGGTCGGCGTACGCCTGGGCACTGCCGAAGACCTCGGTCGGACCGTTCGTCGGCCACCTGGTCATCGCCTGGGACCGGTAGCTCGCGTAGCCCGAATCGCCGCCCTGCCAGAAGGGCGAGTTGGCGCTCACCGCGAGCAGCACCGGCAGCCAGGTGCGAATCCGGTCGAGCGCCCCGACGGCCTCGTCGTCGGAGTCGACGGAGACGTGCACGTGGCAGCCGCAGGTGAGCTGCTCGGTGGCGGTCAGCCCGAACTGCTCGCTGATCGCCGCATAGCGCTCGCTGTCGAAGGTCTGGGGACGCACCGGCAGCGGGGTCGTGCCGCTGGCCAGGATCAGCGCGCCCGCCTCGGTCGCGGCCGCACGCGCCTTGTCGCGCCACCTCCTCAGGTCCTGCTCGAGGATCCCGAGGTACTCCTCTGCCGGCGTGTCGGTCTCGACCTGCTGCTCCTGCAGCTCCGGGCCCACCGAGCCACCGGCCTCGCCGGCCTCGACCTCGGTGTCGCCGTGCCGACGCGCCACCCGCAGCACGTCGCTGGCCACCGATCGCGGCGCGCCGGTCTCGGCGTCGACGAGGAGCAGCTCCTCCTCGACGCCGACTGTCCTGACCTGGTGATGGGTACTGCTCGAATGGTGGCTCTTCACTGCTCACGCCTGCCTCTGGAAGGAGCAACTCGACGATGTGTCGCCTGTTCGGATATGTGACCGAGTCCCCGTGTGCCGTAGCCGACCTTCTCGGAGAGGAGGGGCTGGCCGCGTTCACCTCGCTCACGTCCGTGCACTCCGATGGCTGGGGGATGTCCTGGCACACGCCCGAGGGCACCTGCACGACGAGCTCGCCGCGTTCCGCGCACATCGACGAGGCCTATCGCCGGCTCGTCGAGGCCCCGCTCTCCCACGCCGGGTTCGTGCACCTTCGCTGGGCGACAGGTGGGCTCGACGTACGTCCGGAGAACACCCACCCGTTCCTGACCGACGGCGCCGCGTTCGCGCACAACGGCCACATCTCGCCGATCGCAGATCTCGAGGCGCTGCTTACCCAGGAGTCGCGTGCGCGGCTGCGCGGTGACACCGACAGCGAGCGCTACTTCCACTTCGTGCACCAGAACGTCGAGAAGTTCGGCGACGAGGCCGAGGGCGTCACGCGAGCTCTGGCCACGCTGGTCCAGAAGTTCCCGCGATGCAGCCTGAACGCGCTGATGCTCACCCGGACGCACATGTTCGCGATCCACATCAACTCGCGTGCCGACTCGCCCCTGCGCGCGCTGCGCGAGCTCTTCGACGACGAGGGCGACATCCCGCCGCGGCACACCACGGAGTACTTCGCGATGGACTACCGCCGGACCGACCACGGCCTCGAGATCGTCTCCAGCGGTCTGGGGCAGCCGGGCTGGACCCCGGTACCCGCCGACACCGCGGTGATGGTCGACCTGGCCACCCGCGAGGTCACCAGGCTGGACCCGATCGCTCAGCTCGGCGCCGACGCGCTGCGGGCCCGCGACTGATGACGGGGTACCGCCGACCTGCTGTGGGGTGCGTTCGGGCATGCCCAGAGGTACCCCATCGGGCATCGCTTCATTCCGAGCCGCGCTGAATTTCCCAGCCAGTCCGTGCCTTCCTCACAGGAAGCCCACAGCGGGCGGGCGGAATCTTGAGGCATCAACCGCCTCAAGGAGGACCCGATGTCCCGCTCCCGCCGTATTCGTCACTCTCTCCTCGCCGTCCTGGCGATCCCGCTCGTCGCGATCCCGATCGCCACCCCGGCCCTCGCGGTGGCCGCCGTCGGCGCCACCAAGACGTACGCAGCCGAGTCCGGGCCCGGATACGGCTACGGCTACGGCGGTTCCGTCGAGAGCTACGGCGGGGCCCATGGCGGGGTCTATGGCGGAGGGATCGTGGACCCCTACCGGCAGAGCCTCGGCACCTCGACCGCGACCGTCGACTCCGAGCCCGCGACCGAGGCCGAGTCGGCCGGCGTCGTGCTGATCAACACCACGGTCGGCTACGGCACCGGGCAGGGCGCGGGCACGGGGCTCACGATCACCGGAGACGGGATCGTGGTGACCAACCACCACGTCGTCGAGGGCGCGACCTCGATCACCGTGGCAGACCCGAGCACGGGGGAGACGTACGCCGCGACGGTCCTCGGCTACGACGACGTCCACGACGTCGCGGTGCTGCAGCTCGAGGACGCCTCGGGGCTCTCGACGGTCGCGACCGACCGGGATGCCGCGACCCAGGGCGAGGAAGTCACCGCAGTCGGAAACGCCGAGGGCCAGGGCTCGCTCTCGGCCGCCGACGGTACGGTCACCGACCCGAGCACCGCGATCACCGTCAACAACGAGGACGGCACCGCCGCCGAGCTCAGCGACCTGATCCAGACCGACGCCGACGTCGTCTCCGGCGACTCCGGCGGCGCGCTGCTCGACGAGGACGGCGAGGTCATCGGGATGAACGTCGCCGCGACCTCGGGCTCGGCCGAGATCTCCGGCTACGCCATCCCGATCGACACCGTGCTCGACATCGCCGCCCAGATCCTCGCCGGGGAGGAGTCGGGCGACGTCGAGATCGGTGGCTCGGCCGCCGCGCTCGGGGTGCAGGTCGACACGACCAGGTCGACGCTGGTCGTCGGTGTCGTCGAGGACGGCGCCGCCGAGGCGGCCGGGATCACCGAGGGCAGCACGATCACCTCCGTCGACGGGACAGCCGTGGCCAGCATCGACGACATCACCTCGGTGCTCGGCGACCACGAGCCCGGCGACGAGATCTCGGTCAGCTGGACCGACGCCGCCGGCGAGGCCCACACCGCGACTGTGACGCTCGGCGAGGGCCCGGTCGCCTGACCACGAGGATCAGCTGCTCGGTCCGTCCTCGTCGGCGCGCGGACGCTCCGCCCTGATCGGGATCGCGCCGGTGTAGCCCTCGCGTTCGAGGGCGATCTGCTGGACGCGGTCTCGGACGAGCCGCCAGCCGATCATCAGCGCCGGGATGATGATGACCAGGGTCGCGACCGTCCAGGTGCCGATCGGGTAGTCGAAGCCCATCAGGACCAGCACGGTCGCAAGGAACACGAGGGTGGCGTAGCCGGTCCACGGTGATCCCCACAGCCGGAAGTCGGGCCGGTACATCAGGCCCTTCTTCCAGCGCCGGTACAGCTGGATCTGGCAGATCACGATGGTCGCCCAGGAGGCGATGATGCCGAGCGCCGACATGTTCAGCACGATCTCGAACGCCTGGCCCGGCACGATCGCGTTGAGGCCGACGCCGAGGAGCGTGATGCAGCCGGTGAGCAGGATCCCGCCGAACGGCACCCCGTTCCTCGACATCCGCGCGGTGAAGCTCGGCGCGCTCCCGCTCATCGCCATGGAGCGCAGGATGCGCCCGGTCGAGTAGAGGCCGGCGTTGAGTGAGGAGAGCGCCGCGGTCAGCACCACGAGGTTCATGATGGTGCCGGAGTTCGCGATCCCGAGCTGGTCGAAGAACGTCACGAACGGGCTCTCGTCCGCCCGGTAGGTCGTGTATGGCAGCAGCAGCGCGAGCAGCACCAGCGAGCCCACGTAGAACACCGCGATCCGGGCGATCACGGAGTTGATCGCCCGGGGCATGATCTTGGCCGGCTCGGCGGTCTCACCGGCGGCGGTGCCGACGAGCTCGACCGCTGCGTACGCGAAGACGACCCCGGAGATGACGATGACGAGCGGGAGCACGCCGACCGGGAACAGCCCGCCGTTGTCGATGACCATGCCGATCCCGGTCTCCTGGCCGTTGAGCTCCTCGCCTCCGGCGAGCACGATCGTCCCGAGCACGAGGAAGCCCAGCAGCGCGACCACCTTGATGAGCGCCGCCCAGAACTCCAGCTCGCCGAAGAGCTTGACCGAGATCAGGTTCATCGAGAGCACGACCGCGAGCGCGACGAGCGCGATCACCCATTGCGGGACGACCTCGAAGGTGCCCCAGAAGTGCATGTACGTCGCGATCGCCGTGACGTCGACGATGGAGGTCATCGCCCAGTTCAGGAAGTACATCCAGCCGGCGGCGAAAGCGGCCGGCTCACCCAGGAACTCCCGGGCGTAGGAGACGAACGATCCCGACGAGGGTCGGTGCAGCACGAGCTCGCCGAGCGCGCGCAGGATGAGGAAGACGAACACGCCGCAGAAGGCGTAGACGAGGAACAGGCCCGGTCCGGCTTCGTGGAGGCGGCCGCCCGCTCCCAGGAACAGTCCGGTGCCGATCGCGCCGCCGATCGCGATCATCTGCAGCTGCCGCGGGCTGAGGCTCTTGTGGTAGCCCTCGTCCTCGTCGGTCAGGCCGCTGACCTGATTGCTGGCCTGGCCGCTGGTCTGGCCTTCGGTGTCTGTCATCGGCTCGCTCCCGGTCCGGAGTGCGGTGGCTCGGGCGCGTCCTTGAACAGGAGCCACCCGCCGACCACGGCGACGACCGCCGCCACGGCGTAGCCGATCAGCGACCACCAGCCGAGATGCAGGTACGCCGTCACCCCGACGATCGCCAACGCGAGGAACACCATCGTCATGCCGATGATCGGCGTCCGTGGCCTGTATGGATCCCGTGCCATTGCGATCACCTCACCTGCAGGGGCCCCCGATGGCCCCGCTCCGGGGACCAATTAGAGCGCATCGAGCGGGTTCTCGCGGTGACCGGACGTCGCCCGGCGTTTCCGTTCCGCAGGACGGCAAATAACAGTAAGGTCGCCTTACAGTTAACCCCCATGAAGGAGCGTTCGATGCGTAGCTCGAGGATCCGCACCATCCGCACCACACTCACGGCGACCGCCGCTCTGGCCCTCGTCCTGGTTGCCCCGCTGGCCGCGCCGGCCGCCGTGCCCAGCCCCGACGCGGGCAGCGCAGCAAGCCGCACCGGAGACGTCGAGGCGGCCGCCCTGACCTGGTCCGACGAGTTCGACGGGCCCGCCGGGAGCGCCCCCAACGGCGCCAACTGGAACTTCGAGACCGGAGGCGGGGGCTGGGGCAACAACGAGCTCCAGACCTACACCGACTCTCGCGAGAACTCCGCCCTCGACGGCAACGGCAACCTGGTGATCACCGCCCGCCGGAGCGGGAGCGGCTACACCTCGGCCCGGCTCACCACCAAGGGCAAGGTGCAGCCGAAGTTCGGCCGCCTGGAGGCGCGGATCCAGATCCCGCGCGGCCAGGGGATCTGGCCGGCCTTCTGGATGCTGGGCGGCCAGTTCCCGAACACGCCGTGGCCGAACGCCGGTGAGATCGACATCATGGAGAACGTCGGCTACGAGCCCCACCTGGTCCACGGCACCCTGCATGGCCCGGGATACTCCGGCGGCAACGGCATCACCGGTCAGTACATGCACCCGCAGGGCTGGTCCTTCGCCGACACCTTCCACACCTTCGCGATCGACTGGCGGCCCGGCTCGATCACCTGGTCGGTCGACGGGGTGGCCTATCAGACCTTCACCACGGCCAACACCGGCGCCAACCCCTGGGTCTTCGACCAGCCGTTCTTCTTCATCCTCAACGTCGCGGTCGGCGGCAACTGGCCCGGCAACCCCGACGGCACGACCCAGTTCCCGCAGAGCATGGTCGTGGACTACGTACGCGTCTACGACTCGCAGCTCTAGGACGTGACGGGCCCGAGGAAGCGGATGACGACGCCGTCGTCGTGATGCACCCGGGCTCGCACGCCGTAGACGTCGGCGATGAGGGTCTCGGTGAGCACCTGCGCGGGCGGTCCGCCGGCCACGACGCGGCCCTCGGAGAGCACGAAGACCTGGTCGCAGTAGGCGGCGGCGAGGTTGAGGTCGTGCAGGGCGACGAGGCAGGTCGTGGGCATCCGGCGGACCAGTGAGAGCAGGGCCAGCTGGTGACGTACGTCGAGGTGGTTCGTCGGCTCGTCCAGGAGCAGGATCTCGGGCTCCTGGGCGAGCGCCCGAGCGATCTGCGTACGTTGCCGCTCGCCGCCCGAGAGGGTCGAGAAGCGCTGGTCGAGGCGGTCGGCGATGCCGGCGTGGGCGGCGGCCTCCTCGATGACGGCACGGTCGTGGGCGCTGTCGGGAGCCCAGGCCGGGCGGTGGGGGACCCGGCCGAGCCCGACAACGTCGCGTACGCGGAGGTCCTGGCTGGTCGCCGGCTCCTGCTCGACGACCGCGAGCCGGCGTGCCAGCCGACGCCGGGACATGCCGGCGAGCGGGCTGCCGTCGAGCAGGACGTCCCCGGAGTCCGGTGGCTTCAGCCCGGCCAGGATCCGGATCAGCGAGGACTTCCCGGAACCGTTGGGACCGAGCAGTCCGACGGTGGTGCCGTCCTCGACCTGCAGGGACACCTCGTCGACGACGAGCCGGCCACGGGGAGCCCATCGGACCCGGCCGGCCTCGAGCGCGGTCATCGTCGCGCCCTCAGCAGCACCAGCGCGAAGGCCGGCACCCCGACCAGCGCGGTCGCCACCCCGACCGGAAGCTCCTCGGGGTCGATCACCGTCCGGGCCGCGGTGTCGACCCAGATCAGGAAGATCGCGCCGAGCAGCGCGGTGGCCGGGAGCAGCAGCCGGTGCCCGGCGCCGACCAGCGCGCGGGCGAAGTGGGGCAGGACCAGACCGACGAAGCCGATCGCTCCGGACGTGGAGACGATGACGGCCGTCATCAGCGCCGTGAGCACGAGGAGCACGGCCCGGATGCGCGTGACGTCGACGCCGAGCGAAGCCGCCGCGTCGTTGCCGAACGCGAACGCGTCCAGCCACCCGGCGCCCGCGACGCAGCAGAGCAGCCCGCCGAGCACGATCACCCCGCAGACGAGTACGTCGGTCCAGCTCGCCGAGGAGAGCGACCCGAGCAGCCAGAAGAGCACTCCGCGCGTCTGCTCGGCGTCGGCCGCGGTGAACACGATGAACGAGGTGAGTGCCGAGAAGAGCTGGGTGGCGGCGATGCCGGCCAGCACGAGCCGGTCGGTGGTGCCGCCGGCGAGCGAGGCCAGCAGCAGCACGAGCGCGAACGAGACGAGCGCGCCCGCGAACGCCCCGGTGGAGAGACCGATCGCGCCCGAGCCGACGCCGAGCACGACGACCGCGACCGCCCCGGTGGAGGCTCCAGAGGAGATCCCGAGCACGAACGGGTCGGCGAGCGGGTTGCGCAGCAGCGACTGCAGGATCACTCCGCAGATCGCCAGTCCGGCTCCGCAGATCCCGGCCAGCAACGTACGCGGCAGCCGCAGGTCCCACACGATGCTCTGTTGGAGCAGAGTGAGGTCGGAGAGCCCGAGCCCGGCCCTGTCGGCGACGACGCCGTAGACGTCGGCGACGCTCAGGTCGGAGGGCCCAACGGTGATGGCGCCTGCGACCGAGGCCAGCACCACCAGCGGCGCCACCAGCAGGACGCCGGCGCGGGGGAGGCGTACGGGCATCAGCGGAGGTCGAGGTCGGCCAGCTGGTCCGCGACGTTCTCGACCGCGTAGACGGTGCGGATCGAGGGGTTGAGCTCGGCTCCGGAGAGCGTCACGAAGCGATCGTTCCGGACTGCGTCCATCCGGGCGGTGACCGGGTTGCTCTTCAGGTAGTCGATCTTGGCGCGTGCGGTCTCGGCGGTCTGGCTCTTGCGGGTCAGGTCGCCGAGGACGATGACATCGGGGTTGCGCTCGGCGACGGTCTCCCAGTTGATCTGCGGCCACTCGTCGGTGGTGTCGTCGAAGACGTTCTCGATGCCGAGGGTGCGGCCGATGATCCCCGGGCCGCCGCAGCAGCCGGCCAGATAGGGCGACTCGGAGTTGGCGAACCAGTACATCGCGCTCACCTCGCCCTTTGGCGCCTCGGTCCGGGCGGTCTCCAGCCGCTTCGACAGGTCGGCGACGAGCTCCTCGCCCCGCTCGGGGACGCCGAAGATCCGCGCCAGGTCGGTGATCTCCTGGAAGATCGTGTCGATCTCGAGGGCGTCGTGGCGGGTGCCGTCGTCATCGCCCTCGTTGTCCTTGAGACACTCGGCGGGGGAGAGGTAGGAGCCGACGCCGAGCTTCTCCAGGTCCTCGGGCGTGGTCACCCCGCCCTCGCCCAGCGTGCTGATGAATGAGGCCGTGACGAAGTCCGGCTCGGCCTCCAGGACGCGCTCGTAGGAGGGCGCGTTCTCGGCCATCCGGGGCACGTCCTTGTTGTCCGCGGCCAGCGAGTCGAGCACCGGGTCGGTCCAGGTCGCAGTTCCGGCCATCCGGTCGGCCAGTCCGAGCGAGAGCAGGATCTCCGTGGAGCCCTGGTTGAGCGAGACGACGCGCTCGGGCGGTGCCTCGAGGGTGATCTCGCGCCCGCAGTTGGTCAGGGTGAGCGGGAAGCCGGTGGTGTCGGCGGCCGCCTGCTGTGCGCCGGAGGGCTGGTCGGCGGCGCAGCCGGCCAGTGCGGAGCAGAGCACCAGGACGGTGCTCGCGGTGAACGTTCGGATGGTGCGGGAGAGGTGCACGTCGGTCCTCGAGCTGGTCGCGGGCTGGTGCGCGTCGCCCGTCCTGACCGGCAGCGGTCTGCTGCAGGGCCAGCAGGTCTTCGGACTCGGGATCGACCGGCGCGAGACGCCTTCCCAGGCCCGAGGGCCCAGTGGCACAGTGTCCCGTCCGTCACCCACACCGCTGCGCGTCAGTCCCGGACTCTCACCGGGTTCCCGTGCCGGGACTACGTCCCAAGCGGCTGGCTCCAAGACCGTAGCAGGGGGCCCCGCCCCCGTGGGGGACGACCTCAGCCCTCGCGATGGGCGCTCAGCCCGTCCTCCCCGGGCGCGACCGAGTCGTGGAGTCTGATCGTGTGGTCGTAGTGCTCCTCGGCCATCGGCCGGTAGTCGATCCGCGGCTCCGTCATCACGCCCTCGAGACGTACGCTCAGGTCGGCCTCGATCCGCGCCATGACCTGGGCGTCGATGGTGTCGGTGTCGGTGATCAGGTGCGGGCGCAGCGGGTCCATCCCGGTGTACCAGAACGTGCCGTGCAGAAGGGGCCACAGGACGTCCTCGATGTCGCCGCTGATCCCGCGCGGGCCCAGCGTCGCGGCCCGGTCACCGGCGGTGACGATCGTCAGCGCGCGCTTGCCGACCAGACCACCCTTGCCGTACTTGAGCGGCTTGCCGGTCTCCGGATCCGGTACGTCGAAGGCGAACCCCGACTCGAAGACCCGGTCGATCCAGCCCTTGAGGATGGCCGGCACCGAATACCACCACAGCGGGAACTGCACGACCAGCAGATCGGCCTCCCGCAGCCGGTCCTGGTGGCGGCGTACGTCGGCCTCGCCCCGCTCCACCAGAAGTGGATTGAAACCTTCTCGATAGAGGTCGATCTCGTCGACGCTCCAGCCGGCGGCGCCGAGCGTGTTCGCGCCGACCTCGCGCAACCGTCCGTTGAGTGATGACGCGTGCGGATGTGCCCATACCCAGAGTGCGTGCATGGGTCTCTGAACGCCGTCTGACGCGGCGGGATTCCCGCCCGGATGCGGGCGGGCGCCGACGCGGTCTGATGACAAAGTCCGGATCTCGCTCAAATTAGCGGCCTCAGAGTGTTGACGTATGTGATTGCCATCACTAGCGTAAACCAGGCTTGAAACCTTTCAATTCGAGGAGCTGCCCATGCCGGACACACCCGCCGCACTGGAGCTGCGGGACGTGGCCAAGTCGTTCGGCCCCGTACGCGCCCTCCGGTCCGGAAGCCTCCGGGTCGAGGCCGGATCCATCCACGCGCTCGTGGGGGAGAACGGTGCCGGGAAGTCGACCCTGGTCAAGATCGTCGCCGGGCTCTATCGCCGCGACGCCGGCGACTACCTGCTCTCCGGGGAACAGGTCGACTTCCGCAACACCGCCGACGCCAAGCAGGCCGGGGTCGCGGTCATCTACCAGGAGCCGACCCTCTTCCCCGACCTCTCGGTCACCGAGAACATCTTCATGGGACGCCAGCCGACCAACCGCTGGGGCAAGATCGACCGCGCCGCGATGCGCACCGAGGTCGTCGAGCTCTTCGCCCGGCTGGGTGTCCCGATCGAGCCCGACCGTCCGACCGAGGGTCTTTCGATCGCCGACCAGCAGCTGATCGAGATCGCCAAGGCGCTCTCGCTCGACGCCAAGGTCCTGATCATGGACGAGCCGACCGCCGCCCTGTCGGGCAACGAGGTCGAGCGGCTGATGAGCGTGGCGCGCACGCTACGCGACCAGGGCTGCGCCGTCGTCTTCATCTCGCACCGCTTCGATGAGGTGTTCGCCCTCTGCGACACGATCACGGTGATGCGCGACGGCGCCTACATCTCCACCGACCCCATCTCGGCGGTCACCGAGGACGAGATCGTCCAGCGGCTCGTCGGGCGGGAGGTCTCCGACCTCTACCCGAAGCTCGAGGCCACCGTCGGCAAGCCCCTGCTCGAGGTCAAGGGCCTCACCCGCACCGGCCTGTTCCAGGACATCAGCCTCACCGTCCGCGAGGGCGAGATCGTCGGCCTGGCCGGCCTCGTCGGAGCCGGGCGCAGCGAGGTCGCGCAGGCGATCTTCGGCGTCGACCCCTACGAGAGCGGCGAGGTCACCCTCGAGGGCCGGCCGGTCCCGCCGGGTGACCCGAGACGAGCGATCGAGATGGGGCTGGCGTTCGTCCCCGAGGACCGCCGCCAGCACGGTCTCGTCCTGGACGCACCGATCTCACGCAACATCACCCTGCCCACGAGCGGCCGGCTCGCCCGCACCGGGCTGATCAGCACCGGCATCGAGAACCGCTCGGCCGCCGACTGGGCCGCCCGGCTCGAGGTCAAGGCCGGGACGCTCGACACCTTGGCCGGCACGCTTTCGGGCGGCAACCAGCAGAAGGTCGTCCTGGCCAAGTGGCTCTCGACCCGGCCCAAGGTGCTGATCATCGACGAGCCCACCCGAGGCATCGACGTCGGCACCAAGTCCGAGGTTCACCGCCTGCTCTCGACCCTCGCCCAGGAGGGTCTCGGGATCCTGATGATCTCCTCCGAGCTCCCCGAGGTGCTCGGTATGGCCGACCGCGTGATCGTCCTCAGCGAGGGTCACCAGACGGCCGAGCTGAGCCGTGCGGAGGCGACCCCCGAGGCCGTCATGCGCGCGGCGACGGCCCACCACTCCACCACCCTGAACGTCAGCGAGGCATCATGACCACCACGCTCGACGCGCCCGCCCCGGCCGCGCCGCAGCCACGCCACCGAGCAGCCAGCCGGCTGACCTGGCTCCTGAAGCAGCGTGAGACTGGCATCGCCGTCGCCTTCATCGCGCTGCTCGTGGTGACCACGGCGGTGAACCCCAACTTCCTGTTCAGCACGGACGGTTGGCGCGACCTCACCCTGACCCCCGCGATCCTCGTGTGCCTGGCGATCGGCCAGGCGATGGTGATCGTCACCCGCAACGTCGACCTCAGCGTCGGCTCGACCCTCGGGCTCACGGCCTACCTGGCCGGGCGGCTCTTCCTCGACACCGGGCTCCCCGTGATCCTGGTCGTCCTGATCGCCGTCGCCGCGGGCGCCGTGCTCGGCCTGATCAACGGGGCCCTGGTCGCCTTCGCCAAGGTGCCGGCGCTGGTCATCACCCTCGGCACGCTCTACGTCTACCGCGGGATCATGCTCGAGTGGGCCGGCAGCGACCGGATCAACGCCTCCGACATCCCGCCCGGGCTGCTCGACTTCGGCACCGGATCGTTCCTGTTCATCCCCAACCTCGCCTGGATCTCGTTCGCGCTGCTGGCCGTCGCCATCTACCTGATGCGCTCCACCCGCGTCGGCCGCGAGTTCTACGCGATCGGCTCCGACCCCGACGCCGCCACGCTCTACGGGCTGCGTGACAAGCGCCGGGTCCTGCAGGCGTTCGCCACCTCGGGTGCGCTCGCCGGCCTCGCGGGGATCCTGTACGTCTCCCGCTACGGCACCATCAGCTCCGGTGTCGGCCAGGGCATCGAGCTCGAGGCTGTCGGCGCCGCGGTCGTGGGTGGCGTGGCCATCTTCGGCGGCAGCGGCACCGTCCTCGGGGCGGCCCTGGGGGCGTACCTCCTCACCACCATCAACCGGGCGCTCCCGGTCCTGGGCATCCCCGACTTCTGGCAGCAGGCCGTCGTCGGTGCGCTGATCATCGGCGCGATCGTCCTGGACCGCTACTTCGCCCGCCGTCAGCACGACAAGCTCCTCGCAGAGAGGGAAGATTCATGACCAGCCTGCTGTCCGAGAAGGCACCGACGAGGACGTACGCCGCCCACGCCAAGCCGTGGTGGCAGCGCACCCTGATGACCAGGGACTCGGCGATCATCGCCCTGCTCGTGGTCGTGTGGCTGTACGCCTCGATCGCGATCCTCAACTTCTCCGACCCGATCACGGTCTACTTCCTGGTCCTCGACATCGCGCCGATCCTGCTGATCGCGCTGCCGATGACGCTGATCATCATCACGGGCGAGATCGACCTGTCGGTTGCGAGCGTCGTCGGGCTCTCCAGCGTGCTGTTCGGGGTGCTGCACCGTGAGGGCCTCCCGATGGTCGCCGCGATGGTGATCGCCCTGCTCGCCTGTGCGGTCGCGGGGGCCCTCAACGGGGTGCTCGTCACCCGCTTCGGACTGCCGTCGCTGGCCGTCACGATCGGCACCATGGCGCTCTTCCGCGGCATCGCGGTCGGCGCCCTCGGCACCACCGCGATCACCGACTGGCCCGACGCCTGGGGTGACGCCGTACAAGCCCGGATCGGCGGCTCCCAGATCCCGCTGATGACGATCCCGCTGGTCGTCCTGATCCTGATCTTCGCCGTGATCCTGCACTTCACGCCCTTCGGGCGCGGCATCTTCGCGGCCGGCCTCAGCAAGGACGCGGCCCGCTTCTCCGGCGTCAACGTGGACCGTACGAAGCTGATCCTGTTCACCCTCAGCGGTCTGGTCTCGGGGCTGGCGGGCATCTACTTCACGCTGCGCTATGGCAGCGCCCGTGGCGACAACGCCACCGGCCTGGAGCTCCAGGTCGTGGCCGCGGTGCTGCTCGGCGGGGTCTCGATCTTCGGCGGCCGCGGGGCCATCCCCGGGGTCATCGCCGGCGTCGTCCTGATCGGGACGATCGGCAGCGCGCTGCGCCTGGACGGACTCAGCGCCAACATCATCCAGATCATCACCGGCGTACTTCTCATCGCAGCGGTCATCGCGGCCAGCGTTCTCGGTTGGACCGGTCGCATCGTCGGCACCTATCGCCGGCAACACAGCTCGGACGAACCATCCTCAAAGAAATCGGAGTGAGAGACATGACCAGCAAGTTCCGACGCGCAGGCAGTGCCGTCGCCATCGTTGCGGCCCTCGGCCTCGCCCTGTCCGCCTGCGGCGGCGGGAGCGACAGCGGCAGCGATGGAGAGGGTGGCGGCGACACCAGCAGCATCACCTTCATCCCGAAGAACCTCGGCAACCCCTACTTCGACGCCTCCGACACGGGTGGCAAGAAGGCCGCCGACGAGATCGGCACCACCTGGAAGCAGGTGGGCCCGACCGAGTCGACCCCCGACTCCCAGGTCAGCTTCATCAACACCGCGACCCAGCAGCGCGCAGGGGCGCTCGTCATCTCGGCCAACGACCCGACCGCCATCGGCGACGCCCTCGACGAGGCCCGCAACGCCGGCACCAAGGTCGTCACGATGGACTCCGACACCGAGCCGCAGTTCCGCGACGTCTTCGTCAGCCAGGCCGACGCCGCCGGCATCGCCAAGAGCCAGGTCGATCTGATCGCCGAGCAGATCGGCGACGAGGGTGAGATCGCGATCCTCTCCGCGGCTGCCAACGCCACCAACCAGAACGAGTGGATCAAGCTGATGGAGGAGGAGCTGGCCGCGAACCACCCGAACATCAAGCTCGTCCAGACCGTCTACGGTGACGACGACGACCAGAAGTCGTTCGACAAGACCGCCGGCCTGCTGCAGTCCCACCCGAACCTCAAGGGCATCATCAGCCCGACCACGGTCGGCATCGCCGCGGCCGCGCGCTATCTGTCCGACTCGGAGTACAAGGGCAAGGTCGCGCTGACCGGTCTCGGCACCCCGAACCAGATGCGCGAGTACGTCAAGGACGGCACCGTCAAGGCCTTCGCGCTGTGGGACCCCGAGCAGCTCGGCTACCTCGCCGCGTACACCGCCGACGCGCTCGCCGCCGGTGACATCGAGGGCAAGGAAGGCGACACCTTCGAGGCCGGTGACCTGGGTGAGTACACGGTAGGCGCCGACGGCGTAGTCGTGTTGGGTGAGCCCACAGTCTTCGACGAGTCGAACATCGACGACTTCGACTTCTGAGCCTCCCGCCCCGTGTAACACGCTGTTCGTAGGACTACTCGCCCTATTGGAACGACCGGAAAGTCCTACGAACGACGTGTTACCCGAGTTCGCCGCCGAGCTGTGAGAGCAGCTCGGCGGCGTTCGTCATGCAGCGCTCGGGGTCGGGCTCGAGGTCGGTGAGCGCGCGCACCTGGGCGGCCCCCGCCTGCTCCGCCTCGATGGGGGAGAGGGTGGTGCGGCCGCAGACGACAACGGCGCCGATGTGCGCCTCGCGGGCAGCCTGGAGCACGCCCATCGGCGCCTTCCCGGACAGGGTCTGATGGTCGAAGGAGCCCTCGCCGGTGACGACCAGGTCCGCGCCGGCGAGCGCCTCGGCGAAGCCCACGAGGCCCAGCAGCAGCTCGACGCCGCGCTCGACCCGCCCGCCGAGCACCGCGAGGGCGGCGAACCCGACGCCGCCGGCCGCGCCCGCGCCGGGTGCGTCGACGATCTCGGCGAGATCGCGTCCGGTGGCCGCAGCGACCGTGGCTGCGTACGTCGCCAGGGCTGCCTCGAGCAGCTCCTGGTCCGCAGGCCCGGCGCCCTTCTGCGCGGAGAAGGTGGCAACGGCGCCGCGGGGGCCGAGCAGCGGGTTGTCGACGTCGCAGGCGACCACGATCTCGGTTTCCTGGAGACGCGTGTCGAGGCCGGAGAGATCGATCTCCGCGAGGCTTCCGAGGGAGCCACCGCCCTCGGCGATCTCTGCGCCAAAAGCGTCGAGGAGGCGTGCGCCGAGGGCGCGGAGCATTCCTGCGCCGCCGTCGTTGCTGGCGCTACCGCCGAGGCCGATGACGACCGTGCGAGCACCACCGTCGACGGCGGCGAGCACGGCCTCACCGAGACCGCGGGAGGACGCGGTCAGCGGGGCGAGCCGACCACCGGGCAGCCGCAGCAGCCCGCAGGTGTCGGCGAGCTCGACGACCGCCAGGTCGCCGCGTACGGCGTAGTGCGCCGCCACCGGCTCGAGGGTCGGGCCGGAGACCTCGACCGGCACCAGGTCGAAGCCGGCGCCGGCCAGCGCTGCCACGGTGCCGTCGCCGCCGTCGGCGATCGGCACGATGCGTACCTCTGCCTCGGGGTTCGCCGCGAGGATCCCGGCGGCCACCGCCTCGTCGACCTCGCGTGCGGTCAGGGAGCCCTTGAACTTGTCGCAGGCGACGACGACTCGACGAGCCGGCATCACAGGTGGGGGAGGACGAGGTCGCGGTAGCGCTGCGTCATGGTGGCGAGCACGTCGTCGGGGTCGCTGGCCCAGACCGCCTCGTTGAAGATCTCGACCTCGACGTCGCCGGTGTAGCCGGTCGCGGCGACCATCCGCGTGATCGACGCGAAGTCGATGACACCGTCGCCCATCATCCCGCGCGCCAGCAGCGCGTCGGCGGGGATCGGCAGGTTGAAGTCGCAGACCTGGTACGACGCGATCCGGCCCTCCACGCCGGCCCGCTCGATCTGGGCCGCGATGTCCGGGTCCCAGAAGACGTGGAAGGTGTCCACGACGACCGCGACCGCGTCGACCGGGTGCGGCGCGGCCAGATCGAGCGCCTGGCCGAGGGTCGAGATGACCGCGCGGTCGGCGACGTACATCGGGTGCAGCGGCTCCAGGACGAGCTTCACGCCGTGGTCACCGGCGTACGGGGCCAGTTCACCGAGCCGGTCGGCGACCCGCTCGCGGGCGCCGGCCAGGTCCACATCTCCCTCGGGGAGTCCGCCGACGACCATCACCAGCGAGTCGGTGCCGAGCGTCGCGGCCTCGTCGACCGCCCGCTTGTTGTCCTCGAGCGCGCCGGCGATCCCCGCCTCGTCGGATGCCGTCAGGAAGCCGCCGCGGCAGAGCGAGGAGACGCGCAGCCCGGCGTCGCGTACGAGCTTGGCGGCCTTCTCCAGCCCGGCCTCGTGCACGCGGTCGCGCCACAGCCCCAGGGCGGGGATGCCGGCGCGAGCGGCTCCGTCGACGGCCTCGGCGAGGGTCCAGGAGTTGGTGGTCTTGGTGTTGAGCGAGAGGCGTTCCAGCCCGGTGCTGCTGTCGGTCACTGGTCGACTCCTTGCACGGTGAGGAAGGCGCGCATGCGTGCGGCCGCGAGGTCGGGGCTGGTCAGCAGGCCGGCCGCGTCGGCCAGCCGGAACACCTCGGCCAGATGGAGCACCGAGCGACCGGCGTGCAGGCCGCCGGCCATGGAGAAGCCGGGCTGGTGGCCGTTGAGCCAGGAGAGGAACGCGATCCCGGTCTTGTAGTAGTAGGTCGGCGCCTCGAAGATCTTGCGGCCGAGCGCCTGGGTGCTCTCCAGCAGCTGCTTGGCCGTCTCGGGATCACCGTCGTCGAGCGCCTGCAGTGCGGCCGAGGCCGCCGGGTAGATCGCCGCGAAGATGCCGAGCAGCGCGTGCGAGAACTCGCCCTCGGCGGTCCCCTCACCGACGATCAGCTCGGGGTAGTTGAAGTCGTCCCCCGTGTAGAGCCGTACGCCGCCGGGCAGCGCCCGGCGCAGCCCGACCTCGTGCTCTGCGTCGAGGAGCGAGACCTTGACCCCGTCAACCTTGCCGGGACGGGCCCGGATGACGTCGAGGAAGGTCTCGGTCGCCTCCTCGACCGAGGAGGAGCCCCAGTAGCCCGCCAGCGCCGGGTCGAACATGTCGCCCAGCCAGTGCAGGATCACCGGGCTCTCGGCCTCGTCGAGGATGGTCGCGTAGACCTCGGCATAGTCCTCGGCGCTGCGGGCGACCCGGGCGAGCGCGCGCGAGGCCATCACGATCGTGGTCGCGCCGGTGTCGGCGACGACCTTCATCTGCTCGCGATAGGCGTCGATGACGGTGGCCACGCCGGCCCTGCCCTCGGGGACGGCGTCGAGGGCGAGCTGGTCGGTGCCGGCGCCGCAGGCGATCGACCCGCCCACGGTGGCCGCCTCGGCGGCGGAGCGGCGGATCAGCTCGGCCGCGGCGGTCCAGTCGACGCCCATGCCGCGCTGGGCGGTGTCCATCGCCTCGGCGACGCCGAGACCGTAGGACCACAGCTCGTGCCGATAGGCCAGGGTGCGGTCCCAGTCGATGTCGGCGGGGGCGCCGGGCACGTTCTCGGCGAGCACGCGGGGGACGACGTGGGCGGCGGCGTACGCGGTGCGGGAGGTGAACGGCGCACTCGGCTTCGTCCACTCCGTGGGGGCCGCGAGCGTGTGGAGCTCGGTGCCGCCATCGGGCAGCGGGAGGCGTACTGAGGTCACAGCTGGATCTCTCCGAGCTCGATCCGGCGGCCCTCGGTCGAAGACTCGAGCCCGGCCTCGGCGAGCCTGACGCCCCGGACACCCGCCATGAAGTCGTAGGGGTGGTCGCCGTCGCCCTCGACGTAGCGGATGAACTGCTCCCACTGAGCCTTGAAGCCGTTGTCGAAGGGCTGGTTGTCGGGCACCTCGGACCACTGCTCGCGGAACCGGATGCTCTCGACCAGGTCGGGGTTCCAGACCGGCTTCGGGGTCAGGTTGCGGTCCTGGGCGACGCAGTGGTGCAGGCCGGCGACGGCGGAGCCGTGCGTGCCGTCGACGTGGAACTCGACCAGCTCGCCGCGGTTGACCCGGGTGGCCCATGAGGAGTTGATCTGCGCGACGATTCCGCCCTCGAGCTCGAAGATGCCGTAGGCGGAGTCGTCGGCGGTCGCGGCGTAGGCGTTGCCCTTCTCGTCCCAGCGCTCGGGGATGTGGGTGACGACCTTGGCGGTGACGGCCTCGACCTTGCCGAAGAGGTTCTCCAGGACGTAGTTCCAGTGGGGGAACATGTCGGTGGTGATGCCGCCGCCGTCCTCCTTGCGGTAGTTCCAGCTCGGCCGCTGGGCGGGCTGCAGGTCGCCCTCGAAGACCCAGTAGCCGAACTCGCCGCGCACGCTGAGGATGCGGCCGAAGAAGCCGGAGTCGACGAGCCGCTTCAGCTTGAGGAGACCCGGTAGGTAGAGCTTGTCGTGGACGACGCCGCTCTTCACGCCCGCGTCGGCCGCCAGGCGCGCCAGGCGCAGCGAGCCCTCGACGTCGTCGGCGATCGGCTTCTCGGTGTAGACGTGCTTGCCGGCCGCGACCGCCTTGGTGATGGCGACCTCGCGGACGTTGGTCAGCTGGGCGTCGAAGTAGACCGTGTCCTCGGCGTTGGCGAGGGCCTCGTCGAGGTCGGTGGTCCAACGGTCCAGGCGATGCTCCTTGGCGATGTCCTGGAGCTTCTCGGCATTGCGTCCTACCAGGATCGGGTCGGGCAGGATCCGGGTGCCGTCGGAGAGCTCGACACCGCCCTGCTCCTGGATCGCCAGGATGCTGCGCACCAGGTGCTGGCGGTAGCCCATGCGTCCGGTGACGCCGTTCATGATGATGCCGAGCCGTCGTGTGGCCATGTGAGGGTTCCTCGTCTGCTGGAAGTACGGGAGAGCAATGGGGAAAGCGCTTTCCAATACGGTATGGCAAATGTGATGGCCGTCGCAAGAGGGTGTTCCGCCGAGCCGGACTCAGGAGCGCGGGGGAGTGCTCTCCCGCAGCACGACCTCGCCGTGCACGGACCGCTTGCGAAGCTCCGCCGACGGCTTGCCGAGGACGAGCTCGAGCGCCAGTCTGCCGATGTCGGCCAAGGGGAGACGTACGGTGGTCAGCCCGGGTGTCACGTCGCGCAGCGTGGCGATGTCGTCGAAGCCGGCGACGGCCAGATCGGGCCCCACCTCGACGCCGGCCTGCCGGCAGGCGGCCAGGGCGCCGACGGCCATCAGGTCGTTGACCGCGAAGACGCAGTCCACCTTCGGGCCGTCATCGAGCAGCCGGGTCATCGCCCGGCGTCCGCCGTCGCGGCTGAACTCGTCGGAGACGTACGTCGGCTCCGAGCCGGTCGCCTCGAGCCACCCCTCCGCGAAGCCGGCGTGCCGCTCAGCCGAGACCAGCAGGTTCTCGGGGCCGGTGAGCACCGCGGCACGGCGGTAGCCGAGGCCGACCAACTGCTCGGCCAGCGCCTTGGCGCCGCCGTGGTTGTCGATCACGACGGTGTCGACCGGCAGGCGCGGCTGGCTGATCGCGGCCGCCCGGCCGCCGCCGTCCAGGTAGGAGGTCAGCAGGTCAGCGACCTCGCTGGTGTGGCGTACGTCGGCCGTGTCGCTTCCCGCCAGCACGATCGCCCGGCTGCGCTGGCGCCGCAGCGCGGCCAGGAACTTCTGCTCGCGCTCGGGCTGGCCGCCCGTGTTGCACAGCATCACCAGCAGGCCGTGCTTCTCGGCCTCGTCGGCCAGGCCGCCGGCGATGGTGGAGAAGTAGGGGTCGGAGATGTCCTTCACCAGGAGCCCGACCGTCTCGGTCGAGCCGCGCGCCATGGCCTGGGCGTTGGCGTTGGGCGTGTAGCCGAGCTTGTTCGCCGCGGCCAGGACCCGCTCCTGCAGCTCGGGGCGCACCACCCGGTCGCTCCCGTTCAACGCGCGCGAGGCGGTGGCCAGCGAGACCCCTGCCTCGCGGGCGACATCGCTCAGCGTCGCTGCGCGTTCTCCGGCCAACTGACTCTCCTTCGGCTTCCGATCCTGGAGCCTAAGGCATCCGATGAAGACGTACGCCCGCTCCTGCTCCGGCCGACTCGGCGGTCAGGGGCGTCCGAGGGTGGAGGCGCGGGCGACGAGCTCGGGGGTGAAGACGACCTGCTCGTGCTGGTGGGTGGGGTCGCCGACCTCGTCGAGGAGCAGCTCGGCGGCGCGGCGGCCGAGGTCCTGGCGGGGCTGGCGCACGGAGGTGAGCGGCACGGCCGCGGCGGCCGCGAACTCGATGTCGTCGTAGCCGACGATCGCGAGGTCACCGGGTACGGTCCGGCCGCTGGAGATCGTCTGCTGGAGCAGTCCGAGCGCGAGCAGGTCGTTGGCGCAGAACGCGGCGGTGGGGCGGCGCCGGGCGGACAGCCCGACGAGCCGCTCGCCGGCGGCGCGGCCACAGGCGACGGTCGGGGCCTCGCAGGAGAGAACCACGAGGTCCTCGGGCGGCAGCCCGGCCTCGGCCCAGGCCTGCCGGGCGCCCTCGCCGCGGTCGCGGACCTGTCCGATCGACTCCGGCCCACCGACGTACGCCACCCGCTTGTGGCCGGCGTCGATGAGGTGCTCGACGGCCAGCCGCCCGCCCAGGACATCGTCGACGGCGACGGAGCAGAACGACGACCCGGCCCGGGTGCGGTCGACGATGACGACCGGGGTGCCCCGCTCGATCAGCTGGTCGAGCTGCGGGTCGTCGGGGTCGACCGGGGTGATCAGGATGCCCTGGACCCGCTGCTGCTGCAGGTGGGCGAGGTGGGCGCCCTCGCGGGCCGAGCGGCCGTCGCTGTTGCACAGGAACAGCGAGAGCCCGGCCGCCTCGGCGGCCAGCTCGATGCCACGGGCCACGTCGGTGAAGAACGGGTTGCCGGCGTCGAGCATGACGTAGGCCAGCGACTGGGTGCTGCCGGTGCGCAGGGAGCGCGCCGACTCGTTGCGTACGAAGCCGAGGTCGGCCATCGCGCGCTCCACCCGCTCGCGTGTCGTCCGGCTGACCCGGTCGGGGCGGTTGAGCACGTTGGACACCGTGCCGAGGGAGACGCCTGCGGTGGCCGCGACGTCCTTGACCGAGGCGCTGCGCGGTGTACCCGCACCTGGGGTGATCGCCACCTGGGCTCCTTCCTGAAACGTTCAATCGCAGCATAGGCCGTGGGCGGCGCTGTGACGAGGAGGGACGCTACCGGGATTGACCGATGTCGGACATGCTCATTAGCGTCCGTGCCTAAATCGTTTCATCGGAGGTCGTCATGGAGCGCGTCTGCTTCCAGCTGCAGGTCAAGCCCGAGCGCATCGAGGAGTACAAGCGGCGCCACGCCGCCGTCTGGCCAGACATGCTCCAGGCGCTCGCGGAGACCGGGTGGCACAACTACTCCCTGTTCCTCCGTCCCGACGGCCTGCTCATCGGTTACGTCGAGACCCCCTCCATCGAGGCTGCTCAGGCCGGGATGGCGGCCACCGAGGTCAACGCCCGCTGGCAGGCGGAGATGGCGGAGTTCTTCGAGGATCTCGACGGTGTCGCGCCCGACGAGGGCTTCCTCCGCCTCGAGGAGGTCTTCCACCTCGAGGACCAGCTCGGTCGCTGATTCACCCCGAGAAGTCGGTTCTTGACGCCGAGGGGTCAGTTTCTGACCTCGAGGCGTCGATTTTTGTACGCGGAATGGGTCCGAGGCCAGGAACTGACTTCTCGCGGCCAGGAACCGACCCCTCGCGGTCAGAAACTGACCTCTCGCGGTGGGTGCTGAAACGCAACGAAGTTCGCGCTGCTCTTGACGCACGTGACGTGCGCCACTAACGTCGGACGCGCGCTTTGAAACCTTTCAACCGCAACACAGAGAGGCTCTCCGATGACGACGTTCGACCAGATCTCGGGCGACCTGGCCGCCCTCGAGATCGAGGTCCCCTCGTGGGCCTACGGAAACTCGGGGACCCGGTTCAAGGTCTTCGGCACCCCGGGCACACCGCGCACCCCCGAGGAGAAGGTCGCCGACGCGGCCACCGTCCACCGCTTCACCGGCCTGGCGCCGAGCGTCGCGTTGCACATCCCGTGGGACAGGGTCGAGGACTACGCGGCCCTGCGCAGCTACGCCGAGGACCAGGGGATCGCGCTCGGCACGATCAACTCCAACACCTTCCAGGACGACGACTACAAGCTCGGCGCGCTCACCCACACCGACGCGAAGATCCGGCAGAAGGCGATCGACCACCACTTCGAGTGCATCGAGGTGATGAACGCGACCGGCTCGCGCGACCTGAAGATCTGGCTCGCCGAGGGGTCCAACTACCCCGGGCAGGCCGACATGCGCGGCCGCCAGGACCGGCTCGCCGAATCGCTCGCGACCATCTACGAGCGCATCGGTGAGGAGCAGCGCCTGGTGCTGGAGTACAAGTTCTTCGAGCCGGCGTTCTACCACACCGACGTCCCCGACTGGGGCACCTCGTTCGCCCAGGTCAGCGCCCTCGGCGACCGGGCCGTCGTGTGCCTCGACACCGGGCATCACGCGCCCGGCACCAACATCGAGTTCATCGTGATGCAGCTGCTGCGGCTGGGGAAGCTCGGCTCCTTCGACTTCAACAGCCGCTTCTACGCCGACGACGATCTGATCGTCGGTGCGGCCGACCCGTTCCAGCTCTTCCGGATCATCGTCGAGGTGGTCCGTGGCGGCGGGTTCAAGCCCGTCGCCGAGGGCGGGGTCGCCTTCATGCTCGACCAGTGCCACAACATCGAGAAGAAGATCCCGGGCCAGATCCGGTCCGTGCTCAACGTCCAGGAGATGTCCGCGCGGGCGCTGCTGCTCGACACCGATGCCCTCGCCGCGGCGCAGGAGGACGGCGACGTACTCCTGGCCAACGAGATCTTCATGGACGCCTTCTACACCGACGTACGCGCCGACCTCGGCGGGTGGCGCGAGGACCGTGGCCTGGCCGCGGACCCGATGCGCGCCTACCTCGCCAGCGGCTACCAGGACCAGATCGAGACCGCCCGAGTCGGCGGCACACAGGCAGGATGGTCATGACGACTGCAGCAGAACTGATCGCGCGCTCGAACCGCCTCGGCGCCGACCCGAAGAACACCAACTACGCCGGCGGCAACACCTCCGCCAAGGGCACCGCGACCGACCCGGTGACGGGTCAGGACGTCGAGCTGCTCTGGGTGAAGGGCTCCGGCGGTGACCTCGGCACCCTGAAGGAGACCGGCCTCGCCGTGCTCAGGCTCGACCGGATGCGCGCGCTCGTCGACGTCTACCCGGGCGTCGAGCGCGAGGACGAGATGGTCGCCGCGTTCGACTACTGCCTGCACGGCAAGGGCGGTGCGGCGCCGTCCATCGACACCGCGATGCACGGACTCGTGGACGCCGCCCACGTCGACCACCTCCACCCCGACTCCGGCATCGCGATCGCCACCGCCGCCGACGGCGAGAACCTCACCAAGGAGATCTTCGGCGACCAGGTCGTCTGGGTGCCGTGGCGCCGCCCCGGCTTCCAGCTCGGTCTCGACATCGCCGAGATCAAGGCGAAGAACCCGCAGGCGGTCGGCTGCGTCCTGGGCGGGCACGGCATCACCGCGTGGGGCGACACGTCCGAGGAGGCCGAGAAGAACTCGCTCTGGATCATCGACACCGCCGCCGCCTACATCGAGGAGCACAGCAAGGCGGAGCCGTTCGGTCCCGCGCTCGAGGGCTACGCGGCCCTGGCGGAGGAGGAGCGGCGTACGAAGGCCGCTGCTCTCGCCCCCACGATCCGTGGCATCGCCTCGGCGGACCAGCCGATGGTCGGCCACTTCAACGACTCCGAGGTGGTCCTCGACTTCCTCGCCCAAGAGGCCCACCCGCGCCTGGCCGAGCTCGGCACGTCGTGCCCCGACCACTTCCTGCGCACCAAGGTCAAGCCGCTGGTCCTCGACCTTCCGGCGAACGCGACCGTCGAAGAGTCGATCGCCCGCCTCAAGGAGCTCGCGGTCAGCTACCGCGAGGACTACCAGGGCTACTACGACCGGCACGCCGACCAGAACAGCCCCGCGATCCGCGGCAAGGACCCGCTCATCGTCCTGGTCCCCGGCGTAGGCATGTTCTCCTTCGGCAAGAACAAGCAGACGGCCCGCGTGGCGGGGGAGTTCTACGTCAACGCGATCAACGTGATGCGCGGTGCCGAGGGGCTCTCGACGTACGCCCCGATCGACGAGTCGGAGAAGTTCCGGATCGAGTACTGGGCGCTGGAGGAGGCCAAGCTCCAGCGGATGCCTGCTCCCAAGCCCCTCGCGACCAGGGTCGCCCTGGTCACCGGTGCCGCCTCCGGCATCGGCAAGGCCACCGCGAAGCGGCTCGCCGCCGAGGGTGCCTGCGTCGTGATCGCCGACCTCGACCTCGCCAAGGCGCAGGCCGCAGCGGAAGAGATCGGTGGCCCTGACGTCGCCGTCGGCCTCGCCGCCGACGTCTCCGACGAGGCCGCCGTACAGGCGATGTTCGACGCCGCGGTGCTCGCCTTCGGCGGTGTCGACCTGGTCGTCAACAATGCCGGTCTGTCGCTGTCGAAGTCGCTGCTGGAGACCACCGAGCGCGACTGGGACCTCCAGCACGACGTGATGGCCAAGGGCTCGTTCCTGGTCTCCAAGGCCGCCGCGAAGGTGCTGATCGAGCAGGAGATGGGTGGCGACATCGTCTACATCTCCTCGAAGAACTCGCTCTTCGCCGGGCCCAACAACGTCGCGTACGGCGCGGCCAAGGCCGACCAGGCCCATCAGGTCCGGCTGCTGGCCGCCGAGCTCGGTGAGCACGGGATCAAGGTCAACGGCATCAACCCCGACGGCGTGGTCCAGGGCTCCGGCATCTTCGCCGGAGGCTGGGGCGCCAAGCGCGCCGAGGTCTACGGGGTCAAGGAGGAGGAGCTCGGCAAGTTCTACGCCCAGCGCACCCTGCTCAAGCGCGAGGTGCTGCCGGAGAACATCGCCAACGCCGTCTTCGTACTCTGCGGTCCCGACCTGAGTCACACCACCGGTCTGCACGTGCCGGTCGACGCCGGCGTCGCCGCCGCCTTCTTGCGATGAATCGTCCGGTCAGGGTCGCTGCGGTCGACCTGGGCGCCACCTCCGGCCGGGTCATGTCCGGCCGGATCGGTGGCGACCGGGTCGAGATCGACCAGCTGCACCGCTTCCCGAACGGGGCGGTACGCGTCCGCGGCTCGCTCTTCTGGGACGTGCTCGGCATCCATCGCGAGGTGCTCACCGGCATCCGCGAGGTGGCCCGGACCGGACCGCTGCACGGCATCGGCATCGACTCCTGGGCCATCGACCACGGGCTGCTGGACCACGACGGCCAGCTCCTCGGCCAGGTCTTCAGCCACCGCGACGCCCGCGTCGAGGGCATCGCCGAGAAGGTCGTCGCCCAGATCGGCGCGGCGACGCTCTACGGCACCACCGGCATCCAGCAGCTCCCGTTCAACACGATCTACCAGCTGGTGGCGGCCCGCGGTACCACCGCCTTCGACGCCGCCGAGACGATGCTGCTGCTGCCCGACCTGCTCGGCTACTGGCTCACCGGTGCGATCGGCGCGGAGCGCACCAACGCCTCGACCACCCAGCTCTACGACGTACGTCAGGGCGCCTGGGCGGTCGACCTGTGCCGGGAGCTCGGGATTCCCGAAGGGGTCCTCCCGCCCCTTCGGGACCCGGGCTCTCTCCTCGGCACGCTGCTGCCCGACGTCGCTGACGAGCTGGGTGTCACCACCGACGTACCGGTGGTCGCGGTGGGCTCGCACGACACCGCCTCGGCGGTCGTCGGCGTCCCCGCCGAGGTCGGCGATTTCGCCTACATCTCCTCGGGCACCTGGTCGCTGGTCGGCCTCGAGCTCGACCAGCCGGTGCTGACCGAGGAGGCCCGGCTCGCCGACTTCACCAACGAGGTCGGCGTCGACGGCACCATCCGCTTCCTCAAGAACGTGATGGGCCTGTGGGTCCTGTCGGAGTCGCTGCGCTCGTGGGGCGAGCGGCGCTACCAGGGCGCCGAGCTTCGCTCGCTGCTCGCGGCCGCGGCGGAGCTCGAGCCGCTGCGTACGGTGGTCGACATCAACGACCCGCGACTGCTCTTCCCGAGCACGTCGGCCGACCCGATGCCGGAGCGGATCGCCGCGCTGGCCGCGGAGTCCGACGAGGCGACCCCACACTCGCCGGCCGCGATCACCCGCTGCGTCCTCGACAGCCTCGCTGTCGCCTACCGTCGCCACGTACGCACCGCAGCCGCCCTCGCGGGCACCTCGCCCGGGGTCGTCCACGTCGTCGGCGGCGGCTCTCAGAACGAGCTGCTCTGCCAGCTCACCGCGGACGCCTGCGGCCTGCCGGTTCTCGCCGGTCCGGTCGAGGCGGCCGCACTCGGAAACGTCCTGGTCCAGGGCAGGGCTCTCGGGGCCGACCTGCCTGACCTCCCCGCGATGCGGGACCTGGTCCGCCGCTCCTACGACGTACGCCGCTTCGAGCCGCGCGACGGCCTCGACTGGGCCGCCGCAGAGGCCCGCATCTCCTGACCCTGCTCCCCGAAGGCACCCCCATGACCGACTTCCTCTCCACCGCCCGGCTCAGCCGCCGCGCGCTCTTCGGCGCCGCGGCCGCCACTCTCGGCACGGCCGCTGTCGCCGGCGCCGTCGGAAGCACCCCCGCGGGGGCGGCCGCGGCTTCCACCGCCGGTCTCCCGGACGCCTTTACGAAGGCCTTCCGCAAGCCGGGCACCGCCACGGCGGCGGGCTTCCGCTGGTGGTGGCCCTACGGCCTCGTGGATCCCGCCGAGGTCGCCCGCGAGGTCGACACCGTGGCCGACGCCGGCTTCGGCGTCCTAGAGGTCGCGGTCGTCACCCACAGCCTGCGCGCCCGTGGCATCGAGGTCGACGTGGCGAAGCACGGCTGGGGCAGTCCGTCCTGGGTCGCCGGTGTGAAGGCGGCGCTGGCGCGTGGCGCGAAGCGGGACGTACGGATCGACCTGACCGTCGGTCCCTCGTGGCCGGCCGCGGTCTCCACGATCACCCCCGACGACGACGCGGCCTGCAGCGAGCTCGCCTACGGACGAGTCGACGTCGCCGCCGGCCAGACCTTCGATGACGCGATCCCCGCCCCGCAGGGGGAGTCGCACGGCGACCGGGTCGACCTGGTCACCGTCCAGGCGCACCGGATCACCGCCAGCACGTCCTCGATCACCACCCTCGATCCCGGCTCCCACCTCGACCTCTCCGGCCAGGTGAGGGACGGCCGACTGTCCTGGACCGCTCCGGCCGAGCCGGCGGGCTCCTGGGTCGTCCTCGCGACCTGGCGGAGGGGGAGCGGGCAGGAGCCCGAGGCGGGCCCGCACACCTCTCCTCGCTCCTACGTGGTCGACCACTTCAGCGAGGCCGGCACCGAGGCCGTCGTCGACCTGTGGAAGGACACGATCCTCGACAAGGAGCTGCGCTCCCTGCTCCGGGCCGCGGGCGGCTATCTCTTCGAGGACTCCCTCGAGATCGAGTCCGAGGCGACCATCTGGACGCCGAAGCTGCTCGAGGAGTTCCGCACCCGGGCCGGCTATGACCTCGAGCCCTTCCTCCCTGTGGTGCTCGAGGTGGACGAGGCCTATCGCTTCGCCCTCGGGACGCCTGGCGCCCCCGCGACGACCGACGCGCTGCGGACCAACCAGGTGCGCGACGACTTCAACCAGGTCCTCTCCGACCTGTACCGCGACCACCACCTGCTGCCGATGCAGCGCTTCGCCCGCTCGCTCGGGATGGGGCTGCGGATCCAGGCGTACGGCCTGGAGACCGACGCCACCGAGCACTCCGCGCTGCTGGACATCGCCGAGACCGAGTCGCTGGGCTTCAAGAACCTCGACGACTACCGGGTCATGGCCGGCGGCCGCGACATCGCCGGCAAGCAGGTGCTCTCCTGCGAGGCGATCTGCTACAACGGCGGCGCCTACAACACGACCTGGGGTGCCAACAGTGCGAGCCCGACCGCGCAGAACCAGGCGCTGTTCACGATCAACAGCATCTTCGCGGCGGGCGTCAACCAGGCGATGATCCACGGCTTTCCCTACGCCGCCGCACCCGATGTCACCTGGCCGGGCTTCGCGGCGTTCTCGCCCTACTACAACGGCGCGATCGGCTATGGCGAGGCGTGGGGACCCCGGACGCCGCAGTGGGAGCACGTGCCCGGGATCGCGCGCTACCTCGCCCGTACCCAACTGGTCCTGCGGACAGGGCGGCCGACGTACGACATCGTCTTCCTTCGCCAGAAGGCGGGTGCCTCCACCGGCATCGGTCCGTTCTGGGTGACCAACGACGGCACCAAGCTCGGCTGGTCGCACTCGTTCATCACCTCGGCGCTGTTGACCCGCGAGGACGTGACCGTCGAGGACGGGCGGCTGGCTCCGGACGGGCCCGCCTACAAGGTGCTCGTCATCGGCCCCGACAAGATCCGCAGTCGTGAGGTCACCATCGACCTGGCGGCCGCCCGCAAGGCGCTCGAGCTGGGCCGCGCCGGCCTGCCGATCATCCTGGTCAACGACGCCGGAAAGGACTGGGGCCGCGATGCCACTCCCATCGGTCGCACCGACGAGGCCGCGGTGGCCGAGGTCCGCGACCTGATGACGAGGATCGCCGCCCTCCCGACCACCCGCAGCGTCCTCGAGGCAGGCGTCGGCGGCGCTCTCGCCGAGCTCGGTGTCGTACGCGACGTCGAGCACGCCGACTCGACGGTGATGCACGTCCGGCGCGTCACCGGCAAGGTCGACCTCTACTACCTCGCCAACGCCCGGCACGCCGAGAACCGGCGGCTCAACCCGGTGCAGCAGGACGTCTGGCTGACAGCCACCGACCGCGCCGCGGTGCCGTGGCTGCTGGACGCGTGGACCGGTGAGGTCACCCGGATCGCCGCCTACGAGCGCGCCGGTGACCGGGTCCGGGTACGGGTCGATCTCGTTCCGGGCCAGTCCACCGTGGTCGCTCTCGCGGCCCCGGGTGCGGGCGTCGCCCGCTCTGTTCTCCCCGTCGCCACCGCTGGCCAGGCCGTGGTGGCGCGGGGCGCCAACGTCGCGCTGCGTACGACGACCGCCGGCACCTTCGAGCTCACCAAGGCCGACGGCCGGACGGTGAAGGTCGCCGTCGACCGCGTCCGCGAGCCGGTGACGCCGCAGTCCTGGGCCCTCGCGCTCGAGGACTGGAAGCCGGCGAACCCGGCCGACCCCAAGGACCTCGCCACGACGAAGGAGGTCGTGACCAGCGACCTCGCGTCGCCGCAGTCCTGGTCGAAGGTCGCCGGTCTCGAGGACGCCTCCGGCATCGGCCGCTACCGCACGAGCGTCGACCTGGGCACCGACTGGACCGCGGAGGACGGCGCCTACCTCGAGCTCGGCGAGGTCAACGACACCTTCCGGGTGCGCGTCAACGGTGAGCTGCTGGCGCCGTGCGACCCGATGGACCCGGTCGTCGACCTGGGCCACGCCCTGGTCCCCGGCTCCAACACGATCGAGATCGAGGTGGCCTCGACGCTGCTCAACCGGCTGCGCACCGTCACCCCGTCGGTCTACGGCGTGGCGACCAGGCAGAGCTACGGGCTCGCCGGGCCGGTGCGTCTGGTGCCCTACGTCGAGAAGGTCGTGGCCCGATGAGCTCGGTGTCCCGGTCGCGCGCCCATCCATCGGCCCATTCATCGATCAGCGTCATGCTGAGACAGGAGTGAACCGTGGCGGCCTCGGGCGGCGTACGACCTTCCTCTTCGACCGATCTTCCCGCGGACGAGGTGGAGGTGCTGGCGTTGTTCGCGCGGGGCTACACGATCGAGCGGATCGCGCGGGCGCTGGGCATCTCCGAGCGCACCGTGCGGCGCCGTCTCCGGGCGGCCGCGGATGCGCTGGGAGCGGGGACGAGTGTGGAGGCGGTCGTGCGGGCCGTACGCACCGGACTCATCTGAACTGATTTGATGGCAACTAGACAGACGAAGGAGGCTGCTCGATGCGAGTCGCACTGATGGTCACCTGCATCAACGACGCGCTCTACCCGAGCACCGGGAAGGCCGTCGTACGCCTCCTGCGCCGGCTCGGCGTCGAGGTCGACTTCCCGCAGGCGCAGACGTGCTGCGGGCAGCCGATGGTCAACACCGGCTACCTGGACGAGGCGGTCCCGGTGGTGCGTACGTTCGTGGACGCGTTCGCCGGCTACGACGCCGTGGTGACACCGTCCGGGTCGTGCGCGGGCTCGGCCCGGCACCAGCACTCGATCGTGGCCCGCCGCTCCGGCGACGAGGCCCTGGAGCGGGCAGTCGCGGAGGTCGCCCCGAAGGTCTATGAGCTCTCCGAGTTCCTCGTCGACGTGCTGGGGGTGACGGACGTGGGCGCCTACTACCCGCACCGGGTGACCTACCATCCGACCTGCCACTCGCTGCGGATGCTGGGTGTGGGGGACCGGCCGCGACGGTTGCTGGAGTCGGTGCGGGGGATCAGGCTGGTCGACCTGCCCGGCGCCGACCAGTGCTGCGGCTTCGGTGGCACCTTCGCGGTCAAGAACGCCGACACCTCGATCGCGATGGGCGCCGACAAGGCCCGCCACATCCGCGAGACCGGCGCCGAGATCGTGGTCGCCGGTGACAACTCCTGCCTGACCCACATCGGCGGCGTGCTCTCCCGGCAACGTTCGGGCGTACGCGCCGTCCATCTCGCCGAGATCCTCGCCTCTACCGAGGGGGCGACCCGATGAGCGGCACGTTCGTCGGCATGCCGGCCTTCCCGGAGGCCGCCCGCGAGGCCCTCGCCGACTCCCAGCTGCGCCACAACCTCGCCCACGCGACCGGCACCATCCGCGCCAAGCGGGCCAAGGTCGTCGCCGAGGTGGAGGACTGGGAGGAGCTGCGCCTGGCCGGTGCCGCGGTCAAGGAGCGCGCGCTGCTCGACCTCGACACCCAGCTCGTACGCCTCGAGGAGACCCTGACCGCCAACGGCGCGACCGTCCACTGGGCCCGTGACGGCGACGAGGCCAACGCGATCGTCGCTGCGATCGCGAAGGCGCACGACGCGGAGGAGGTCGTGAAGGTCAAGTCGATGGTGACCCAGGAGATCGGGCTCAACGAGGCGCTCGCCGAGGAGGGCATCGCGGCCTGGGAGACCGATCTGGCCGAGCTGATCGTGCAGCTCGGCGACGACCTGCCGAGCCACATCCTGGTCCCGGCGATCCACCGCAACCGGGCCGAGATCCGCGAGATCTTCCGGTCGAAGATGGGGGCCGCGGGCCGTCCGGCGCCCGCCGACCTGACCGACGAGCCGGCCGTGCTCGCCGCTGCTGCGCGGGAGCACCTGCGCGAGAAGTTCCTGCGCGCGAAGGTCGGGATCTCCGGTGCCAACTTCGCGGTCGCCGAGACCGGCACCCTCGTCGTGGTGGAGTCGGAGGGCAACGGCCGGATGTGCCTGACCCTTCCCGACGTGCTGGTCTCCGTCGTCGGCATCGAGAAGGTCGTCTCCCGCTGGGAGGACCTCGACCCGATGCTCAGGCTCCTGCCGCGGTCCTCGACCGGCGAGCGGATGAACCCCTACACCTCGACGTGGAGCGGGATCACCCATGGCGACGGCCCGCAGGAGGTGCACGTGGTGCTGCTCGACAACGGCCGCACCCGTGCACTGGCCGACGAGGTCGGCCGGCAGGCGCTGCGCTGCATCCGCTGCTCGGCCTGCCTCAACGTCTGCCCGGTCTACGAGCGCACCGGCGGCCATGCGTACGGCTCGGTCTACCCGGGCCCGATCGGCGCCAT
>NZ_JBEXJF010000024.1:0-80162 GCF_040608935.1 Nocardioides sp. NPDC004968
TCTTTCCCGTGACAGCGCCTCAGTCGATCGGCATCGATGTCTCGGACAGCGCGCCTGACGTCTCGTCAGAGGGCAGCGGCAACCAGCTCGGCGAGCTGGACGGTGTTGAGCGCGGCGCCCTTGCGGAGGTTGTCGTTGGAGATGAACAGGGCGAGGCCGCGGTTGTCGGGCACGCCCTCGTCCTGGCGGATGCGGCCGACGTAGGAGGGGTCCTTGCCGGCGGCGTACAGAGGCGTGGGTACGTCGCGGAGCTCGACGCCCGGGGCGTTCGAGAGGATCTCGGTGGCGCGCTCGGGGGTCAGCGACGAGGAGAACTCGGCGTTGACCGCGAGCGAGTGGCCGGTGACGACCGGGACGCGGACGCAGATACCGGAGACCCGCAGGTCGGGCAGGGACAGGATCTTGCGGGACTCGTTGCGGAGCTTCTGCTCCTCATCGGTCTCGTTGAGGCCGTCCTCGACCAGCGAACCGGCGTAGGGAAGGACGTTGTAGGCGATCGTCTCGACGTACTTGTCCGGCTCCGGGAAGGTGATGGCGGAGCCGTCGTAGGCGAGCTCGCGGGCCTTGTCGCCGGCAGCCGCGACCTCGCTGACCAGCTCCTCGACGCCGGCGACGCCGGAGCCCGAGACGGCCTGGTAGGTCGATACGACGAGCCGCTCGAGACCGGCTTCGTCGTGGAGCGCCTTGAGGACCGGCATCGCGGCCATCGTGGTGCAGTTGGGGTTGGCGATGATGCCCTGGCGGGCCTCGATGACTCCGTCCATCGCCGAGGGGTTGACCTCGGAGACGACCAGCGGGATCGACGGGTCCTTGCGCCAGGCCGAGGAGTTGTCGATGACGATCACGCCGGCGTCAGCGAACTTCGGCGCCAGTGCCTTCGAGGTGGCGCCACCGGCGGAGAAGATCGCGATGTCGAGGCCCGAGGGGTCAGCGGTGGCGGCGTCCTCGACGACGACCGAGCGGCCACCGAACTCGATGGACTTGCCCGCCGAGCGCGCCGAGGCGAAGAAACGGACCTCGCCGAGCGGGAAGCCGCGCTCGAGCAGGATCTGGCGTACTGCGACGCCCACCTGTCCGGTCGCTCCCACGATTCCCAGGTTGATGCTCATCGGCCGGTCCCTCCGTAGACGATGGCCTCTACGTCGCTGTCGAGGCCGAATGCTTTGTGTGTGGCGCGCACGGCGCGGTCGAGGTCGTCGGCGCTGACGAGCACCGAGACGCGGATCTCCGAGGTCGAAACCATCCGGATCAGCACTCCCTCTGCGGCGAGCGCGGCGAAGAACTTCGCCGTGATCCCCGGATGCGTACGCATCCCGGCACCGACGATCGAGAGCTTGCCGATCTGCTCGTCGGCGACCGGGTCGGCGAAACCGACCTCGGCCTGGATGTCGCCGAGTGCCGCGCGGGCCCGCTTGACGTCGGTGCGCGGCAGCGTGAACGAGATGTCCGTACGCCGGGTCTTCTCCGCCGACACGTTCTGGACGATCATGTCGATGTTGATGCCGTTGTCGGCAAGGGTGTCAAAGATGCGGGCGGCCTCGCCGGGCTCGTCGGTGACGCCGGCAACGGTGATCTTGGCTTCGCCACGGTCGTGGGCTACGCCGACGATCTCCGGGGTGTCGCCATCGGCGTCGGCGCCGTAGGAGACCTTCTCGACCTCCACGTCGCTGAACCTCTCCGCGGCGGCCTCCACGGCGCGGTCGACCTCGTCGTCACCGACGACGACCGAGACCCGGACCTCCGAGGTGGAGATCATCTGGATGTTGACGCCGGCCTGCGCGATCGCGGAGAAGAAGTCGGCGATCTTCTTCGGCTGGGTGCGCAGCCCGGCACCGATCAGGGAGACCTTGCCCATCCGAGGCTCGGTGTTCACCCGCTCGAAGCCGACCTCGCCGCGCGCCTGCTCCAGCGCCTTCCCGGCGCGCTCGGCGTCGTCGCGGGGCAGTGTGAACGTGATGTCGGTGCGGTCGGCGCCGGCCGCCGACGAGTCCTGGACCACCATGTCGACGTTGATGCCCACCCCGGCGATGATCTCGAAGACCTTCGCCGCGGCGCCCACCTCGTCGGGTGCGTTGACGACGGTGATCTTGGCCTGGCTGCGGTCGTGGGCGATGGCGGCGACGATCGGCGCCTCCATCCCAGCGTCCCCGCTGAGCTGATGGTCGGCGTGTGGCGAGACCGCGTCGATGCTGCCCTTGACGACGGTGCCGTTGAGGGTGGAGAAGGACGAGCGTACGTGGATCGGGAGGCTGTGACGCCGGGCGAACTCCACCGAGCGCAGGTGGAGCACCTTCGCCCCGGAGGCCGCGAGCTCGAGCATCTCCTCGAAGGCGACCGAGCTCAGCTTGCGGGCGGTCGGGACGATCCGCGGGTCGGCGGTGAAGACGCCGTCGACGTCGGTGTAGATCTCGCACACGTCGGCGTCCAGCGCCACCGCCAGCGCGACCGCGGTGGTGTCGGTGCCGCCACGGCCCAGCGTGGTGATGTCCTTGGTGTCCCTGGAGACGCCCTGGAAGCCGGCCACGATCGCGATCGCACCGTCGCCGAGCGCTGCCTGGATCCGCTCCGGGGTGATGCTGAGGATCTTGGCGCGCCCATGCTGCGCGTCGGTGATCAGACCGGCCTGCGACCCGGTGAAGGACCGAGCCTCGTACGCCAGCCCGCGCTCGTTCGCGACGTCGTTGATCGCCATCGCGAGCAGCGCCATCGACTGCCGCTCGCCGGAGGTCAGCAGCATGTCGAACTCACGCGCGTGCGCGGTCGCGTCGGGCGAGACCTTGTTGGCCAGGTCGATCAGCTCGTCGGTGGTGTCGCCCATGGCAGAGACGGCCACGACAACATCGTGGCCCTGCTCTTTGGTCGCGACCACTCGCTGAGCGACGCGCTTGATGCCTGCAGCGTCCGCGACCGAGCTGCCACCGTACTTCTGAACGACGATTCCCACGGCGGGAGAGTCTACGTTGCCGATGCGGCCGTCTTCTCCAGCATCTCATCAGCGGCAGCCAGGTCCTCGTCCTCACCGGTGAACGGCTCGGAATCGAGGCGGTCGTGAGCGACCACGGTGAGCAGTGCGTTGAGCACGGCACCGGCCAGGTTGCCCCAGTTGTTGACGTAGCTGAACTGCCACCACCACAGCGCCTCGTCGACGTCGCCGAGACGGTAATGACGCAGGCCGTACTCCAGGTCGGTCACCAGGCTGGAGACGTCGTCGGAGATCTGGCTGTCGACCACGTCCGGGCTGTACGGATCGAAGACGAAGCTGTAGGTGTCGATGTCCCCGAACATCTCGGCAAGCCCCATCCGGAGCTCGTCGACGTCGGCTTCCATGCCCACGTCGGGCTGGAACTCCTCACGAGGCTCGAAGTCCTGCTGGGCGCCCAGTCGCGCGCCCGCCAGCAGGATCTGGCTCACCTCCAGCAGCAGCATCGGGACAGCGCTGCCACCATCGCCGTCCGCAGCGATCGCGCGCACAGAGAGCAGGAAGCTCTCCACCGAGTCGGCGATGCTGGTGGCGAAGTCCTTGCCGGTCAAGTCGTTCGTCATGACTGCCCCCTTCCCGAGGTCCCTTGAATCGTCAGGCTACCGCCGAAGTCGCGGCCTGACGAGGGTAAAGAGTCGGCTCTTAGGTACTACTCAGCCGCACGGCGTCCGGCGAAGGCTCGGCCGAGGGTGACCTCGTCGGCGTACTCCAGATCGCCACCGACCGGGAGGCCGCTGGCCAGACGGGTGACCTTCAGCCCGAGCGGGCTCAGCTGACGGGTCAGGTACGTCGCCGTCGCCTCGCCCTCGAGGTTGGGGTCCGTGGCGAGGATCACCTCGGTGATCCCTGGGTCGTTGAGCCGCTGGACGAGCTCACGGATGCGCAGCTGGTCGGGACCGATCCCATCGATCGGGCTGATCGCGCCGCCGAGCACGTGATAGCGGCCGCGGAACTCGCGGGTGCGCTCGATCGCGACGACGTCCTTGTACTCCTCGACCACGCACAGCACCGACTGCTCGCGACGCGGGTCGCGACAGATCCGGCAGGTCTCCTCCTCGGAGACGTTGAAGCAGACCGAGCAGAACTTCACCTTCGCCTTGACCTCGTTCAGGATCGAGGCCAGCCGATGTACGTCGGCGGGATCAGCCTGGAGCAGATGGAACGCGATCCGCTGAGCGCTCTTCGGGCCTACGCCCGGAAGCCGTCCCAGCTCGTCGATGAGGTCTTGGACCACACCCTCGTACAACTTGGTTATCGCCTGTCTCTAGCTGTGCTGGTTTCGACCGTGTCTGTTTCAGAAGCCGAGCTTGAACGGCGGCTCGCCGCCGCCGGGGGCACCACCGAGGCCGCCCGCGAGCGGGCCCATCGCGTCACCGGCGAGCTCGTCGGCCTTGCCCTTGGCTTCGCGGTAGGCGGCGACGATCACGGCGCCGAGGTCCTCGAGGTCGTCGGGGTTGCTGCCGTCGAACTCGCCCTGCTTGATCTCCACGCCGACCAGCTCGCCGGTGCCGGTGAGCTTGACGGTCACCGCACCGCCGGCGACGGTGCCGTCGACGATCGTCTCGGCGAGCTTCTCCTGGGCGTCGACGATCTGGCTCTGCAGCGCCTGGGCCTGCTGCATGATCGCGTTGAGGTCGAAGCCGCCCTCGCCGCCGAGGCCTTCGAGTGGGTTCGTCATCTGTGCCGTCCTAGTTGTGAGGAATCTCTTCGATCATCGTTGCACCCAACTCCTGAGCGAGCAGCGCCTCGGCGCCCATCGCGGCAGGCCCGTCGTAGGCCTGGTCGTCGGGGTTCACCGCGGCATCCGCCTCCGCCAGGCGGGCCACCGTGTCGTCGACCGGGGGCTCGTAGTCGGCCGCACGCGTCGGCCGGATGGCCTCCCGAGCAAGCGCGATCGCTCCCGGGTCGGCCGGCTGCGTCGCCGACGGCTCCGGCGGCGGTGGCTGGTCGGGGGGCGGCGGCTCGGCGGCCCAGTCGGGCGGAGGCGCCTGCTCGTTCCAGGATGCCTCCGGCGGCTGTTGCGGCTGGGTGGGCTCCTGGGGCTGGCTCGGCTGCGGCGGAGGCGCGGCCTGCCGCTGCGGGGCTCCTTGGCCGCCGCCCGCGACGATCGCCTCGATCTTCGGCTGGATGCCGATCACGTTGACCAGCGCCTGCCCGAGGATCGGCTCGTGTCCGCCGGTCGCGAACCGGTCACGGAGACCCGGCGAGGCGAACCCGAGGGTGAGCACGCCGTCGCGGAAGTCGACCACCTGAGCGTTCTGTCCCACGAGCGACCAGGTCGCCCGGCGCAGGCCCTTGGTCTGGGCGATCACGTCGTCCCACAGGCGGCGGACGTCCACGTTGCCCATCGCACCCGGCGACTGCGCCTGAGGCTGTGTCTGTGGTTGCGGCTGAGGCTGGCTCGGCGGCTCGGGAGCGGCCGGCGCCTGCTGGGGAGGCATCTCCGCAGCCGGAGCGGGCTCGCGGGCCGGCTCGGGGGTCGGGGCGTACGCCTGGACGGGCTCGGGCTGCGGCGCCGGCGGAGCGACGGTCTCGTGCCCCGGCGCACCGACCGACGGCTTGAGCACCGGCCGGTCCTGAGCGGGGGCGGCCGCCGCCGGAGCAGCGGACACCGTCGGCGTACCGCTGATCTCGATCCGCCTCTCCAGACGGTCCAGCCGGGCCGCGAGACCGTCGGCACCGTCGGCCGCGGGCAGCAGCACCCGGGCACAGATCAGCTCGAGCAGAAGTCGGGGGGCGGTGGCGCCGCGCATCTCGGTCAGACCGGTGGCGACCGCATCGGCGGCGCGCGAAAGATCGTGCGGTCCGAAGCGTCCGGCCTGGGCGACGAGCCGCTCACCGCCGTCGTCGGAGACGTCGATGAGCCCGGTCGCGGGCGCGTCCGGGACCGCCTTGACGATGACCAGGTCACGCAGCCGCCGCAGCAGGTCCTCGGTGAACCGCCTCGGGTCCTGGCCGGTCTCGATGATCTTGTCGATGACACCGAAGACCGCGGCGCCGTCATGGGCGGCGAAGGCGTCGACGACCTCGTCCAGCAGCGCGTCCGGGGTGTAGCCGAGCAGCCCGGCGGCCAGCTCGTACGTCACGCCCTCAGGCCCCGCCCCGCCGAGCAGCTGGTCCATGACCGAAAGAGTGTCGCGCATCGAGCCACCGCCGGCACGCACGACCAGCGGCAGCGCTGATGCGTCGACGGCGATCTTCTCCTCCTCGCACAGCCGCGCGACATATTCGCTGACCACCTTGGGCGGGTAGAGGCGGAACGGATAGTGGTGCGTACGCGACCGGATCGTCGCGAGCACCTTCTCCGGCTCGGTGGTCGCGAAGATGAAGCGAAGGTGCTCCGGCGGCTCTTCGACGAGCTTGAGCAGGGCGTTGAATCCCTGCGTCGAGACCATGTGCGCCTCGTCGATGATGTAGATCTTGTAGCGCGACCTCACCGGAGCGAAGAACGCCTTCTCCCGCAGATCACGGGCGTCGTCGACGCCACCGTGCGAGGCAGCGTCGATCTCGATCACGTCGATGCTTCCCGGGCCCCCGCGCGCCAGATCACGACAGGACTCGCACTCCCCGCACGGGTCCGCGATCGGCGCCCGCTCGCAGTTGATCGCGCGCGCCATGATCCGCGCGGCCGTCGTCTTCCCACACCCCCGGGGCCCCGAGAAGAGGTACGCATGGTTGACCCGGTCGGCCGCGAGCGCATTGCGCAACGGACCGGTCACATGCTCCTGTCCGATGAAATCGGCGAAGCTGTCCGGCCGGTAGCGGCGATAGAGAGCTAGCGGTGCGTCCACCCCATGAACCCTAACGATCGCCACCGACAGTCGGTAGCCGCCGGGCGGTTGGGCGTCGGACGAACCAAGCAAAGTGGCCGCTTTGGGCCCACTCACGGGCGACCCACAGCCCATATCGACCACTTCGCGTTCACCCCGAAGGAGCCAGCTCCGATCGTGACGCGTTCGTGATCGCTTCCAACGCAGGCGGCCGCAGACGGATCTACGTTTCGTCAGCCATCCCGAAGCAGAGAGGACGCTCAATGAGCAATCCGTACGACACGCCACCACCCTTTCCGAACCAACCTGTTCCCGACCCGAGCCGGATGCCAGGACCGCCGCACTCCAACCAGAGCCTGCCGGCCATCCCTCGGGGAATGGCCACCGCATCCATCTGGCTCGCCGTGGGCCTCACCGCCATGGTGGTCATCTCGGCCGCGATCTCGTATCCGGTCTCCGTGGCCGTCAACGACATGATGGCGGGCGAGCCTCCCTCAACCTTGGGGTGGGTCTGGGTCGGCGCATCCACCGTCATCGGCCTCGCCATGTTCGCGGTCCTGATCACGCTCTACATCGTTGGGTGCCTGTGGCTGCTGCGGAGCTATGATCTTGCGAAGGTCATGAACCCCGGGTTCCCGATGCGACGCAGCCGCCCATGGGTATGGCTCGGATGGTGGGTGCCGATCGTGTCGTTCTGGTTCCCGCTTCAGGTCGTCGGTGACGTGCGCCGCGCCACCGCGAAGGGCCAGACCCGCCCGGCACTGGGCGTCTGGTGGACAGCCTGGATCGTCGCGGTCCTGGCCATGAACTTGTCGGGGCAGCTCTTCAACAGCGAGGACGTCCTGTCGCGTGACGCGATCATCGTTGTCGCGATGTTCGACACGCTCTCCGCGATCGCCCTGGTGATCGCCTGCGTGTACTGGATCTCGATCATCCGCGAGATCACCCGGGACCAAGAGGCCGCCCGCCGCTGACTTGCGGAAAAGAAAAGGCCCCCCACGTACCCAACAGAGCTCGCTTATCCTTGCTGCCTTCCGGCCCTGGGGAGGTTCGACAAGATGTCGCCACATGGGGGGTTGCGGAAGAGTCTAGACGAGTCCGCTGGCCGATCCCAAAGCGCACCCGCTGGACCTCCGCCGATTTCCTCCATGATCCCGGAGCCGCGTAGGATCTCTCACGGATCTGTCGCCTAGTGGCCTATGGCGCACGGCTGGAATCCGTGTTGGGTTAACGCCCTCGGGGGTTCGAATCCCCCCAGATCCGCCAGCACAAACCGGCGCCTGACCTGCTTTCGAGCAGGTCAGGCGCCGTTCATTTATCCAGTGCGCGCCGGCCGCTGCGCGCGAAGCAGCGCGATCCCGAGGATCAGCCCTCCGGGCACGATCACGATCGGGGCCACCGGGTCCTCGAATCCGGTGGCGACCAGGCCCACCAGGCTGACCACGCCGAGCAGGAGGCTGATGACCGTGGTCGCACGCGCCGCTCGGCGAACGACGCCGTGCCCGCGTAGCGCCTCCGCGGCGAACACCATCGACCCGAGCGCGAGCAGCGACAAGGCAGATACGAGCGGGACCGTCAGCGCATCGAAGTCCCTCACGAGCGGCGGCAGATTCTCCGGGTCGGCGAACAGGCCCAACCCCAGAGCCACGTACGTCCACCACACGACCAGCGTGGCCAGTGCCGACCACCACGCGAGCTGGGCGAGCCGGCCGGGCGCCCCGGTGCGGATCCGGCCGGCGGCCAGAGCCAGGAACACCGGGGACACGAAGAGGAGCAGCCCCGTGATCAGTGCGTAGACCGGATGGTCATGGGTGATCTCGGCCTGCGTGGAGCTCGCCAGCGCATTGACCGCCACGCCTTCGCGTTCGGCTGCCGCCACGAGATCCCGTTCGAAGCCGGCTCCGATGCTGACGGCAACCACGACATACCCCGCCAGCACCGCGACCGCGCCGATGTACGCCCAGCCCGCCGATGCCGCCCACCGCGGCGCCCTCTCGCGATCGACGCGGCGTACAGGCTGGTCGCCGCGGGCGATCTTCTTGAGGTTCATCTCAGCCCACCGCGTGCTCGGCCCGGGCCACGGCGTTGCGTCGGGCCGCCTCGACCGGGTTGTCCACGACGAGAACGTCCTTCGGGTCCGGTTCGGTGTGGTGCTGCACGGTGTAGAACCGCACTTCGTGACCGTCGGGATCGTGCAGCAGCGGCAGGATCCAACCGAGGGTCGCAGGCTGCACGCCGGCGTGCCGCTCGCCGAGCTCGGTCAACCTGTCCGCGAGCGCCCGGAGGGTGCTCTCGTCGCTCACTCCGATCGAGAAGTAGTCGAAACCGGCGGCCGCACGGGCACGTTCGGGATCGAGCCGCAGGCCCAGGTTCGGGCCACCGTTGGGGTGCACCAGGCAGATGCCGTCGAGCTCGCCGTCCGTCTGGAACTCCACGACGAGCTTGTACCCGAGCCTTGATTCGTACCACCGCTGGGATCGCCGAAGGTCGGCGACCGGCAGCTTGAGGTGGTGGACGCCGGCGAGAGCCGGTGCTTCGTGGTCGCTCATGTCCACTCCTGACTTGCAGTATGACTGCAATCTCCTAATTACAGTTAGACTGCAACTCATGCTTTCAGAAGTCAATCCCCCCGCTAGGGGATCTCGTGCCGAGCGGACCGAGCAGGCGATCGTCGCCGCGGCCCACGAGCTCTTCGCCCAGCGCGGCTATCGCGGCACCGCGCTGACAGACGTCGCCAAAGCCGCGGGAGTCTCCGACCGAACCATCTACGTCCGCTTCGCCAGCAAGGCACACCTGCTCAAGCGGGTGGTCGACGTGGCCCTCGTCGGCGACGCCCTGCCGATCGCCTTGGCCGATCGAGACTGGATCGACACGGTGATGAACGCCCCGACGCTCGAGGAGCGACTGGCTGCGGACGCGGAAGGCACCGCGCTGATGATGGATCGCATCGCGCCCGTCCTCGCCGTGGCCATGCAGGCCGAGGCGGACGAGCCGTTGATCGCGGCGGCAGCCCAGGCGGCCCGCGAGTCGACGCTCGAGCAGGTGCGTGCGTTCTGGGAGAAGCTGCACCGCGACGGGCTGATGAGCCCCGATGCCGACCTCGAGTGGGTGATCGCGACCAGCGCCCTGCTCGCCAACGCCGAGACCTACGTCCACATGACCCGCACCCTGCGCTGGGCGCCCGCCGAGTACCAGGCGTGGCGGCACCGCACCTGGCGCCACCTCGCCATGGCCCCGTCCACCTGAGGCGCCTCAGTCCAGCACGGCGTACGCCTCGACCTCGACGAGCACGTCGGGCTCGAACAGGTAGTCCACGCCGATAGCGGAGAGCGGCGGTAGGGGCTGCGGGATGTCGAGCTCGTCGATGACGCTCTCGAGCCCGGCGACGAAGGCGTCGTACTTGTCCGGGGTCCAGCCGGTGACGAAGAACCGGAGGCGTACGACGTCGGCGAAGGTCGCGCCGGCGCCGGCCAGGCCGCGGGCCGTGTTGCGGAGGGCATGGGCGAGCTGGCCGGCGAGGTCGTCCGGGGCGACGCCACGACCGAGCTCGTCCCGGGCGATCTGTCCGGCGACGTGGACGTGGCGGGTGCCGGTGGCGACGGAGACGTGGTGATAGGGCACGGGCTGGAACATGCCTTCGGGGGTGAGCAGATCAACGGACACGATGAGATCCTTTCGTGGGTTAAGGTTTCTCATGTGTACTTGGTATCCAGAGGACACTTCAACGAGACTAGGTGTCATGTCGGATACCAGCCCGAGCCCGCTGCGCCTGACCCAGGAGCATCGCGAGCTCCTCGACCAACTCCTCGACAAGTGGTCGCTCCAGGTGCTCGACACGCTGTGCGAGCGGCCACGCCGCTTCAACGAGCTGCGTCAGGCGATACCGGCAGTGACCCAGAAGTCACTCACCACCGCGCTCCGTCGTCTGGAGCGCAACGGCATGGTCGAGCGCGTGGTGCTGAGCACCCGCCCGGTCGCGGTGGAATACCGCATCACCCCGCTGGGCAGCACCCTGCAGGACCTCATCGACCGGCTCTACCACTGGACGACCACGACGCTGCCGGAGGTCGAAGCAGCACGCGAGGCCTTCGACCGCTCGGACTGACGCGCTACATCGAGCTCTTGCGCCGCGAGAACAGCGGCCGCAGTACCAGCCCGAGACCGAGCGCACCGCCGCCGGCGATCCCCCACCAGATCGCGTTCTCACGAACCGCGGCAAGGGGATCCGCCTTCTCGCGCGCCATCGGGGCCTGCTCGATCTCCGGCGGAGCGGCGGCCTCCTTGACGGCCGGGCGGGTGAGTGCGGCGTAAGCGTTCACCACACCGGCACCCCAGTAGCGGCCGCCCTGGCCCTCACGGCCCGACGTGGTGCTGTAGAGGCGGTCGATGACCTGCTGAGCGCTCCAGCCGCTGTTGGTGGACCAGATGAGGGCGAGTACGCCCGCGACCTCTGCCGACGCGAACGACGTCGTGATCGAGTCGACCCAGCACGGCTGACCGAAGAGCGTCGTCGAGGCGGCACCGTACGTCGGAGCGACGACGTCGGTGTTGGAGTTGGGCAGCACCGTGAAATTCGGGTCGGAGGCCCAGGTGCCGGAGGCGCTGACCGTCACGACCGGGTCGTCGGCGTTCGGGAAGACCTTGGGCGCGATGTCCAGGGGATCGGTGTCGGTGGTGACACCGGACCAGTCCGCGGCCATCACCACGATGGCGCCCTTCTTGGTGAGCGTGTCGACGGCCGCGTCGAGGCCGGGAGCAGCCTGCGTCGCGGGTAGACCGATGTCGACGATCAGCCCCTTCGCGTTGCCCTTGGCCAGCGAGTTGAGCTCGGCGGTCATCTGCTTGGCGTCGACCGTGGACTTCTCCTGACCGACCTTGAGGACTGGGTGGTCGCTGAGCTTCGCCTTGGGCGCGATCTGGGAGATCAGGCCGGCCGCGACGGTGCCGTAGTAGGCCTTCGCGCTGCGGCTGTAACCGGAGTCGACCACCGCGACACGGATCCCCTGGCCCTGCTTGCTCACCTGCTGAGCCTCAGGGATCCGCATGATCGCGAACGGAGCGACACCGTCGGGAACCGGCGCCGTCTTGGTGTCCGCCTTCTGCGGGGAACCGCCGGTGTTGGTCGCATAGGCCGAGCAGTCGGCCCTCTCCTCCGCTGCGTACGCAGGTCCCGGACTGCCCAGCAGCGACAACCCACCGATGACGGCAGCGAGCGCGATGCAGCTACGCATCAGCTTCACTCGGTCGCCACGCACTTGCTCTCCTGGACCTCGTCAGAGTTGGGCGGGCACAGCGCCAGCTCGGTCGAGAGCGCAGCTCCGCCGGGGAGCAGCCGCAGCCAGGTGCCGGGCACGATCGGGCCCGAGTCGGTCTTCAGGCCGAGCCGCTCGACCGTGACCGGCCCGTCCAGCGTGTTGGCGGTGCCGCGGGCATCGATCAGATATGGCGTCGCGCTCTTCTTGTCGAGCTCCTCGCCGTTGGCGGCGTAGACGAAGGCTCCCTTGCCGGGATCGACCCGGGCCGAGGTGAAGTCGCCGGCGGCAGGAGGCTCCGAAGTCGGCCAGGCCGTCTCGCCCGGATCGATGCCGAGCCGCACGGTCGTCTCGTCCTCGGTCTCGAGCTCGGCACATACGCTGCCGGTGCCGGCCTCGAGGGACTCGTCGGGCCAGAAGGTCTCCAGGCGCTCGCCGTTGATGTTCGGCTGCGAGTCCAGCGACTGCTGGTTGCCCTTGCTGCCGAAGACGACGTCATAGACCTCGCTGGTGAATTCGTCCATCCGGATCCAGCCGGACTCCGTCATCAGGTAGTTGTTGGCCTGAAAGTTGGCCTTGGTGCCGATCGGGTAGTCCTCACCCTCGACCGTACCGCCGGCCTTGGTGAACGCGCCCCCGAAGGAATCACCCGACAGCGGCGCGCCGGCCGGGAAGAGGTTGACCCATGCCTGGGGCACTGTCGGCGTCGAGACAGGGTCGCTGAAGATACGGTCCGCATAGGTCTCCGCGTCACCCTCGACCTTGTAGCTGTAAGCCTGGGCGTACCCCTCGCTCTCGTGCTCGGCGATGAGGTAGGTGCCGTCCTCGGTCTGCACCATGAAACCGGTGTCCGTGGCCGGCTGCACGTCGGGTTTCGCAGAGATGTTCAGGTGCGTACCTGCACCGTTGGCGGTGCATGCCGTCCAGCCGGTGTTGATGAAGTCGGACTTCAGCGGCAGCTCCTCAGGGACGTCGGGTCCGCCGAGGCCGATCGTGCCCTTGGGGAACTCCTTGTCGATCTCCTCCTGGTCGATGACCTTGGACTTCTTCTCCAGGTCGAGCCCGAGGATGAGCTGGGCGCTGGCCAGGTTGACGACCGGGTACAGCGCCCTGTCGTTCTCGGGGCCGGTGACGACGTACCGCGCCCCGCCCTTGGTCACGATCAGGCCGGGCTGGTCTGCCCAGCCCGTCGCGGGCCGGGGAGCGAGGAAGTGGGCGACAGCACCGCCGGCGATGAGCAGCACCGCGAGTACGACGCCACCGAAGACCGAGCGGCCCGGTCGGGCCGGCTCCACCTCACGCCCGCCCGGAGCGCCGGAGAGGAACGCGGAGACGAGCCGGCGGCGGCTGAAGGCATGGGCCTCTACGAGGTCCTTCTTGCTGGCCATCAGAAACCAGCCACCGCGGCGCCGAAGAGGCCCGAGGCGAGCACCATCAGCGGCAGCATCGCGAGCAGGCAGGCGGTCTCGGCGACATCGGCCAGCCGACCACGACGGATCGACCCGACGTCGGGGACGAGGGTCAGGACCAGGAGTACGCCACCCGCAGCCGCCAGCACGACGGCGGTCGTCGGCCGCCACGACTCGTGGTAGACGAGCAGCGCGGCACCGATCGCGAGCAGGCCGGCGATCCCGGAGACCAGACCGACGAGCACCTCCGAGCCCGTCCGGTACTGCCGGGTGCGCAGCATCAGCACGACGCACGCGGCGAGAGCAAGCAGCGTGCCGAAGAGCCCGAGCCGCACCACGAACGGCGAGGTCAGCACGACCAGGACGCCGACCGAGAGGGCGATCGCGACCAGGATCTCGTGGGCGACCTTCGCGTCGACCCTGACCTGGTCGGCCCGGATCTCGTCCGGGTCGAGGTTGATGTCCTCGTCGGAGTAGAGCTGAGGGACGTCGGTCTTGGTCGTGCTCAGCGCGAGCCACGGGAAGAAGCTGCCGGCCAGCACCACGACGACCAGCACGATCCCGAGCACCACACCGGCCTTCCAGCCGGTCATGCTCAGCAGCATGCCGGCGACCAGGAAGACACCACCGACGAGCGCGCCCGGCATCGCCAGCATCCGGGCCTCGCCGAGGCCGAGGAAGCCGATCGCGGCGGCGAGCATCGCGCCCGCGCCGGCGAAGGCCAGCGGCATCCCGACGCCGCCCTCGGGGCCGAGGGAGGCCGAGCCGATCAGGAAGCCGGCGACCGCGCCGTAGACCTCACCGATCCACACCGCGGCGATCGCGGCGTCGTTCTCGGCCTCGAGCCGGGAGAGCACGATGGCGCCTCCGGCGAGGACGATGCCGATCACCCCGGCAGCGACGCCGGCGAGCATCGACGGAGCCTGCGTCCACAGCGCACCGGCACCGAGGAGGAGCAGCAGCGCGGCGGCCAGCAGTGACGTACGTCGTCCTGCTTCCGGCTTCCAGGGGGCCATCTCGCTCTCGACGACGTCGGTCATCGCCTCGACCACGTCGTCATAGACCCGCGGCGGCTTGTCGTCGATTCCGGCGCTCACGGTGAGCACGCCACCGTCTTCGACGCCCTGCGGGATCAGACCGAGGTCGCCGGCGAGCTTGCGGCCGTCGGCGAGCACGACGCGGTAGCCGGCGTACGCCGTCTGCGGGTCGAGCAACCCGACGCTTCGCGCAAGCTCCGGCACGAGCTCCGCCACCGGCACCGAGCCCGGCAGCACCAGATCCATCCGACGTGTGCCGGAGGCGACTGTGACCCGGACCAGCCCAGTGGGCGCCACCTGCGCCTGCGTCATTTCACGAACTCCTCGCGTCGTGCCTGTGCCCGGGACGAACCGACCGAATGTCCCGAGAGTTAGACCTACCTCGCGCCCGCTGAGTCAGACAGCGAACATCAGCGCTGACTTTGCCATAAAACCAGCGACGAGGGGACCGGTGCCCCGCACCGGTCCCCTCGTGTTGCCTGTGTGCTGAAGAACTCAGCCGCCGAAGCCGCCGGCACCGCGACGGTCCGCGTCGTGCATGCTGGCGTTGGCCTCGTTGACGAACTTGCTGCCGCGGTCCAGAGCCATGCCGAGCTCGCGGATGCTCTGGTTCCACTTGGCCTGCGCCCGGTTGTAGGCGTCAGCCGCCTCACCGGTGAAGTTCTCCTGGAGGCCGAGGATGTGACGCTCGAGCTCGTCGAGCTCGCGGTCCATGTCCGCAACGCCCTTGAGCAGGACGTCGGTGATGGAGCCCATCTTCCCGTGGTTTACGACAATCTCTTCACCCATGTCAGTTCCTTCCAGTCCTGTGCTTGAAATGCGGCCTGACCGGGTGGTCAGCCACCCATCTTGTAGGAGATGCTGTCCATGCTGGAGGTGACGGAGCTGGACTGCCCGGCAACATCCTCGTCGGCCTGGCTACCGACCTTGCGGGCGTTCTCGAGACCCGCGGTGAGCTCGTCGAGCGCGTTGGTGATCTCGCGCGACTTCTCGTTGTAGGTGTTCATCAGCTGCTGGAACGAGGTGCCGCCGGAACCCTTCCAGCCCGATGCGCCCTCCGCCTGGGCCTCCGAGACGGTGCGGCTGTTGACGCTCTGCAGCTTGGCCTTGGTCTCGTTGATGAAGTTGACGGCGGTGTTGATCGCCTGGCCTTGCTTGATCTCACTGCTCATGGTGCTGTCCTTCCACCGGCGGAACCGGTTTTCCTAGGTTTGATACCTGTTGGAGCCCGGCTCCCGATGGGCTCCCCCGAGGTCCGGACAATGTGTTCTTACCCCGTCTCCGGAGTTCTAAACACAAATCTCTGAACTTTTTCAGCCCTGCTGCCTAGCCATTGAAACCCGATTCCCACAGGTGTCGGAAGAACCCTGAGGAAACCACGAACGACGCGATGACGGCGGCGCCGCACAGCGACTCCGCCCAGTCGGCCCGAGACGCCCACTTCGCCGAGCGCCAGCCCCGGCCGGTCGCGATCGCCGCGATGATGACGGCGAACCCGATCACCACGACTCCCAGACCGAACCAGGAGACCAGCTCCGGGTCGGCCCAGCCTACGAAGGCACGGACCCCGACCGCCAGCGCAATAACCCCGGCGACCCGGAGTACGCCACGCGGCAGCCAGTAGCGATAGCTGCGCGCCGAGAGCAGGATGACGAAGGCACCGGCCAACAGGATCAGCCAGACACCGATCCGGTCCACGTCGTCCGTCGCCGTCGCCACCAGTGCCGGCCCGCTCACCGCGACCACGGCCAGAACCGCCCAAGAGGCCGCCGCCAAGGTGCGGGCGCCACGCCCTGCCACCTGGGTGACCTCGTCGATCGGGACCGTCGCCTTGCCCGAGGTGGTCTTGGCTCGTGCCGACCAGGCGGTCACCGACAGCTTGGAGACGTCGAGGAGATAGGAGTCCGGGACGTCGACGGCGTACGACGGGACGATCCGCGCCGCCAGCGCGGCAGCCGCGAACAGGATCGACCACGGCACCTGCGGCGAGGTGCCGAGCAGGGCGCACAGCGCGGTCACCACGAAGACGACGACGCCGGTCGTCGTCCAGATCTTCAGGGCCTCGTCGACGGTGTCGACGAGCGACCGCGAGATCGTCGCGACGACCGCGGCGCTCAACCCGGCCACGCCGACCGCCATCGGCAGCGTCTCGGGCACCGGGTCGACGGTGATGACGAAGGCGGCGCCGGCGGCGAAGGCCGGAGCGGCGATCGCTCGGCGCGCTGCGTACGGCCCCGCGGGGATGATGCCGATCAACGCGCCCAGCGCGAGCAGACCGGCGATGGCCAGTCGCTGCCAGCCGTCGGCCTGGGCGCCGAACCCGGCCGCGGCGACCGCCAGGAGAGTGGCCAGACCGACCCAGTAGAACGAGAAGCTGCCTGCTCGGACCGGGTCGGCCGTCTCGACGACCTCGCGCCGCGCGTAGGCCTGAGTGGGCGGCGAGTCTGCGGCGAGCAGGGCGCCCGAGGTGATGCCACGTGAGGCGAGCGACGCGTCCGGCTGGATCACCTCGCCACGGCGGTCACGCAGCACCGGGGCCGCGGGCAGGCCGACGGCAGTCGCGTACTCCCGCGCCAGGTCCGAGGCGTGCGCATCGGACGGAACGACGATGTCGACCACTCCGGCGGTGCCGTGGACCGTGACCGCCAGGCCGCCTGCTGCGAGCGCCGGCTCAACGGCATCGGCCGTCTGCGTGGACATGACACCTCCCGGATGCGTGATGACCCTGTGACAGAGTTCCACATCGGAAGCTCCACCGCCCGTTTTACCCGACCGGCACGGTTAAGGGTAGTAGCCGGGTGGCGGGCACTCTAAGATCCTGACCACCTGCGGCATCCGGGCCCGTGGGGCACTGAACCAGTCTCAGGGGGACACGTGACCATCGCTGCGACAGCCGGCGGTACCCGCACCGAGGAGCCGGAGGTCCCCGAGGGGGAGCTGGCTCTGAATGCTCCGCCGGCTATCGAAGAGGGCGAGGGCGTCGGGGGCATCCTGATGAACGCCATCCCCATGCTCGGTGGCCTCGGGTCGATCGTGCTCATCGCGACCATGCAGTCGGGCGCGGGCGGCTCCCCGCCGATCCAGCGCTACATCGCCGCCGGCATGTTCCTCTTCGCCACGCTCGGCTTCATCTTCGTGCAGATCGACCGGCAGCGTAAGCAGAAGCAGAAGCAGGTCGGCGGGCAGCGCACCGACTACCTGCGCTACCTGGCCGGCATCCGGCAGTCGGCGCGCAAGGCCGGTGAGCAGCAGCGCAAGGCGCTGACCTGGCACTATCCCGCGCCGTCCTCGCTGCCCGCGATCGCCGAGGAGCGCAGCCGGCTGTGGGAGCGCTCGAACACCCACAAGCGCTATCTCGACGTCCGCTACGGCGTCGCGCACCAGCCCCTGGCCCTGACCCTGGTGCCGCCCCAGCAGACCCCGATCGACCAGGTCGACCCGGCGTCGGCGAGCGCACTGCACCGGCTGCTGACCGTCCACCGGGTCCAGCCCGACCTGCCGGCGGCGACCAACCTGCGCGGCTTCGACAAGATGGAGATCTGCGGCAACGAGGACCAGGCCCGGGCGCTCGCCCGCGCGCTGATCTGCGGGATGACGGCCTTCCACTCGCCGGAGCAGCTGATCGTCGCCGTGCTCACCTCCGAGCGCAACCTGGCCGAGTGGGACTGGGTCAAGTGGCTCCCGCACGCGCAGAGCGGCCGCGAGGTCGACGCCGTCGGGCCGCGCCGCATGGTGGTCACCAACATCAACGACCTCGGTGCCCTGCTTCCGACCGAGGTCGGCGAGCGTGCCCGCTGGGGCACCGACGACCGGATCCCCTCGCCGCAGGTCGTGGTCATCGTCGACGGCGGCTCCGTCCCGCCGGGCAACCACGTGCTCCCCGACGACGGCATCCAGGGCGTCACCGTCATCGACCTGCCGACCCACTGGGACGAGCTGTTCGACTCCAGCCGGGTGCGATTCCTGATCGACGACGAGGAGCCCGACGAGAACAACACGGTCGCCGGCTACCAGGTGCGCGTACGCATGGACCCGGTCCGCCTGCGGGTGGACCAGATGAGCATGGCCGATGCCGAGGCCTACGCCCGCCGCCTGACCGCGCTCTACACGGTGGCCCCGGAGGGTTCCGACGCGGCCGCCGAGACCCCGCAGGACACCGAGATCGCGGCCCCGAAGGACTACATGGCGCTGCTCGGTCTGGGCGACGTACGCTCCTTCGACCCGGACGTCGCCTGGCGTCCTCGCGCCAACCGCGACCGGCTGCGTGTGCCGGTCGGTGTCGGTGAGGCCGGCCAGCAGATCTACATGGACATCAAGGAGTCGGCCCAGCAGGGTATGGGGCCGCACGGCCTCGTCATCGGCGCGACCGGTTCCGGTAAGTCGGAGTTCCTCCGCACCCTCGTCCTCGGTCTGGTGCTCACCCACCCGCCGGAGGTCCTCAACCTGGTGCTGGTCGACTTCAAGGGTGGTGCGACCTTCGCCGGGATGGCGGGCATGCCGCACGTCTCCGCGGTGATCACCAACCTCGAGGGCGAGCTCACCCTGGTCGACCGTATGCAGGACGCGCTCTCCGGTGAGATGACCCGCCGCCAGGAGCTCCTGCGCGAAGCCGGCAACTTCTCCTCGCTGAAGGACTACGAGAAGGCCCGTACGCAGGACCCCTCGATGGATCCGCTGCCGTCGCTGTTCATCGTGGTCGACGAGTTCTCCGAGATGCTTTCGGCCAAGCCCGAGTTCATCGACCTGTTCGTCGCGATCGGTCGTCTGGGCCGATCCCTCGGCATCCACCTGCTGCTCGCCTCGCAGCGTCTCGAGGAGGGCCGCCTACGCGGTCTCGACTCCCACCTCTCCTACCGCGTCGGTCTGCGTACGTTCTCCGCGCAGGAGTCGCGGACCGTGCTCGGTGTGCCGGACGCCTACGAGCTCCCGGCGATCCCCGGCCTCGGTTACCTGAAGCCCGACCCGACCAACATGCAGCGGTTCCGGGCTGCGTACGTCTCGGGGCCGCCGGCCGCGGGGTCACGGGTCCGCCGCGACGAGGGCGGCAAGCTGCAGGGCATCTACCCGTTCTCGATCGCCGAGGTGAAGCAGCTGGCGATGCCGGTCGAGGAGGACGAGCGTCCGGCCACCCCGGTCGTGGGCGCGGACGGCGTCGAGAAGTCGATGCTCGACATCGCCGTCGACCGGATGACCGGCCACGGCGCCCCGGCCCACCAGGTCTGGCTGCCGCCGCTCGACATCCCCGACACGCTCGACACGCTGATGCCCGACCTGACCACCTCGCCCGAGCTCGGTCTGCACTCGCCGGCCTGGAAGCGGCTCGGTGGACTGGTGGTGCCGCTCGGCATCGTCGACAAGCCGCGTGAGCAGCTGCGCGACACGCTCACGGTCGACCTGCGCGGGGCCGCCGGTCACGTCGCGGTCATCGGTGCGCCCCGCACCGGTAAGTCGACCACGCTCCGCACCATCGTCACCTCGATGTCGCTGACCATGACGCCGCAGGAGGTGCAGTTCTTCGTCCTCGACTTCGGTGGCGGCACGTTCGCACCATTGGCCAAGCTCCCGCACGTCTCCGGTGTCGGCACCCGCTCCGAGCCCGATGTCGTACGCCGCGTCCTGGCCGAGATCTCTGGCATCATCGACCGCCGCGAGGCCTACTTCCGGGCGCAGGGCATCGACTCGATCGAGACCTACCGCACCCGCCGCGCCCGCGGCCAGGCCGACGACGGCTGGGGCGACGTCTTCCTCGTCATCGACGGGTGGGGCACGCTGCGCGCCGACTTCGACGACCTCGAGTACGCCATCCAGGAGATCGCTCCGCGCGGCCTGACCTTCGGTGTCCACATCGTTGCCGCAGCCGGTCGCTGGGCCGAGTTCCGCTCGTCGATGCGCGACGTCTTCGGCACCAAGCTCGAGCTCCGTCTGGGCGACCCGATGGACTCCGAGCTCGACCGCAAGCTCGCCGCCCTGGTGCCGACCGGACGCCCGGGTCGAGGCATCGTGAAGGAGAAGCTCCACTTCCTCAGCGCCCTGCCCCGTATGGACGGCGACGGCTCGGCGGCGACGCTGGGCGATGGCGTCGACGACCTGATCTCCCGGGTCTCCGCGGCCTGGCAGGGTCCTGCCGGACCGAAGCTGCGGCTGCTGCCGGAGCGGATCACGATCGAGCGGATCCGCGAGCAGGCCGGGGTCACAACGGAGAAGCCCGGCAAGCGACTCCTTCTCGGCATCAACGAGAAGGAGCTGGCCCCGGTCGGCCTCAACCCCGACACCGAGCCTCACCTGCTCGTCTTCGGCGACGGCCAGTCCGGCAAGTCCTCGATGCTGCGCAGCATCGCCCGCGAGATCATGCGGACGCACACGCCCAAGGAGGCGCAGATCGCGGTGGTCGACTACCGGCGGTCGCTGCTCGGCGAGATCCCCGAGGACTACCTGGTCGGCTACCTCACCTCCGCGACCCAGGCGAACCCGACGCTGAACGACCTGGCGGCGTACCTGACCAAGCGGATCCCGGGCCCGGACGTCACCCCCGAGGAGCTGCGCAGCCGGTCGTGGTGGTCCGGCGCGGAGCTGTTCGTGCTCGTCGACGACTACGACCTCGTCTCGACGCAGCAGGGCTCGCCCCTGGCTCCGTTGCAGCCGCTGATGGCCCAGGCCGGCGACGTCGGCCTCCACGTCATCCTCGCCCGCCGATCGGGCGGTGCCTCGCGCTCCCTCTACGAGTCGGTCATCCAGTCGATGCGCGACCTGGCGATGCCGGGCCTGCTGCTCTCCGGCAACCCGGACGAGGGCCCGCTCATCGGCAACCTGAAGCCGGTCCCGACCCTCCCGGGTCGTGGGCGCCTCGTCACCCGCGACCGCGGCATCGAGGTCATCCAGCTGGCCTGGAGCGAGTCGACGGTGTAGTCCTCGAGCTCTCGAATGAGGAACGGCCCGCGACCTGATCCAGGTCACGGGCCGTTCGTCATTCGTCTGCGGTCAGAGCGTCCCGGTGCCGTTGTTGTTGGACGCCTTGCGCAACGGCGGGTGGGTCTCGTACTCGTCGGCGGCGGGCATCTCCCACGTCTCGGCAGTGAACCCGTCCTTACCGGAGATCAGGACCGACGCCTTGTTGAGGTACTCGTAGTCCCCGTCGCCGGCGCGCAACGGGTTGACCAAGTCGTCCCGACCGTCACCGTTGACGTCGGCGACCGCGGGGATCTGAGACCCGCTGACGGCGTCGTCGTTCTTGACCGGGTCGTCGATGTCCCACGACGGCTCCGGGACGAACTTCTTGCCCTCGGGGTCGTAGGAGTAGACGCGAATGGCCCACTTCTGGTCCACGATCTCCTGGGTGATGAGCTCGTCCTTGCCATCGCCATCGACGTCGGCGAAGTTGGACGACCCGGCGACCCGATCACCGTCGGGCCCGGGCACCTCGAGGTCGGTCTTGGTGAGCTTCGAGCCCTGGCTCATCAGCAGGACCACTGCGGCCGGTGAGGCCTCCCTGGCGCCCATGATGACGTCGGCTCGCTTGTCGCCGTCGAAGTCGCCGACGTCGAAGTTGACGTCGAACGTGGCGCCCTGCCAGGGACCGGTGTACCAGTCGGTGCTCTTGCCCCAGGTGTTGTCGGCCATGCTCGGCATGACCGTCACCTGGAACTCGAGGTCCTTGAGTTTTGCCAGGTCGGCGTCCTCCTCGGGCAGCTTGGTCCCGTTGCCGACCGAGATCATGCCGATGTCGTCGCGGCCGTCGCCGTTGAAGTCGGCGCAGAACATGGCCAGGCGCTTGCCGGACGCCGGCACCTGGATGGCGCCGTCGGGTTGGTTCTTGGCGTTGGAGTCGACGTTGAACGAGGATCCGATGCCGGAGACCTGCACCACGTCGACCCGTCCGTCGGCGTCCACGTCGCCAAGCAGATTGCCGAACTTGAGGCCCTTGGTGGTGCCGGCCTCGAAACCCTTGCCGGTGGAGGCGAAGAGGGTCGCGGCGTTGCTGTCCCAGTTGTAGTTGACGTCACCGAACGGCGCACCGAGCACCAGGTCGCCCAACCGGTCCCCGTCGATGTCTCCGCTCACCGCCGGTTTGGGCTTCGCGGGAGTGTTCTCCGTGGTCGCGAGGGTGACACCCACCGCGGTGCCGCCCGCAACGACGACCGCGAGTGCCGCCGCGCCGGCGATCCACCACGTGGCCTTGGCACGTTTGAGCGTGACGGTGGCTCCGGACGCGAAGCCCATCTGTCGCCCGGCCATCGCGGCGAAGCGGTCCCGAACCCGGACCGCCTCGTTCGTACGCTGAGCCGGATCCTTGGCGAGGAGACCACGTTCACCGGAGAGCAGGTCATTGGCCTGCAGGGTGAAGTCATCGCGGCCCGGCAGCGTCGGGATCGGCTGTGATCCGTGGGCCATCGCGGTCTCGACGTCGTTCGCCCCGGTGAAGGGAACGGCCCCTGTGACGAGCTCGTAGAACAGGCAGCCCAGCGAGTAGAGGTCGCTCGCCGGAGTGGCCGGCGCACCCATCGCGCGCTCGGGGGCCAGATAGTTCCACGCACCGGAGTGGATCCCGGGCCGGGCGGTCGCGGAGTCGTCGGCGCGCGCCGCCGCGAAGTCGGCAAGGTAGGCGTACGGCGGGGTGTTGCCGTCGCGCAGCAGGATGTTCGACGGTTTCACGTCGCCGTGCACGACGCCGACCTCGGGCGAGTGGATCGCTGCCAGACCATCGGCGATCTGGGCACAGATGTCGGCGGCGAGCGGGCCGGGGAGACGGCCACGGGCCTTCAGTAGCGAGCCGAGGTCGCCGCCGTCGGCGAACTGGGAGACCAGGTAGGGGGCGCCGTCGTTGGTCCGGCCGTTGGTGTAGACGCCCATGATGTGGGGCGAGTCCAGCTTGGCCATCAGCGTGGCCTGCTTGTCGAACCGGGACACGAACTCGGGGTCCCGGGCACTGTGCCCGAGGAGCACCTTGATGGCGACCGCTCGATTGAGGCGGGTGTCGGTGGCCCGGTAGACGACCGCCATCTCGTTGGACGCCACCTGCTGCTCGAGCCGGTAGGGCCCGATCATGCCGGGCGCATCCGCTCCTAGCACGGTCGCCGGCAAAGGTGCCTGCACAGGCGGAGGCGGTGGCGGCGGGGCCTGGGTCGGCGGCAGGGTCGTAGGAGGCGGCGGTGGCTGCGGCGTACTGGAAGGTCCGCTGGGCCGAGCGACCCGAGGCCTGATCGTGGTCTTGTCGGGGTCGTCGACCGGAGGACGCTCGAACGACGGCTGCGGCCCGCGTGGGGCGTTGTCAGGGGTTCCAGTGGAATCGCTCATCCGAGGGTTCCTCCCATCAGGTTGTAGCGGCGTACATCGTCGGGCGACTTCTTCCACGTCGCCATCATGTGACCGGGGAACGTGCCGGTCTTCGAGGCCAGCGCCACGTAGAAGGCGTACGGGCTTTCGCTGGTGTCCTGCGTAACCGCGACGATGTCGGTCCGTCCGTCGCCGTTGACGTCGGCAACGGTCACGGGATACCTGCTGGTGGTCTTGAGGGTGTTGCGGGGCTTGGGAAGCTTCCCGCGGTTGGCGACCGAGAACTGGGTCAGGTCCTCGCTGAACGTGCCGACGGTGATCGACTGGCCCTCACCACGACCGGACTCCGCGGCGACGATCTCATCGCGACCGTCGCCGTTGACGTCACCGGCGACGAACGAGCTGATCGATTGATGCTTGAACGGGAGCGGCTTCGCGGCAGCGACAGACGTCCCCTCTCCCTGGTAGAGGTCCAGGTCCGACGTGCCAGACGTGAGGGTCATGTCCTCCGGACTACCTTCGACCCGATTCAGGACCACCAGATCGGCCTTCTCGTCGCCGGTGAACTCGCCCACCGCGACCTGCTCCACCGGTACGGCCGGATAGGACGCGAAGAGTGTCGGCTCCTCGAACCCTGACCCAGTGCCTCGGTAGACCCAGATCGTGCCGTCCCCGGCCCTTCTCCCCTGCGTGTCGAGATCGGGGTTCGGGTTGCCGAAGTGCGCGCTCATGAACAGGTCGGCGACACCGTCACCGTCGAAGTCGTCGGTGCCGAGGTCGTAGTAGAAGTTCGACCCCGTCATCTTCTTGCCCTGCTCGACGACCCCCGCGGGAGCTTTGATGGATCCCTCCAGATCACCGTGGAACTCGAAGCCCTTCTCGCTTCGCACGAAGGTGACGAGCGTGTTCTTCCCGTCTCCCGCGAAGTCGCCGCAGAGCGGAAATACCTCGCCCCCGTCGTTGTCGGCCGGAAGCGCGGGGTCGTCGTACGTGACCGGCTTCGACGGGGTCAACGTGCGTCCGTCCGACTTCCACGTGACGACATCCACCCCCTCGCCGTCGGGGTTCTGGACGTTGGTGATCACGTCGCCGAACTTGTCCCCGTTCACATCCGCGTACGCAGCGCCCTTGACGGTCGGCACGATGGGCTCGGGTCCGTGGTCGACCCAGGGCTGGGTGATGGCCAGGGCTCCACCGACTCCGAGGGCGGCGACGCCGACCATCGCGGCACCGACCCGGAGCGGAGTGATCTTGGACGGCCGCTGCGCCTCCTCGATCAGGATGGCTTCGCTCTCGGAGGGCGCCCGGACGGCCGCGACCAGGATGGGCGCCGGGTTCGGGTCGGTCATCGACGGCGCGGGCACGAGCTGAGCGGGCGCGGTGATCTCGCGCAGCTTCAGCAGGTCGTCCTTGAAGACCGCCGCGCTCTGGTAGCGGCTCCGTCGGTCCTTCGCCATCGAGAGCTGCAGGATCCGGTTGGCCGCCTTGGTCCAGTCATCGGAGCCGACGAACTGCGGGATCGGCGCGCTCTGGTGGGCCATCGCCACCTGCACGGCCGCACCCGAGTAGGGGATCTTGCCGGTCAGCGTGAACCACAGCATGCAGCCGGCCGCGTAGATGTCTCGTGACGGCTCCGGCGAGATCGGCCGGCCCTGCGCGTCACGCTCGTCGCGGATGTATTCGGGCGCCAGGTAGTTCCACGTGCCGGTGATCCCGCCGACAGGCGAGTCGGTGGACGAGGTCGCGATCCCGAAGTCGCACAGGTACGCGAACGGGTCGAGGGGGCTCGCCGGGTTGCGTACGAGCACGTTCGACGGCTTGACGTCCTGGTGGATGATCCCCGCCTGGTGGGCGTCGTGAAGCGCCCCCGCCACCTGGGCGTTCACCAGGCAGGCCAGGTGCGGCGCCAGCGGTCCGTTGCTGCGTACGAGTCCGGTCACATCACCGCCCTTGATGAACTGGGTGACGATGAACGGGCTGCCCTGCTGCTCGCCGATGTCGTAGATCGCGATGATGTGGGGCGACCTGATCTGCGCCAGGGTCTGCCCCTCGCGGATGAACATGTCGATGAACTGTCGGTCGGCGAGGTGGGCATGCACCATCTTGAGGGCAACTTGCCGTTCGAGCTTGGTGTCGAAGGCGTCATAGACCACGCCCATTCCACCCTCACCAAGAATGCGATCCAGGCGGTAGTGGCCGAACACTGCCCCGGGATGAAGCGTCGTCATGCCCGCACCCTATTCAAGGGTGGAGCAACCCAACCACTCCAATGCGCTAAAAGTCGCCTACTTCTTGGTCGGCGACCATTCGACGATGGTCGAGACCAGCGGCGCGACCTGCCCGGAGCGGGGACGTACGCTGTCGACCTTCTTGTCGATCACCGTCACCGTCGGGTTCATCACGATCGGCACGACGATCGAATCCCGGACCAGTGTCTTCTCGATCTGGACGCGTACGTCGCGAGCCTCATAGGGATCGGCGGTGCGGGCCAGCTCGCTGATGAGGCGGTCGCGCTCGCGGTCGCCGCCACCGGTCGCGTTCTGGCTGCCCTTGCTACCCCACTGCGCCGAGATCTCCTCCGGCGTCTGCGGGACCGGGATCCGGACGAGCGCGGCGTCCCACTTGCTGCCGGAGAGCACCTTGTCGGCCGAGGACACACCACAGTCGGTGGTGCCCCAGCCCTCGTCGTCCACGACGTTCGAGATGGTGTCGTAGGCACCTGAGGCGAACGCGCTCGACTTGTCGTAGGAGATGCACACCTTGGCGCCGCGCGGGGCCGTCGCGTCCTCGGAGGCCTTGAACTTCGTGGAGAACCCGGAGTCCTCGGTCGCGATCTGGTAGCCCTCGCCACCCGGCGGGAAGAGCATGACATCGGTGGCTTCGTACGCCTCGGCCCACTCGCCCGCGCCGCCCTCGGCGATGTCGCCGCGGGGCACCGCCCGCAGGTAGGCCGTGCGGGTGTCCTTGCGCTTGAACAGGCCCCGGTCGGTGCGGAGGATCAGTGCCCACATGGTGCCGTCGTTGGCGTTCGCGACGCCGTAGTCGCGGCGCTCCAGGTCACGCACCTGCTTCCGGTTGGCCTTGGTCGGGGTGACCTGGACGACGTCGACCTTCTCCCCCAGGCTGTCCAGCGCGTCGGCGCTGGCCGGGGTGAGGCGTACCTGCTCGTAGGTCGGCCTGGCCTCGCCCGCGTATTCCGGGTTGGCCTCCAGGTCGACCTCCTGGCCGCTCTCGCCGGCCGAGATCTTCGAGACCCGGTAGGGGCCGCTGGAGAGCAGCGCCTCCTCGGATGCCTTGCCGTTCTCGGCGATCGCGAAGGACGAGGTCCAGGCCTCGGCGATCTTGGTGAGCTTCGCGGTGTCGGACTCCTCGATCGCGGTCTCGACGACCTCCTTGGCCTCGATCGGGTCCTCGATCTTCAGCGCCTTCTGGCCGACGACGTGCGCCGGCACGGCGACGTCCAGGGCCGTACGCCAGTCGACCACCGGCACCACCAGCGGGACCTCGATGGCGCGGGCGCCCTCGTCGACCTCGGGGATGTAGGCGCTCTTGGTCAGACCGGTCGGCACCGCGCCGAAGTCGACCGTGCCGTCCGGGCTTCCCTCCTTCGGAGTGCGGAAGTAACCCGAGGTCGCGGCCCAGGCGAGCATGAGATCCGCGGTGTCGATCGGTACGCCATCGGACCAGGTCGGCTCGGCCAGGTCGTAGCGCACCCTGGCCTGCTCGTCGCCCTCCATGGTGACCTTGCCGAAGGTCTCGTCCATCTCGACGGTGTCGTTGACCAGGGTGCCGAAGGCTCCGCGGGTCAGGGAGGCGATGTCGAGGTTCCCGTCGGTCACGCTCGCCGCGCTCGCCGGGTTGGTGCTCGTCAAGGACTCCGTCCACGCGACGGCGACCTCAGACCCCTCCTCGACCGAGGCCGGAAGATCACCCGAGCAGGCGGTGGCGACCAGCGCCAGACTGGCAACGGAAACGAGTCCCGCGCGACGACGTGCCCCAGGATGCACCTTCAAGTCCCCTCTCCGAGACAACGGACGCCCAGATCCTAACGAGCCTCGGCCGAGACCGCCCACCGACGTAGCCGGTCTCCACCGAGCAGCTTGTCGAGACCTCAGCCGGCGGGGATCTCCACCTGCTCCTTGAACTCGGCGATCGTCTTGTCCGAGCCGATCACCTTCGCGCCGTCGCGGACGTACTCGACGAGGTACGTGTCAGCCTTCTCGTCCACCTCGAAGGCGATCCATCCGGTGTGCTCACCGCCATCGCGCCGCGACACGTCCTCGAACGGCGTACGCTTCGCGGCGGTCAGCTCCGTGGCCACCTCATCGGTGTCGGGCGACCAGAAGTCCGCCCCGTTGTCCCAGGAGATCTCGAAGTTCCCGTCCTGGATGAGGCCGCCGTACTCCTTCCCAGGAGTGACCTTGATCTGGAGCAGCACGATCTCGCCGCCTTCGGCGATGAGCTCAGCCTCCTCCGTCGACTGGAAGTCACGAACCGCGGAGATGACCTCGATCGTGTCGCCCATGTCGGGGTCCTTGAGCGTCTTCCCGATCTTCACCTCGGCCTCGGCGCCGGCAGGAGCCGCGGACGCTGACTCGGAGGCCGGGGCGCTGGACTCGACCTCGACCGCAGCGTCGGCATCGGCCTTGGTGTCCTCGGAGCCGCATCCCGTCAACGCGAGCGCGAGGCCGAGGCTGAGGCCGACGGCGGCCGATCGACAGGTCCGGACGGTGGTGCGAGTGCGCATGGAAAGGGTCCCTTTCAACAGTGAATGTTCCCGAGATCGAGAGGTACGGCGTCACCCTGGCAACCCGAGCCCCTGGTGGTCGCTCTCTACTTCGGCGTGTCGCACGGTGATCTGCACGACATCGCCTGGCCCTCGCCTATTCGCTGTTCTCGGCCAGCCACTCCGGGTTGATCGCCATCGCCGTGACCCTGGTGTCCTTGGTCGGGAAGTCGACGTCCTTCACGCCGACCTCGAGAGCCAGCGACGCCTTCCCCGTGGCCAGGTCGGTGCGCACCAGGCTCAGCTCGGTGAGCTCGGTCCACACTCGATCGCTCCGACGCCTGGTGAAGCGCTCGTGCAGTTCGCTCTCGTTCGTGACCGTGTAGGCGGCATTCGACGCGTACGTCATCACCTCAGCGTTGAGCCCGGCGGTACCTTCCAGATAGCCGACCTCGCGAGCACGAATCGGCGCAGCCTCGGTGGTCGGCAACGGCGCGCTCCACATCGTGTTGTCGACGACCCAGAAGAGCCGTCCGTCCGAGACCGTCACCCGAGCCGGTCCCCCGATGGGCGACGAGTCGTCCTCCGGATAGACGATCTCGTGGTCGACGGCGACCTGCGCCGCAGGCGTTCCCTTGGCCGTGTTCCAGACCCGCACGAGGTGCTGGTCGGCGTCGTTCTCCCACCCTTCGTACACAATGCCGTCGACACAGGGCGACGTCGTGCCCGGGAAGGTCGAGGGCTCCAAGGTGCTCAGGATGTCCGCACCGTCGTGTGGATAGGCCGACGTCAACGCGGCGCGGTTCAGCTGGCTCTCCGGGATGGACCCGCTGTCGTCCTCGAAGGCCTTGGTGTCGGTGCCCCTTCCCGATGAGAACACGCGCTCACCGCACACCGCCGCGGTCGATGTCTGACCGTACGGAGACACCCGCGTCGTCGCCTTGCCGCTGTCTCCGTCGATGTACGTCACGAACGGATCCTTCGACCCGTCCTCGGGGCTGAACCCGATCAACGTCCCCGCCCCGACCGGCACTCGATACCACTCATGTTGCGTCTCGATCTCGTTCCCACCGCTCGTACGCTCGTTCGCGGTCAGGCCCTTCTCATCGATCACGTAATCGTGGCTCCGGTCGGACGTGGTGATCCCATCCTCCGTCCATGAGATCGCGGCGCCTTCGACCCGGCCGAGTTCGATCGCACGCGTCTCCCCCTTCGCGGAGACCAGCACGAGGTAGCTGGAGTCCTCGCCGCCCTCGTGGATCCGCATCGCCAGGACCGCGTCCTCGGTCGCGAAGTCCTTCGGAGGCGGACCGACCTGGCCACATCCGGAGAGCAGAGCCGCCGAAGCCACCGCCATCGCCGCCACACGTCGAGTCAACGCACACATCCCGTCGTCAGTAGAAGAGTCGGGAGGCGCAACAGCGGAAGCCCCCGAGATTCCGAGCGGGGATACGGTACGCGCCCAGCCCCCGCGGCACCGCACCGCCCCAGCACGGCTCTCAGCCCTCGCAGGCACTTGATCCGCTAACGAACCTGCTTGTCGCTCGCATCGAACTCACGCCAGCCCACGTGGCGATACTCGAGCACCCGACGCCACTCCCGCTCATCGAGCCCATCGAGCTCGGACCAGTAGCCCAGGGGCATCTCTCGAAGTCGAATACGGTCGCCTTCGTCGACATCGACGAGACGACGATGGATGAGAACGTCGAGGAGGCGGTCCCGTGCGACGCCGGCCCGCTGTCGCTTGTCCGAGCTTCGTGGCCCGCGCCGCGGTGGCTTCCGGCTCTTTGCCCCACCCTCAGGTCTGGATACCAACTCCAGGACCAGATCGACCAACCCCAGGGTCCCAGCGCCAAGGACCAGGATCGACAGCCACGGCATCGTGGGCAGATCCAAGACCAGCAGCAACACGTACGTCGCCCCTGACGCGATCGCGGTGACCGCGGCCAGCGCAACGCCGAGCACGCTGCGCCGCCGCGTCTGCCACCATACGGACAGCCCTGTGCCGCCTACGAGGATCGCAGCCGCGAAGGCGATCCGCGCCAGCCACAACAATCCCTCCGAGCCCGTCTCCTGACCGCCGGCCAGTGCAACCAGCACCAACCCCACTACCGCCGAACCGAAAAGCGGAACAACGATGAGCGCGAGCAGCCCCATCGCCACAGCGCCGACGGCGTTCAGCAGGAACCGGCCCGGAAGCGGTGGGTAGCTCCGCTCCAACACCGCCGCCTCGGCCTCGCCCCAGCTGAACGGCTGCGAGAACCGCTCCGTACGCGCCCAGCCGTATACCGCCTGTCGAGCCCATTCCTCACGGGCTTCATCGGTCTTGCGCGCCCATTCCATCAGCGCCTTCGGCGCGGCCATCAGTACTCCAACCCGAGATCGATCGATGCTTCGCGACTAGGCCGCCGGCGGCGCCCAGCGAAGCGTCGAGACACATACGTCGAACGCCGTCTTCCAACCGACGAACACCGGGTCGGTCGCCGCCATGTCCACGGGTCGCGCGATCGAAGCCGTCAGTTGCAGGCCACGGCGGTGATTCGACCCAGGGATCGGTGTCACGTACACGATCGAGGTCATGACGATGGAGCCGCCTTCGAGCTCCTTCGTCGACTCCCGTTCGAACCGGATGAATCGCTTGTCACCGAAGAGCGGCTTGGCGTCGTACGTCTGGATCGCATGCGTCACGTAACCATCGAGGCTCTCGCCGTTCGGCGCGCGACGGATGGTGGCGAACATGGAACCCGGAATGTAGACGTCGCCGGTCGGCTGCCCGGTGGCCGCGAAATAGGCGATCACGTTCTGCTGCTTCATGAGCGAGAACGCCTGGTCCATCTGCATCCGAAGATGCGCGTGCAGGTCGGGCCGGTTGGCAGCCATGCAACGCTGCTTCATCTCGGCGTCGATCGCGTCCCGGTCGGAAGCGTCGGGAACGTGGCGCTCCCATCCGTCGAGGAGCTTCAGGTGGAACTGCGGGTCCTTGGTTGCACCCAGCATCTCCCTCAACGAGCCTGCGCCGTTTCCAGACACCTCAAGCCTTTCCTTCGGCACTTGCAGTCAGAGGACTGCGGTCCAGTGCATCAAATTCATCGTAGGACACGATTGAACGCGAGCGGAGCGTGGTCAGCGCTTGACGCCTCGAGGCGAGGAGCACGTCCATTTCGTCCGAGGTCAGCGCGTTGACGTCGACCGCCGGCGGCTTCTCGCGAGAGTAGAGCCGAAACTCCGCGACGATCACCGCGATCCCGAACACCAGCAACAACAGCGGTGCCATCGCGAGGGGAACCCGCGGATATGCATCTGGGTCGCTCATGAGGATCAGGACCAGAAGCAGGACGGTCGAGACCGACACGAAGACCGAGAACCCGAACAGGGATCGGTCCCACTGTCGATGAGTCGAGCGAGCCCACGGCACGAAGTGATAGAGCAGGGCAAGGAATCCGAGCGCGCATCCGATGTAGACGCACGGAACCTCGAAACCCGGCGAGAAGTCTTCGGAGAGCTTCCTCGTGCCTCCGCCACTGGCAAAGATCGCCACGGAGAACAGCGGTCCGGCCAGACCGATCAGCGCGACCCAGTACATCAACTTGGCAGCAAGATTCGCCCCACCCGAGCGGCGACGCTTCCTCTCAGCTGACTCCAGTTCGATCTGCGCGTAGTCCAGAACGATTCGGTTCAGCTCGTTGATGTCGAAGCGATCGAAATTGCTGTGCACCGTTGCCCAGTTGCCCGGATCAATCGCTGCCGCCTTAGGCATTGGAAACCTGCTCCCATTCGTCAACTTGGTTTCGTGTGAGACCCGGAACCGGGCGAGCTTCGAAGGGACGCCCCTCCGGATCGAGAAGTGAAAGGCTCGACAGGATGATCGGCATCTGAGCGATCGTGAGCTGGAACGCCAAGGGGACGCCTGACTCCACGATCAACCCCACACCACCGGATTCGCCGCTGAAGGCGTAGACCGCGGTAGACAGATGGAGATCATGTCCGTCGACGCTCTCATCCCGCGATGCGATGCACTTGATACCGGGTCCAACCGCAGCACCGATGCACTCGTCGACGTCGAAGCCAGACTTCTCCCAAGCTTTCACGTCGAGGTCGCCGGCCTCGGCGAGCACGAGTCTGACTCGGCTGGGAATCGGGACCGTCAGCGGCCAGTGGAGCATCGTGACCAGCCTGCCAGGCTCGCCGATGGTAGCGAGGGAGTCGGCCAGTATGCGGCGAACGTCCTCGTCAGACCGCTGGCTCGCGTCCTCGCCGAACCACTCTCGGACTCGGGCACACTCGCTCGACACCCACGCGTCGGCGTCCTGCCCCAAGTCACTGGGGATCAACGTCCATTCGCGTTGCGGGTAGATTCCTTCAGCCCGCCAAGTTCCGACCACGGTCGTCCTCCGTTTTGATTACAAGCTCCGAGCAGCACTCATCATGCATGGAAGGTCGGCCGATCAGGCGAAGATGTCGACGGCTGAGTCGGGCAGGCCCTGGATCGTGTTCACCGTGCTGTAGAAGGAGTTGGCCTGCTTCGCCAACGCACCCTGAATGTCACCGGCGGCGCCCCAGATCTTGCCGTACTCGCTGATCCGCGTGAAGTCACCGACGTCAAGGCCGGCGTGGAGGCTGGTCATGATGTCCGGGAAGGCCTTGAGCTTGACGGCGTCACCAACGCCGCCAGCGGCCTTGTATGCAGCCGAGAACTTGGCGAACTTGCCAGCGTCTGTCAGGGCACCGACCGCATCGGCCATCTTTCCGAACTTGCCGAACGGTATGACGTCGAGAACCGCCAGCCCAAGGTCGACGATCGAACATTTTCCGGCACAGAACTGGATGGTCCTAGCAAGGAGTACAAGCGCCGATACCGCCATCGCGATGGCCGCAAGGGGTCCGGCAATGAACAGGGCCGCCACGAAGAGCACCATCGCGACGATCTCGAGGACCGCGATGATGTCGTCGAGGACCTCCCAGAAACCATCCTCGATCTTGCCGGACATCTCGTTACCGATGCCGCTGACAGCAGCGTCGTACGCATCCTCCCAGGAGTCGTAGTAGCCGTCCCAGGTCTCGGCGGCGTTCTCCCAGTCCTTGCGGGCCTGGTCCTTCGCCTCCTCGGCGTCTTCCTCCTGCTGCGCCTCCGGGCTGCCTTCCTTCGGACCGGCGCCCGGAAGGTGGGTCGGCGCACCTTCCATGCTGTCGAACTTGGCCCACAGGTCCTGGCAGGTGTCGACCTGCGACCTGATCAGCGGCTGCCACTGCTGAAGCTCTTCGCCGTATTTCGCGATTATCGGGCCTACCGGCGTATAGAGCGCGCTGGCCTCTTCGAGCGTCTTGTAGGAGTCGCCGATCCTGTCCTGAAGCTTCTCGACGGCCTTGCCGTCCATCTCGCCATTGGCGAGATCGTGCTCGGAGATCTTCTTCAGCTCTTCATAACAGGACTTCATCATCTCGCCCAGACGCTCGATGGCGTCGCCGCGCTCGATGATGCCCGAGGGGTTGCCCTCGACAGTCTTGATCTCTCTGCCCTTAGGGGATGAATCCATGGCTCATGTGCTCCTTCGTCGAGCCCGTCAGGTGTCCTGATCGCCCGTCGCACGGTCACCGCGTTCGCGGTCCGGCGGACGTCCTACTTGGTCTGGAACTGGAGGGCAGTCTCGCTGTCCCAGTTCTCGAAACCGTCGACTACGCCTTTGACGTGCTCCTGGAGCTCCTTCAGGCTCTCCTTGAGGTCGTCGCGCTTGTCATCCCAGCGCTCCTCGAAGTCCTGCGCCTTGTCGCGAAGGTCGCCGCGGCCGTACGGATTGCCGATGTCCGCCTCGAGCGCTTCGGACTGGCTCGTCGCATTCTCGAACTCGCCCACGATCGAGTCCAACTGCGTCGCGATTCTCGAGAGTGTCTCGATCTTGATCTTGACGTCCGCCACCGCGCGCTCCCCTTCGATCTTCCGTCAATACCCGGTCATAGTGCTGAAATACCGCTTTGGGCGGGGCGATCACCTACGCGCCGCCCCGCCCAACCAAGCGAATGGATCAGCCGCCGGCGAGCTGCGAGTCCAGGTCCTGGATCGCCGTGGCCATGTCACGCAGAGCCTGAGCCATGTCCTCGACACCAGCAATGGCGTCCTTCAGACCCGTGGTCATCTCCGTGTAGCCGTCCTGGAACTTGCCCGACGCCTTCTCCGTCTTGAACCCGTCCTGAACGAGCTCGTCGACGTAGCCCTGGCACTCGTCCAGCGCGGACTCGATCGTGTCCTTGCCCTGGTCGAGCTTGTCGGCGGTGCCGGTCATCTCGTCGTATGTTGCCCCGAAGTCACTCATCGATCATTGCCTTTCCCGCGATTTCATTGCAGGACGCCCCGTCGGGGCGCCGGACGTCACGGTATTGCACGCGACCTGAAGTAGTGAAGCGCAAATCGCGATTCGTTGTCACCTTCATACAAGGATCTCTCGGAAGCCTCCGAGACGACGGCCGCCTAGATCCTAACGACGCCCGTGGGGGACCTGTCGTCGACATAGCCAGACGCCGCCGGGAGGCTGGCCGGACGGTCCACTAGAGTGTGGCCCCCAACCACCTCGGGGATACGGAGATCTCATGAGCACTGGCGCTACCGTCGCGCTGCTAGTCGGCATTGCCCTGCTGATCCTCCCGGCTTGGCTGGCCTGGTATCTCGTAAGCCGTCAGCGGCGTGTGGGCGCGTGGCCACGCGCCCAGGCGACAATTCGCAACGCCCAAGAAAAGGCCTACCGGTCCTCGTTCATCGAGTCGAGCACGACGGAGACATACGTCCACGCCCACTACGAGTATCGGGACGCCGCTGGAATTCAGCACGTCGGTGAGGTCGAGCATCTCCACAACGGGAAGGTTGGCGACATCATCGAGATCATGTACGACCCCGCCGACCCCGACTCCAGCGACATCGTCAGCGGCGGCTCAACTGGCGGTCGCATCATCAACTACGGCGCGATCTTCATCATCTTCGGCGGCGGCGGTATCTTCCTTATCTTGGCCTCCCTCGGCATCATCTCGATGTAGGGGAACCGACAGCTACGGACCGCACCCGCCTCGGGGATCCGTGCAGGACCACGTACGTCATGAGCTCGGCCGCGCAGTCTCGACCACAGCCCGGCTAGTTGTCCTCAGGCGTCTAGTTGTCGCCAGGACCCGATCGGCATGTTGAGCATCGCCGGGATGTCGATGTCTCTTTCGTTCACAACGCCGCGCTTCACCAGGATCTCAATGGCCTGCGCCCGGACATTGTTGTAGTTCAGATCCTCCCGGCTCTGGGGGCGAGCGTTTCGGGGCGTCGTCGGACTCCCGGGTCGTGAGCCGAAAAGCCACAATACGAGGAAACCAAGGTTTGCGACGGCCGCCGCAAGAACGAGTAGAACGAGCAAACTGCCGCCAATGTCCACCCCGCCCCATTGAAGCAGGGTGAAAGCGCCGGCAGCGGACGCACCCGATACCGCGGTAACGAGCGAATCCATCAATCGGCGTCGGCGACCGAAACCGTGCCATATCTGGAACGTGACGAAAGGAACGGCCAGTGCGATCAGATACGCCATGAACACGGCAGAGGCCAACGCGTCCGAATCACCGATAGCTCCATTCGCTCGAGAAATCAACACGATAAATCCGAGCGCGGGAAAGGCGTATAGGAGCGCTCCCAAGAGGTAAATCGGGAGACCGAAGATCGGACTCGGCCCCATCGGTGGATCCAGATCCGGAGCCGGCTTGCTCAGAATCTCGGACTCAATAACGCCCCATTGGACAGGCTGAGAAAAGTCAGACGCGCGTACCCACCCGAGCACTTGGTCGACGCCATCAAGACCATCACTCATTACTGATACATCCCAATATCAATCTCTAGCGCATCCTACTTCGGCGCGGACGCCGAGGCGGCACGCCACCTTACCGTCGAAACACAAGTATCAAAAAGGTGCTTGATGGCGAGAACTTTGGGATCGTCCTGCGGCACGTTGAGCGGCGCGCCAAATCCAGCCACAAGTTGCAATGCACGACGGCGGTTCGTTCCCGGAATCGGCAGCAGGTAGGTGACCGACCAATTGCGGACGGACTCGCTGCCCACCTGTACCCGCTTCTCCTTCTCGTAGCGCAGGGTGCGGACGTCCCCCAACAGGGGCGTTGCCCCATGTCCCCGAATTAGCTCTCGCGCCATGGCGTCGAGGCTGGCCCCAGGCTCCGCCCGGCGAATTGATGCGATCATCGAAGCCGGCATCCACAAGGTAGATGGGTTGTCTTCCTCCGTCGCGACGAAAAAGGCCGTCGCGCCATTCGCCCGCATGTCATCGAATGACTTCTTCAGCAGTCGCCGGGTTTCGGCGTACATCTCTATCTTGTGCGCTTGCATGAGCCGTTGCTTCAACCCCGAGACCATTATCTCAAAGGTCTCATCATCGACCGCTCTCCGAGACCAACCCGGAGGAAGAGTGATGTCAAACTCGGGATCGGCAGAAATTCCCATCGCTGCACGCAAATCGGATGCACTCATACGCTCTCCTCAAACTGCCACGGGGACTCCTCGAGAACCCCTTCGACCATAACCGACTGGAACGTCTGACCGTTCCCCGGACGGACGAGACGAAGATTGCGAAGCAATGGGAGAACGCCCCGAAGAGCATAGACCGTGAGCGGTTCAAACACTTCCGCCAAACTCACAATGAGAGTGGCCTCACCGTCGTCGAAGACGAAGTGGATGCCAGCCAAATCGATATCGGCACCGGCCGCGTTCGAAATCACCCGTTGTGTCGTGCACTGAAGCCCAGGTCCGATGTGCGGCGCCTCAAAGCGATGCACGATGGCGTCGGGCTCTTCCCACTTCGGCATATCCAGGGATGGATACACACCGATATGGCACATCGCGGTGACTCGTCCGATTGGCGGCCACACCTGAAACGTCGCAATCGAGGAGGTGTTGTCGCGATCGCTAAGAGCAGACCTAAGCAGCTCATCCGCCTCGGCTCTCGAAATCGGACTCCCGTCCCAACCTTCTTTGCCGGCAACTTCTTCCGTCGCAGCTAAGACCCATTCATCCGATTGGCCGGGGCCGAGGCCGCCCGGGATGAACAACCATCCGGGGACCTCAAAGTCTTCCACCAGGTCAAGAGCCCATTCGTGCTGTGTCATTTATCAGCCTCAGTCTCGGTCAACCGAGCCAACTCGGAATGTTGAGTGAGGGAAGATTGAGCGCCGGGATCCTCTCAAAATTGGCGTAGTGACCCGTCACTCCCGAGAACGCCGTCAGCGCGAAGTCGAATGCAGCTAGATTTCTGACCGATGACAGCCCAGCCATGGCGGCATTATCGGCCCAGAATCCACGGTGAGCCTGATACACGCTCGCGAAGCCCTCGCTACCCAGGAACAGTTTACTGAATCCAGTGCGCGCGCCACTCGACTTGAAGATTCCGATGAGCCCGTCACTGTAATACAACTTCGGATTCCTGAGCGCACTCGTAAGGCCCTTGCAGGCACCGAAATTCCCGAATAGCGCCGCCTTCGAAGCTGCCTTGTTCAGATGGCCGAGTTTTGCGAATGTCGACAGCTTTCCGATAGGAACGATCGCGACAGCTGCCAAGAATATATCCCACCCATTGGCTTCATCATTAAAGAATTGCCCAAGAACGGCGACCAGGTAAAGGGCCCCAACGATAAGAGCGAGGGCGCCGAGTATAGGACCGCCGATAACCAGCGCGATGATACCAACAGCGAACGCGACCCATCCCAGAATATCAGCCGCATCCGACCACCAACTATCCTCAATTGCGCCAGAGGTCCCGTCGGTGATGCCGTTCGTAGCCGTGTCGAAGGCGTCCTCCCACACGTCATACCAGGTGTCGAAGACCTCGGCTTCGCTCTGCCAGTTTTCGTACGCTTCCTTCTTGGCCTTGTTCTCAGTGGCTTCCTCTTTGTCGGTGCCGCCGATTCCGAGGAGGCCACCCTCCTCCTCTGTGGTGCTGTCGTCCTTGTCGCCCGGGAGGTTCTCGTAGGTCGACCACAACTCCTTGCAGGTGTTGGCACTCCCGTCGATCCGCGGCTTGCACGACTCGAGCGATTCGCCGTACTGCACGAGAACCGGCCCGACGGGCTCGTAGAGGTCGCCGGCCTCTCTCAGTTTCTCGTGAGAGTCGCCGATGATCTCTTGAAGCTTCTGGATGGCCTTACCCTGCTGCTGTCCATCCGAGAGGCTGTTGTCCTTGAGAGTCTGCAGAGTTGTGGCAGCGTCATGCATCTTCTTACCGAGGCTCTCGATCTGCTTGCCTCGCGAAACGATTTCTCCGGGCGTGCCTTCAACATGCTTGATCTCCCTGCCCTTGGGAGAGTCTTCCATCCCGCCAAACATCGACTTGATCTCCTTGTTCCCGAGCTACAGCCCAGTCGTTTCCGCCACCACGCTACTGCCGTCTCACTTGGACTCGAACGCCAAGGCGGTCTCGCTGTCCCAGTTCTGGAACCCATCGACGACACCCTTGACATGCTCCTGGACGTCCTGGAGTGCGTCCTTCAGCTCGTCACGCTTGTTGTTCCATCGATCTTCGAAATCTTCGGCCGCCTCCCGAAGGTCGTTGCGGCCGAACGGATCTCCGATGGCGTCCTCAAGCTTGTCGGCACGGCTGCTCGCCTGCTCGAACTCCTCGACAATTTTGCTGAGACTCGTGGCTACGGTGTCCAACTCAGCGATCTTGATACTGACGTCGGCCATATCCGACCGTCCTTCCGTTCCCCGACAAACTCTTGACGTACCGACAGTCGCCGATGTCCGGGCTATCCACCGTCATCGGACGACCGCGGCGGGCCAACCCAGAGGGTTGGCACCGCCGCGCAATGCTGTCGATCAGCCGCCGGCGAGCTGGGAGTCCAGGTCCTGGATGGCCGTAGCCATGTCGCGCAGAGCCTGAGCCATGTCCTCGACGCCAGCGATAGCGTCCTTGAGGCCGGTGGTCATCTCGGAGTAGCCGTCCTGGAACTTGCCAGAGGCCTTCTCCGTCTTGAACCCGTCCTGAACCAGCTCGTCGACGTAGCCCTGGCACTCGTCCAGCGCGGACTCGATCGTGTCCTTGCCCTGGTCGAGCTTGTCGGCGGTGCCGGTCATCTCGTCGTATGTTGCCCCGAAGTCACTCATCGATCTTCGCCTTTCCCGCGATTTCCATTACACGACACCCCATTGCGGCGCCGCTCGTCACCATCACTCACGCATCACGAGGTCGTGAAGCGTGAACCCGACGAGCCGACACCCTCATCCCGAGCGTGGTCCGAGATCCGGGCGATCGACTTCGTCGCGGTAGTCCTACCCGCTACGTCGAGTTCTAAACATCTCCGAAAGTAAAGATTCTGCTGGACCCGGTTAGGAGGTCACAGCAGCGCACGACCAACGCTGCGGCTCAGCCGCCAGCGAGCTGCGAGTCCAGGTCCTGGATCGCGGTCGCCATGTCACGCAGAGCCTGAGCCATGTCCTCGACACCAGCAATGGCGTCCTTCAGACCCGTGGTCATCTCCGTGTAGCCGTCCTGGAACTTACCGGACGCCTTCTCCGTCTTGAACCCGTCCTGAACCAGCTCGTCCACGTAGCCCTGGCACTCGTCCAGCGCCGACTCGATCGTGTCCTTGCCCTGGTCGAGCTTGTCGGCAGTGCCGGTCATCTCGTCGTATGTTGCGCCGAAGTCACTCATCGATCATTGCCTTTCCCGGGATTTTCATGAGGTGACGCCTCTGAGAACGCCGCTGGCCACCGTAGGCCACCCGTCACAAGGATGTGAAGGGTAAAAACGACCTCGTTGTCAGATTCATGCAGAGTTCTCGGAGTCGCTCGCCAGAGGCATCTGCATGGTCACCATGCGCCCGGCCTGGACGAAGATTCCGCGGCCCACCGGGAAGTCGGTGCGCTTCAGCTTGCCGAACGGAACCTTGAACAGCGTGTCGCCGTCGTAGGTGTCCGGCTTGAGCACGAGGCCCTGGCGGGCGGCCTTCCACTCACCCATGACGCCCGAGCCGCCGCCGGCTCGAGTGACGTCGGCGTCGCCGACGAAGAGGTGGTCGGAGTTGTTGATCGCCTGCAGCAGGGCACGCATCGGGCGGTCGGCGGGACCGTCGGCCAGGTGGGTCATGTCCTCGGCGACGATCATGATGCGGCCGGGGAAGGACTCGTCGGCGACGATCTCGGCGAGCTCGGTGACGAGCGCCTTCTCGTCGTCGGGGCGGGTGGCGCTGCGTACCCACGGCCGGAAGTCGCCGAGCATGGCGCGACGGCTGCCGAGGTGGAACAGCTTCACCTCGGGGTCGAAGCGCTCGACGGACTCGATGAGCGCCTTGAGGGCGTTCGTCTTACCGGACTGCGGCGGGCCGGTGATGATGAACGAGCCGATCGGGTCGAAGCCACGCGCGGACAGGGTGTCGTCGGCGATACCGAAGACGGGCTGCCCGTTGGCCTGCGCCGGCATGGCCCTGCTGGAGATCTTCGTCGGCAGGGCGCCGATCTCGCCGACCTCGGGAACACCCAGGGCCCGCAGCTGGGAGACCAGCTCGTCGAGCGCCTTGGTCTGCTCGGCAACGTTGGTCGTACCGCCCAGAACGGCGAGCTGCACCTCGGCCTTGTCGACGACGGCGCGGCCGGGCACCGACTGCTCGTTGAGTACGTCCTTGGGTGCTCCGACCAGCACGTACTGGCTCGGGTCGGAGAGCCGCATGACGACACGACGCGGGATGTTCGCGAAGACGGCCGTCGGGACGGACCCAGACCGGTCGGCGGTGATCACCGCGTGGATGCCGAGCGGGCGGCCCTCACCGAGGACCCGCATGAAGGACTGGTAGAACGGCGCGCGACCGGCTGCGATCTCCCACTCCTTCTTGAACTCGGGGTAGTTGTCGATGAGGAGCAGGATGCGCGGCATCGACTGGTCGGCGATCTCACGGTATTCGGTGAGGTTCGCGGCCGCGGCCTTGGAGAACAGCTCGGAGCGGCGGTCCATCTCCCGCTCGAGGGTGCGCATCAGCCGCTGCAGACGCTCGGCGTCGTCGCCGTCGATGATCGAGCCGACGTGCGGGAGACGCGCGATCGCACCCAGCGCGCCGGAGGCGAAGTCGAGGCCGTAGACCTGGACTCGGCCGAGCTCCGGCCGCGCACCGGCGGCGGTCGCGATCGTCTTCAACAGGGTCGACTTGCCCGAACCGGAGGACCCGAAGATGAGCAGGGAGCCGTCGCGGTCGGGAGCGAAGTAGATCGCGTTCTGCTGCTGACGCTCAGGGATGTCGGCAAGGCCCAGGAGGATCTGTCCGTCACCCTCCAGCGGCAGGTCGCGCATGTCGACCACGGACGCCAGGTCATCGAGCCACGGTCGCCGCGGGGTCATCAGACCAGCGGTGGCGGAGGCCTTGATCAGGTTGGCCACGATCCGCTTCTGGTCGTTGGGGCCGAGGTCCTCGTCGTGCGAGTCGCTCTCCGGCGGACGCTCCGGCTCCCACTCCGTGATCGAACCGAACTTCAGCTCGGCCACCTTCACGTCAGCGGTGACGACCTCGTCATCGCGCGTCCATCCACCGGCGTACGCGGACTGGAACGGAGTCAGGCGACCCGGTCCGGTCTTCGCGATGCCGCGGCCCGGCAGGGACGGCGGGAAGGTCCCGGCGATCGGGTCGTCGACGACGTCCTTGGAGTCGGTCTCGTCGGCCATCCGCAGCGCGACGCGGAGGTTGGTGTTGGCCCGCAGGTTGTCCTTGATGACGCCGGCCGGGCGCTGGGTCGCCATGATCAGGTGGATACCGAGCGAACGACCTCGCTGGGCGATGTCGACGACGCCGTCGACGAACTCCGGCACCTCACCGGCCAATGCGGCGAACTCGTCGATGACGAGCACCAGCGCGGGCGGGCACTCCGGGTCCTGTCGCTTCTCCAGCTCGAGGAGGTCCTTGGCCTTCTTCCGGTTGAACAGGTGCTCGCGGTAGTGCAGCTCGGCCTTGAGGCTGGTCAGTGCACGGCGTACGAGGTGCGGGCTCAGGTCGGTCACCAGACCGACGCAGTGCGGCAGCTCGATGCAGTCGGCGAAGGCCGAGCCGCCCTTGTAGTCGACGAAGAGGAACGTCACCCGGTCGGGCGAGTGGGCCGAGGCGATGCCGAGCACCCACGCCTGCAGGAACTCGGACTTACCGGCACCGGTGGTGCCGCCGACGAGGGCGTGCGGGCCCTGCGTACGCAGATCCAGCGTCATCGCGTCGGAGGCTCCCTGACCGATGATGGCGCGCAGGTTGCCCGCCTTCTTCAGCCGCGGCCGCGGCCGGTCGGAGCGGTCGATGACCGAGTTGTTCTGCCGCCAGCGCTCCACCACGGAGTGCGGGTCCTCGGCGACCTCGTTGCCGACCAACGACAGGAAGCCGACCGAGTTGGGGAGGTCGGAGGAGTCGTGGACGACGGTGCTGGCGTCCACCACCGGCGCGAGCCGCTTGGCGAACATTTCCATGTAGGCGTTCGAGACGCCCTCGACAATGACACCCTCGTAGAGGTCGCCGTTGCGGACGAGCCCGACGGTGGCACGCTCCAGGCCGTCGCTCACGTCCAGGAAGCTGCGGCACACCGCCGGCAACGCCTCGACGGTGGAGGACATGAAGACCGCGTGTACGCCGACATCGGCGCCGCGCTCGAGCACCTGGACCAGCCGGGCCCGGTCGACCGGAGCATCGTTGGTGACGAAGACGACGATCGAGACCTGCACCCGGGCGTTGGTCTCCTCGCCGGCCCGGGCGACGTCGGTGCCGTACTGCATCGGGTTCCACTTCTCGGCGAACGGGCCGCGGTGCTCCGCTGTCCGGCCGGCGCGCATGATGTATTCCTCAAGTGCGCTGAGCAGGGCGTTGGCCGTCGGTGCGGAGTCGGCCAGCGGCATGTCCTTGAACCGGTTGGTCTCCGAGGTGGTGTGCGGCAGCCACTTGAGCCACTCGAACTCCTCGACCCAGTCCGGGTCGGCGAAGGCGACGGTGACGACCTCGTTGGGCGCGTGCAGACCGAAGAGCTGCACCGCGAGCCCACGCATCGCATCGGCGGCCGGGCCGGCCGGGCCGGCGACACCGACAGAGCCCACCGCGGGGAGCGACTCCAGCAGCGGTACGTCGTCGACGTACTTGTAGCGCTCCTTGAGGCGGTCGATCCGCTCGATGAACTCGGGCAGGCCGTTCTGGGTGTCACGCTCCGCGATCGAGTTGCGCGACAGGGAGCGGGTGGTGCCGAGGCGTACGGCCAGGAAGTTCCAGTGCTCGGGGCGCCGGGTCCACAGCCGCGGACCGAGCTGCATCGCCTGCTCGAAGACCTCGGCGACCGCCGGGACCTCCTCGTTGCGAGCGAGCTCCTCCTCGGGCTTGCTGCGGTAGAAGACCTCTTCCAGCTTCTCGAACTGCCGCTCGAAGAGCTCGATCTCGTGGTCCTGCTTCGCGCCGGCCTGGCGGTGCTGGTTGATGTAGTTGCCGACCGCCATCATCGGGGTCATCACGACCAGCAGCAGCGCGCGGGCGCGGCCGGTCATCGCGTAGATCGAGAGCGCCATGATGATCGGCGCGATCAGCACGAACCACGGGAACAGCTTCTTCTGCATCTCCGTGGGCATCCACGGCGGCGGGTGCTCGGTGCCGGGGTAGCGGACATCGACCCGCGGGCTGCGGTTGAAGAGCAGGCCGCCACCGCGCTCGAGGACCGGGTCCTCGACGGCGGAGAGGAAGTCGGCCGAGAGCTGCATGACCAGCGTGGTGCTGCCGATCACGACGGGCGTGTCCGGCGCCAGACGTACGCGGGAGACCTGGGTGCCGTCGACGACGACGCCGTTGGCCGAGTTGAGGTCGACGAGCTCGACCGAGCGGTCCACCTCGATGCGGGCGTGACGCTTGGAGACCATCGGGTCGGCGAGCACGATCTCGTTCTCGGGACCGCGGCCGATCGAGGCGTGGCCGGTGGTCAGCGGGAACGCCTGTCCCCGCACCGGACCGTCGATCGCCCGCAGCACCCCGACGCTCTTGCGCCGAGAGCCGGTCGTCTCGTTGTCCGGGCCCATGTTGACGACCGCGGCCGCGAACCCGGAGCCGATCGGCGCGTCGCCGATGGGTACGTCGGGCTCGAGCGGCTCCATCCGGTCGGCGGTCGGCGGGGCGACAGCCAGGGTCAAGATGTCGTGCTCATTAGCGATCACGGAGCGCGCCGGGTCCGCGTCGGCGATGTGCCGAGCGACGTCACCAGCGGTGGCCGTGGAGTCGGCTGTGACGATCACATCCGCAGGCGCGACACCCGGCCGGTGCAGAGTGAGCTTGACCTTCATCCTTCGTTCCCCTCGTCAACGTGCCAGTCATTGCAGCCAGATGCGGCAGATGGAGCGGCGGTCACCCGCGACGCACCAGGGCCGAGCGGTCACCGAAGCGGATCATCGCGCCGACCGGTGCCAGCACCGGCTCCCACGCGTTCAGCCGTCGGGTGGCACCCTCGTGGATCACCACGGTGCCGTTGGTCGAGCCGCGGTCGGTGACCTCGACGCCGTCACCGCTGGGGCGCAGCGAGAGGTGGGTCTTCGAGACCGACACGTCGATGATCGAGACCGTACGCGCCCCCAGCGTGTTCTCCGTCATAGCGGGGTCACGGCCGACCAGCACCAAGCCGGCCACCGGGATCCGCTCACCGGAGTCGACCTTGAGCATGATGCCCCGCTCGCGCGGCTGCGCCGGAGGCTGCTGACCACCGGACGTGGGCAGCGGCGTGGGGGCCGGCGTGGGAGCGGGCGTAGGCGTCGGCGTCGGGGCCGGATGCGGGGTCGGTGTCGGGTAAGGCGTGGGCGTCGGGGTCGGAGGCGGCGGGGGAACCGTCTGGCCCTGGTTGGGGGTCACCGCGCGCGAGGGCGGGATCGACGGGGTCACCGGCTTCGGTGCCACCGGTCCCGACGGCGGTGTCGCGAGCGAGCCGCCCGCGGAAGCACCGGGCTCGTCGTTCCTCGCCTTCGGACGGGAGACGCCGAGTACGCCGGCGCTGACCCGCCCCGAGGGCCGGTAGCTGCCGGCGTCGTGATCGTTGGGGGTGGTGAGCGAGGGCAGCGACTTCCGCTGCGCGACGGGCGCGGCCGCGACCGTCTTCCGGGCGATGCGCATCCGCTTCTCGTCGTAGGGGTCGAGGCCCTCACGTACGTCGACCATCCAGATCTCGGCGACCTTGTCGTGCCAGCCGCGGCTCCGCTGTTCCTTGTCGAACAGCGGCGAGGCGAGGAAGGCGATCGGAGCGATCGGGATGATCCCGGAGCCCCAGAGCACCAGCGCGCGGAGGAAGGCGCGGCCGACGCCCGGCCGCTCGAGCGTCTTGACGTTGATCGAGCGGATTCCGACGACGGACTTGCCCAGCGTGACCCCGCGGCGGCCGTGGAAGACGATCTGGACGATGACGAAGATCAGGCTCAGCAACACGGTGGCGCCGCCCGCGATCGCCGCCAGCATGAAGTCGGGGTGGCTCAGGAACCGGGCGAAGCCGAACTTGCCCTGGGCAAGCTTCAGCAGCAGCGGGAGCGTGAAGACCAGGTAGGGGACCTGCAGGAGCAGGTAGCAGACGATGTCGACGGCGGCCGCGGCCGCACGGCGGCCCAGCGGCGCGTCCTTCAGACCGAGCGAGGCGGCGTAGGCCGGATCCGGCTTTCCGTCGGCGGTGAGACCCTCGATCCGGTCGTCATTTTCGGCGACCTCCCATATCTCCACCGCAAGAACTCCCTCACGCCCGATGTCCGAGTAATTTCGGCGCTGACCAACAACGCCAGAAGGCTACCGGAATGTCCCGGCTCGGGCGCGATGGTGTCTGGCAGGATCGAGGTATGTCAACACCCTCCGGGCCATCAGGGAGCCTCGAGCGCATCGTCTTCTCGGACGGCAGCACCGCCGATCTCGTACGCAAGGAGGACGGCTGGGCGATTCAGATCGACGGCGTCGCGCAGTCCCACCTCGGGGAGGACCCGGCGCAACCGCCGAAGCTCGCCTCGATCCGGTGGATGCTGGCTGCGCTCGGGGACCAGGCGCCCCGCAGCGCCGCCCACCTGGGCGGCGCGCTGCTCGCGCTCCCCCGTGCGGTCGCCCACCGATGGCCGGCGACCAGGCAGACGGTCGTGGAGATCGAGCCCGCGCTGGTGGAGCTGACCAGGTCACGGTTCCCGCTTCCCCCGGGGATCACCATGGAGACCGCCGAGGCACGCTCCTGGCTCGAGGCGCACCCGGGTTCGGAACACGATGCCATCGTCATCGACGTCTTCGTCGGCAACCGGATCCCGCCGGCATTCACCTCGCTGGAGTGCATGGCCGCGGCGCGCAGCGCGCTGAGCGAGGAGGGTCGGCTCGTGCTGAACTCCGTCGCCGGCCCCGAACTGCTCTTCACCCGTCGTGAGCTCGCGACATTGCGTACGGTCTTCGGGCATGTCGCGATGATCGTGCAGGGGTCCGCGCTCGCGGGAGCGAGGTTCGGCAACGCCACCCTGATCGCCTCGGCGTCCCCGATCGACGGCGACGTGATCCGCTCCTCGCTCGCCGGCGACCCGTCGAAGGGCGCGCTGGTGACCGACCTCGACCCGATCATCGACGGCGCCGATCCGATCAGCGAGGCCGACCAGCTCTGGTCTCCGGAGCCGAACCTTCCCGACGCGAGCGCCGCGCTGCGGCTCCTCGAGCAGGCCCGCCAGGCCGTCGACACGCTCAGATCCGCCGCTGACTGAGGCTCCATCGCCTTTGTCTAGCGAGATTCGGCCCTATCGCTCGGCAGATACCGCAACAGGCATCGACAGCCATTTCTTTTACCGAAACCGGCTTGTAACGTTCAAACAACCTGCTTGCGACTTGCGGGCGGGATGCTTGATGCGCAGGACAAACCACGATGCACACCATCTATCCGTTGTAGGGGGGACCTCGATGGAAACACTCACCGCCACCCAGCCTGAGGCCAACAGTGCCGCGAAGCAGCACAGCCTCAAGTTCCGTCACGCCAGTGCCCTGACGAAGCTCATGGACGAGCGCCAGGACCTGCGCGGTGTTCACGTGTTCGCCGACTTCGTCGACGACTCGGTGCGCTGGTCCGCCTGACCAGCAGCTAAATGGGGGGATCCACGATCCCATGGCGCAAGGCCCGGCCGGTGAAGGCCGGGCCTTCGCTACGCCCGGTGGACGATCCGGCCGCCGACGGCGGTCAGCACGACCCCGCCATGGGCGATCGCGGCGAGATCCCCGACCGAGGCCCGGAGCGGGTCGATGTCGAGCACAGCCAGGTCGCCGCGTGATCCGGGAGCGACCGTGGGCTGACCGTCGACCGACGCCGCCAACGCCTCCTGGACGGTGAGTGCCTGCTCCGGGTGCCACGGCTCCTTGCCGTCCCGCGAGCGACCGACGGCGGCCGCGATGGCCAGCCACGGGTCGAGCGGCGCGACCGGAGCATCCGACCCGAGCGCAACCCGCACTCCCTCGTCGAGCATCCAGCGGGTCGCGAAGCAGCGGTCCTCCCGCCCCGGCCAGACGTCCTCGGTCATCTCGCGGTCGTCGAGGATGTGCGCCGGCTGCACGGATGCGGTGATCCCGAGCCGAGCCATCAGCGGCAGATCCTCGCAACGTACGAGCTGGGCGTGCTCGATGCTGCCGCGCGCCCCCGTCATCGCGTACGCCGCCAGCGCCTCCGCCACCGCCCGGTCACCGATCGCGTGCGTGGCCACCTCGAGGCCGGCCGCGTGTGCCCTCTCCAGGAGCCCCTGCAGCTCGTCCAGTGACTGGTTCGGCGCTCCGCAGCTGTCCGGGTCGTCGGCGTACGGGTCACAGCACCACGCCGTCCGCGTGCCGAGCGAGCCGTCGCTGATGATCTTCAGCGGTCCCATCGTCAGCCGATCGTCGCCCGGGAGCAGCGGGTCGCCCGTACGCCGCCCCTCGGCGATCGCCTCGTCGAGCTGGTCGGCGTACGTCGCGACCCGGATGCGGAGCAGATCGCAGTCGTACGCCCACCGCCACCGCCAGTCGTCGAGCCGGACACCGACCTCGAAGTCGGTCATCCCGACCACCCCGAGCCCGGCGGTCCGGGTCAGCATCCGGCGGTAGGCCGCCGGTGTGTTCCCGCTGGCCTCGAAGAGCTCCGCGACCGTCGGATAGGCCTGGTACCACTCGGTCTCCTGCACCATGTCCTCACGGCGCGGCAGCCCCACCGCGTCGAGCGCGGCGGTGTTCAGCCAGGCGTGGTGGAAGTCGTGGTTGACCAGGATCGCGGGGATGCCGCCGGTGACCGAGTCGAGCTCGGAGACAGTCCCCCAGCGGTCCCAGGTGCCCGCCGAGTGGCCCGTCCCGACGATCGCCTCGCCCGGCTCGATCTCGCGCGCGGCCGCGGCGACCCGCGCCAGCGCCTCGGCGGGGGAACGGGTGCCCTGCAGGTCCAGCCTGCTGGCCCGCAGCGTCCACTGGCCGAGGTGGGTGTGGGCGTCCCACAGCCCCGGCACGAGCCAGCGCCCACCGGCGTCGTACGCCTCGACACCCTCCGGTCGGGACAGGCCTTCTCCGACCGCCGTCACGACACCGTCGGCGACGAGAACGTCAACCACCCCGGCAGGCGCGTTCGCCTGAGGTGAGAGCGGAACGATGCGTACGTTCCTGAGGAGAAGGTCGGGCATGAGCAGACGATAAGGAGTCTGCCCATGCTCGAGCCAATCAGATACCGAGGAGCCTCAGCGGCGCTTGAAGATTCCCCTGACGAGTTCCCTCGCAGCGGTGCGCGCGGCCTGCTTGAAGGCAGTCGACTTCACCACCGTCTCGATCATCGAGTCGTCGTCGTCACGCGACCGGGATCGCGACCCGGAGGACTTCTTCGGGGCGGTCTTCTTGGCGGCCTTCTCCTCCGCCTCGGCCGTGCGTGCGGCCTCCGCGGCGTCCGTCTTCGCCTTGAGCTGGTCGACGGCGGACTCGACCTCGACGGACGCGGTGTACTTCGCCGCCAGCGGCGATGCCGCCACGGCGGCTTCCATCGCGGTGGCCTCCGCCGGACCCATCAGCGACTCGGGGGCGCGCAGCCGCGTCCAGGCGACCGGCGTCGGCGCGCCGCGCTCGTTCATGACGGTCACGATCGCCTCGCCGATCCCGAGCGTCTGGATGACCGCGCCGAGGTCGTCGTAGGAGGAGGTCGGGTAGGTGTTGACGCTGGCCTTGAGAGCCTTGGCGTCGTTGGGCGTGGCGACCCGCAGCTGGTGCTGGATGCGCGAGCCGAGCTGGCCGAGCACGTCGTCGGGGACGTCGGTCGGCTTCTGGGTGACGAAGAAGACGCCGACACCCTTGGAGCGGATCAGCCGGACCGTGTTGGTGATCTGGTCGAGGAACGCGTCGGAGGCGTCGTTGAAGAGCAGGTGCGCCTCGTCGAAGAAGAAGACCAGCTTGGGCTTGTCGACGTCACCGACCTCGGGCAGCGCCCGGAAGAGTTCGGCGAGCAGCCACATCAGGAAGGTCGAGAAGATCGCCGGCCGGTCCTGCAGGTTGGGAAGCTCGAGCAGCGAGATGATCCCGGCGTCCCCGTCGTTGCGTACGAAATCCGTGACGGCGAACGCCGGCTCACCGAAGAACTCGTCCGCACCCTGGTCGGCGAAGGCGATGAGCGTACGCAGGATCACCCCTGTCGTCGCGGACGAGAGGCCGCCCAGGCCCTTGAGATCGGCCTTGCCCTCGTCGGAGACCAGCCACTGCAGCACCGCCCGCAGGTCGTCGAGGCCGACCAGCTTCAGGCCGGCCTTCTCGGCGTAGTGGAAGACGAGACCGAGCGAGGACTCCTGGGTCTCGTTGAGATCCAGGACCTTGGAGAGGAGCGTCGGACCGAAGGCGTCGACCGTGACCCGGACCGGTATGCCGGTGCCCTCACCGCCGAGCGCGAAGAACTCGACCGGGAACCCGCGCGCCTGCCAGGCCTGCCCGACGGAGGCCGCCCGTGCGGTCAGCTTCTCGCTCGACTCGCCCGGCGCGGACAGACCGGAGAGGTCGCCCTTGATGTCGGCTGCGAACACCGGGACCCCGGCTGCGGAGAGCTGCTCGGCGAGCAGCTGCAGGGTCTTCGTCTTTCCCGTGCCGGTCGCGCCGGCGACCAGCCCATGCCGGTTCAACATCCCCAAAGGAATGCGAATCGGCGTCTCCAACAACGTCTCAGCGTCCGCCATCAGGCCCCCGAGCTCGAGGGCGGAACCCTCGAATTGGTAGCCGGGCCCGACCGCTTCTGAGAGAGCAGCAGCATCCGTCATGACCAGGACTCTATGACTTCGTGCCCGATAGGGCGCCGAAGCGAGCGCCGTCCCAGTGCGTGTCCGGCAAGGCGGAGGAGGGAGGCGGCCCGGTGTTGGCCGTCGACCGACGACAACGCCGCCGGGCGCGTGCTGGGGCGGCGCGTAGCCGGCGATCTCCTATCGGGCACGAAGGCATGTGTTGGGATTTGGTCAGGGGGCGATACAGTCACGAGGGTGATCTTCAAGCGTGTCGGCGATTCTCGCCCCTACCCTGACCATGGTCTGACGACCAAGGGGTGGGCCGCGCTGCCTCCTCGGACGGTCCGCCTCGACGAGCTGGTGACCACGAAGGACACCCTCCAGCTGGTGGCTCTGCTCAACGAGGACTCGACGTTCTTCGGCGACCTCTTCGCCCATGTCGTGGAGTGGAACGGCGAGCTCTATCTCGAGGACGGGCTCCACCGGGCGCTCCGCGCGGCGCTCCAACAGCGCAACGTGTTGCACGCCCGCGTGCACAGCCTCGGTTAGGGCGTACCGAGCGGTTAGGCTCGGCGTCATGCTCGATTCGGCCCTCACGGGACTTCGTACGTTCATCATCCTCGCCGTGCTCGCGGCCGCGGTCGCTCTGGCCGGTGCCTGGGGATGGAACGCGATGACCGCACCCTTCCCGCAGAAGGTCGATGTCGGTCCGTGTGTGGACGCGCCGGTCAAGAAGGGCTCCGAGGTCTACCCGTCGCAGGTGGTCGTGACCGTGCTCAACGCGAGCACGCGCGCCGGGCTCGCCACCCGGGCGATGACGGACCTCGTCGACGCGGGCTTCGTCAAGGGGTCCACCGGCAACGCCCCCAGCGGCACGAAGCTGAAGACCGTCGAGGTGTGGACGCCCGACAAGAACGCGCCCTCAGCCGCGCTCGTCGCGAGCTGGCTCGGTGACGCGAAGATCATGGAGACCAAGTCCGACATCCCGGGCATCGTGGTCGTCACCGGCGAGAACTTCCCCGAGGTCACCGGCGGCGACAAGACCGTCACCGCCAAGGCGGACGCCACGATCTGCAGCCCTCCGGTCGAGTAGGCGCGTTCGCACGGATCTGCGAGGTTGGAATACCCGGTTAACCGGGTATTCCTGCACTTCTCTGGCATTGCAACACCTGAGAAGTGCAGGTTTCACCGGTTAACCGGGTATTCCGACCCACCCCTCAGCGCAGCCAACCGGCAAGCCGTCCCTTCCGGCTGACCATCTCGAGACGCCGTTCCGCGAGCTCACGCTGGTGACGGGGTACGACGACCAGGACGACGTCGCGGGCGCGGAGGACCGTGGTGTCGTCCGGAACCATGGTCCGCCCGTCGCGGATCAGCAGCGACACCGACGACCCCATGGGCAACCGGAGCTCGCTGACCTCGACGCCGTGCAGGCGCGACTCGGGCGGGATCCGGAGCTGGATCAGATCGGCCGCGATCTGCTCCAGCGGCGCGACGTCGAGGTCGAGCGAGCGCGGGTCGTTGGGGCGAGCGACGTCGAGCACCCGGGCGACCCACGGCAGCGTCGGGCCGGTCAGCAGCGTGTAGACGACGACCATCACGAAGACCAGGTCGAAGAGCTCCTCGGCGCCGTCGACGCCCGCGGCCAGGGGGATGGTGGTGAGCACGACCGGCACTGCGCCGCGCAATCCGGCCCAGGAGACGAACGCGGTCTCGCGCCACGTCATCCGGGAGACCACGGTGCTGACCAGCACGGAGGCGGGCCGGGCGACAAAGGTCAGGATCAGCCCGGCGGCGAGCGCGAAACCGATCGTCTGGAGGTCGATACGCCCGGGGGACAACAGCAGCCCGAGCATCACGAAGAGCCCGATCTGGGCCAGCCAGGCGACGCCCTCGGCGAAGGACCTGGTGGCACCGCGGTGGGGCAGCTCGGAGTTACCGAGCACGAGCGCGGCCACGTAGATCGCCGCGAAGCCGGACCCGTGCAGCCACGCCGCTCCGCCGTACGCCAGGAAGGCCAGTGTCATCACCGCCAGTGGATAGAGGCCGGCGGAGGGCAGCGCGGCCCGCCGCATCAGCCATGCCCCACCGAACCCGACGAGCAGGCCGACCACGATGCCCAGCAGCAGCTCGCCGACCACGATCCCGGCCACGACGACCGGATGGTGCTCAGCGATCGCCCCGCTGGCGATCAGCGTCACGATCACCACGGTCGGGGCGTCGTTGAGCCCCGACTCCGCCTCGAGGACACCGGTCAGCCTCTTGGGCAGCGGCACCACCCGCAGCACCGAGAACACCGCCGCGGCGTCGGTCGGTGAGGTCACCGCCCCCAGCAGGAACGCCAGTTGCCACGGAAGGCCCAGCAGGTAGTGCGCACCCACCGCGACGATCCCGATCGAGACGACGACCCCGACCGTGGCCAGCATCAGCCCGAGACCGAAGGCGGGACGTACGTCCTTCCACGACGTCGTCAGACCACCCTCGGCCAGGATCAGCGCCAGTGCCCCGAAGCCGACCGCATGCGCGAGCGCGGCGTCGTCGAACCGGATCCCGAGCACCGACTCACCGAGCAGGACCCCCATCAGCAGGTAGATCAGCAGCGACGGGAGCCCGGCCTTCGTCGACATCCGCACGGCGAGGATCGCCAGGAGCGTGACCAGGGAGCCGATCAGCACGAACAGGTCGAACTGATGGACGTCGAAACTCATGTACGCCGGGCCCCCCTCCGACCTATGGACCTGCATCTTAGTGTTTGCTCCCATGGACCGCCTGACTGTCGCGCAACGCGCGAACGTGCCTCCTTTTCACGTGATGGACATGCTCGAGCGGGCGGCGCAGCGGCAGCGGACGTACGCCGATCTCATCTCGCTCACCTCGGGGCAGCCGTCTACGGGGGCGCCGCAGGCGGTCAGCGCCGAGGCGGTGCGGCTGCTGCAGAGCGGTGACCCGCTGGGCTATACGCCGGCGACCGGGATCCTGGAGCTGCGCCAGGCGATCGCGGGGCACCACCGGGCGTGGCACGGGATCGACGTCTCCCCCGAGGACGTGGTCGTGACCACGGGTGCCAGCGGCGGCTTCCTGGCGACGTTCCTGGCAGCGTTCGACACCGGGGACCGGGTGGCGATGGCCCGGCCGTCCTATCCCTGCTACCGCAACGTACTCGCGGCGCTCGGGTGCGAGGTCGTGGAGATCCCGACCGGTGCCGCCGAGCGCTTCCAGCCGACCGTGGAGCAGGTGCGGGAGTTGCACGAGCGCGTCGGGCTGAAGGGGCTCGTGGTGGCCAGTCCGGCCAACCCGACCGGCACGATGCTGCTGCCCGAGGAGCTGGCCGCGCTGGCTCGCTACTGCGAGGAGGCCGGGATCCAGCTGATCTCGGACGAGATCTACCACGGGCTGACCTACGGCGGGGACGGCAGCCGTGGCCGCAGCGCCTGGGAGACCTCGCGCGACGCCGTCGTGTTCGGCTCGTTCTCGAAGTACTTCTCGATGACCGGCTGGCGCATCGGCTGGCTGCTCGCACCCGCCCACCTGCGACGCGCGATCGACGTCCTGGTCGGCAACTTCACCATCTGCCCGCCGACCCTCGCCCAGCATGCCGCGGTGGCGGCATTCACCCCGGACGCGTACGCCGAGCTCGACGGTCACGTGACCCGCTACGCGACCAACCGCGGGGTGCTCCTCGACGGCCTCCGCTCCCTCGGGGTCACCGAGATGGCGCCGGCCGACGGCGCGTTCTACGTCTATGCCGACGTCAGCCGCTGGACCGACGACACCATGGCCTGGTGCCACCAGATCCTCGACCGCACGGGCGTCGCGATGGCGCCCGGGGTCGATTTCGACCCGGTCGACGGACACCGCTTCGTACGTCTCTCCTTCGCCGGCTCCGCCGCCGAGATCGAGCAGGGCCTCGACCGCCTCTCCACCGTCCTGCGATAGGGCGTCGCGAGCGAATTTGAGAAAGTTCACGATTTTACGTTTAGAAACCGTTCCTGCGGGGTAGGACCATCACAGAGACCTGTCCGAGGAGGGATATGTACGGCGACAGCGACGTGATCCGTCGTCGGGTGAGCCGTCTGCGAGAGCAGGCTGGCGACATCCGCGCGAGTGCCGACAAGCTGGTGGTGCAGTCCGAGGCCGTGCCATGGCACGGTCGGGCTGCCGAGTCCCTCCGTGGGCGGATGAAGGAGCGTGCCACCGCGCTGCGGAGCTCGGCCGAGAAGCATGACCGGGCGGCCGACGCCCTGGCCAAGCACCTCAATCAGGTCGACCTGTTCAAGGAGCAGATCGCCGAGGCCGAGGCACGCGCCGAGGCGCTGATCGCCGAGGACAAGCTCGACGGATTCGAGGCCCCTGAGCCGGGCCACAAGGACTGGCTGGAGGTCACCTTCCGATGACCACGATCGACCTGGGCCCCGCTCCGGCGGCGCCGACAGAGCCGTGGGCGGGTGTCCCCCGCCGCGTCGGCCTGACCCTGCCCGAGCTGACCCATGCCTGCGAGACCATCGGGGCGCCGCTCCCGTTCGAGGTCGCGACGCACCGTGATGACGGGCTCGACGCCCGCTTGGGGCAGACCCGCTCGGCAGCCGAGGCCGAGGCCCTGGCCCGCGCCGTCGCCGGCTTCGGCGAGGGCAGCACCTCGCTGCAGCGCCGCGACCTCCTCGACGCCGACGGGACCCTCGACGCCGGGATCGCCGGCGCGCTGGGACTGCTGGCGACCCCGGAGGTGGTCATCGACCTCGACGTCGTCGTCGACGGCCTCCGTGGCCGCGCCTGGCACCGGCAGAAGGGTGAGGCAGCCGCCTCGCTGGCTACCGTGGACGGGCTTGTCTTCGAGCTCTCCTGGTATCCCTCGGCGGCCTGGTCGACCGAGCTCGGCCGCACCGCGACGCTGCCGGGTGACACCGCCCGGCTGGCCTCGGCAGTGCCCGAGCAGCTCGAGGTCCCGTTCGCGACCGCTGACGCCGTCTTCGAGGCGCTGCGTACCGGACGCGGCGATCTGGTGCCGGTGCTGACGGAGGGCGACGTGGTCGTCTCGAGGGCCCTCGAGGCGCTGTCCACCGAGGCCCACGGCCGGCTGCGTGCCATCGTCGCGACCACCGCCGATCCGGAGAACCCGCTGATCGGCACGGTCTCCTGGACGCTGGTCAACGACGGCTGGCGTTCGATGCGTACGGTGTCGCTCGATGGAGAGCTGACACTGCTGATCACCAGCGTGGAGCCGTCCGAGCTCGCCGCAGACCTTGCCCCTGTTCTCGCGGAGGTGGCTCGATGAGCTCTTCGTCCAACGATCCGATCAACCGCCTGGGACCGCTCCCGAGTGGCGCCCCCGACTCGGTGGCGCCGCCCGCGGGCCCGGAGGACAAGTACGAGCAGATCCTCGGCTTGGCCGGCTCCATCGGCGATGCCGGCGCGCAGCTGCGCGAGTGGGCCGAGCTCGGTGCCGAGATCCTGGCTGACGACGACGTCACCTCCTCCGCCGAGCTCTCCGCGAAGACCTGGGAGCCGGCCGAGGAGGAGATCCGGGCCGCGACCTCCGAGAAGGGTGGCGTCCTCGGGCTCAGCCAGGCGCTCGAGGCCGATGCGCTCTCGGTGCGGGCGACCGTGCAGACCTACCGCTGGATCGACGAGCTCCAGGCCGCTGCCCGCAGCACGCTGGGCGCCATCGCGGCCAACGCGCTCGACTACCTCGCCCCCGAGGTCGAGCTCGGCGGGTCACTGCTGTCCGCCGGCCTGATCGAGACCGACGCGCTCGACCGTGAGGGCGTCACCGCCTATCTTGGCGAGCTCGCCCAGGGTCATCCCGAGCTGATGGACCACATCGCCACCGGCGGCGGGCTGCTCGAGTCGCTCGAGCTGCGCTCGCTGCTCACCGCCGGCTTCCCGCGTGGGGACGACGCCGGGGCAGCCACCGCGGGCGCGCTGCGCGCCGCCGGGATCGACGCCTTCGCGACCGACGCCGGGCACGCACTGCGCGACATCGGCGGGGCCTTGGCCTCCACCGAGGAGGACACCGCGGCCGGCGACGTCACGGCCGCCACCCCGGCCACCATCGAGGAGCTCATCCGCACTCTCGAGGCGACCGAGACCGGTGTCGCGGTCCAGAAGACGGCGCCCGGCCGCTACATCGCCTATCTGCCGGGCCCGTACGCCGGCAGTCGGCGCCTGCGGCTCGTCTCCGGTGACCTCTCCGACTACATCGCCACCGCGTCGCGGACCATCGAGGAGGCGGTCGAGGCCGGCTCCCACGTGATGCTCGTCGGCGCCGCGGCCGGGGGCACCGCGGCGGCCGCGATCGCGGCGGCAGCCGGGGGTGCGTACGTCGTGGACCAAGTAGTCACCGTGGGTGCTCCTGGCGCGGCAGCGCCGCGCGTTCCCGAGACCACGCGAGTGCTTTCGCTGGAGGACCGCTCCGACCCGGTGGCGCTCCTCGGCGGGCTCATCAACGCAGGTGTCGGACACCGGTTCACGGTTGTCTACGACGGCACCACGGCGCAGGAGAGCCACTACGTCGCCGGCGGGCGGGCTGCGGACAACGCCGCCCACGACGAGCTCCGTGACGAGATCGGACGGATCCGCAGTCTGGGATACCTCGGCTGAGTTGCGGGCTTGCCTCGATGACGTGAGTCGATACGGTGTAGGTCGCCCTCGGCACCATCCCCGACCTCACCTGTCCTCGGACACCGGCCAGTCGATCGCGGAGGGCACTCTGACGCCTACCTGATCGGTCCCTGTGAAGTCCATCGTCGTCCATGCCGGCCTCCCCAAGACGGGCACCTCCGCGGTCCAGGCGTTCTTCCACGCCAACACGGAGAAGCTTGCGAAGGCCGGCATCTTCTACCCTCAGCACACGGTCGACAAGAACGGCATCAGCGCCGGCAACGCCGGGTCGCTCATGGAGCGCTCGGGCCACCTCTTCGTGGCCTCGCCCCACGAGGTCGCCAGGACGCTCGAGGAGTTCGAGGGCAGCGGATGCCACACGCTGCTGCTCTCCTCCGAGGCGTTCCTCCCCGAGCTGCCCGGGATCGCCGAGCTGCTGCCGCCGCAGACCCGGTTCGTCCTGTACGTCCGCGATCCCCTCGCCTTCCTGGAGTCCGACTACAACCAGCGGGTCAAGCGGCTCGGGCATGTCGAGCCGTTCGTGGCGGCGCCTGATGCGTACGGCGGTTGGCTGGGTCACCAGCACCTCTACAACGCTCTCGACTCCGAGGCGGTGCGCGCCCGGCTCGTCCTCCGGCCCTACCTTCCCGAGCTCTTCGTCGGCGGCAGCCTGCTCACCGACCTGCTCGACACCGCTGCCATCGACACCGCCGAGCTCGGCGACCTTTCCTTGAGGCAGGTCAACCTCTCCTACTCGCTGCACGCGCTCGAGATCAAGCGCGCGCTCAACGTCCTCCCGCTCGGGCCGCAGCTCCAGGAGCGCCTCGACGTCCACCTCCAGTCCTGCCCTCTCGGGCCGACGGCCTACACCCTGATGCCTCCCGCCGACCACGAGCGGCTCCGGAAGATCGCCGACGACGAGCTGCACGCTCTGGCGCTGCGGTACGACATCGACTCCCTCGAGCTCATGCGGGACCTGCTGCGGGAGAAGCCGCAGAAGCCCTTCCACCCGCAACAGCTCACCGACGACGAGGTCGACGCCGTCGTACGCCACATCGCCACCGTCGGCAAGCGCCTCACCCGCCGGATCGCCCAGACGCTCGTCGAGCACCCCGAGATCGAGCTCGTCTACCCTTCCCTGCGCGACTCGTTCGCCGCCGCTGCCGCCGAGCTTCACGAGGCGCCGACAGCGCGGCAGCGCTGGTGGTCCCGCTGGTTCTGAGCCGGCGGTTGGGATACCCGGTTAACCGGGTATTCCTGCACTTCTCAGGCGTTGCATTGCCAGAGAAGTGCAGGAAAAGCCTGAGAAGTCAGGCCAGGTCGGCAACCACGATGGTGTGGTTGTCTGGTTCTCCGGCGGCGACGACAGCGGCGGCCACCGCGTCGGCGACCGACTGCGGGCCGGCCTCGGCGGCGATCAGCGGATTCAGGTCGTCCGCGTAGGAGTGGACACCGTCGGTGGTCAGCACCAGCCGGTCACCGGGCAGCAGCTCGAGCGACATCTCGTCGGCGACGACCCCGGGGACCAGGGCGCGGTTGAGCAGCGCCCGGTGCTCATGGGAGCGAGCCTCGTCGGCCGTAAGCTGGCCGGCCTCGACCATGGCGGCGACGACGGTGTGGTCGTGGGTGACCTGGCGTACGTCTCCGTCCCGCACCAGGAAGACCCTGGCGTCGCCGATGTGGGTGATCCGCGCGGTCGAGCCGTGCAGATCGACCGCGGTCAGGGTCGTGCCCGACTTCGGCACCTCCGCGAACACCTCCTGGATGGCCGACCGCAGCCCGCCGGCGGCGTACGCCGTCAGGGCCGCCCCGGCAAGATCGTCGCGCTCACCAAATCCGTCGGCGACGGCGATCAGCTCCGGGGTGACCAGGACGGCGTCCTGCTGGCTGGATCGGCCACCTGTCTCGTGGCTGAAGCCGAACTCGACGTTCAGGGTCTCGGTTGAAGTAGTCATCTGACGTGCCTCGCTCCTCAATCGGTGGACGAGGACGGAGACCATCTTGCGGCGGGTGGCCGTGTCAGCCTCGACCTGGCGCCAGTAGGTCTCGACCTCGACCGCCGCGAGCGCGGCGGGCATGTCGACGACCTCCCGGATCCGGGCCAGCGGCATCCCGACCAGACGCAGTGCAGCCACCAGGCGTGCGCGTTCCACCTGGTCGGGCCCGTAGCGGCGATAGCCGGAGACCGGGTCCACCTCGGCAGGAAGCAGCAGACCGAGGTCGTCGTACAACCTCAGTGCCTTCGGCGTCAGCCCGGTCTCCCGGGCGAAGTCGCCGATGTTCACAAGCCCCTCGAGCCCGCTCATGGTCACCATCCTCCCCGGTGAAGGTCACCGGTGGAAGCAGATTGGTGCTTCCCCTTGGGGCAACCTCAAGCCCCGGTCTGCTCGGTCCACTTCTCGAGCAGCCGGGCAAGCGACCGCCGCTCGGCCGCGGTGAAGACGGCGAGCAGGCGGTGCTCGTTGGCGATGTGGTCGGTGAAAGCCGCGTCGATCAGCTCGCGCCCACGCTCGGTCAGCGCGACCCGGCGCCCGCGACCGTCCTCATCCCGGCGGTCCCGGCTGACCCAGCCCTGAGCCAAGCAGCGGTCGACCCGCTTGGTGACCGCCCCGGAGGAGACCATCGTCTGCTCGCCGAGCTCCTTCGGAGTCAGGGCGTACGGAGCGCCTTGCCGCCGCAGCGTCGCCAGGACGTCGAACTCGCCCTCGCCCAGCCCGTGCTCGGCATAGACGCTGACCAGTTCGTCGGTGAGACGCAGCGCGAGACGGTGCAGCCGGGCGATGACGGCCTGCGGGGTGATGTCGAGGTCGGGACGCTCCCGCTCCCACTGCTTCATCACGGTGGAGACGTGGTCTGTCATGACGACGGAATATATCTCACGCGGAAGGTATTATACCTTCCATGGAAAGTAGATTCGTGACCCTCGCGCTGACCGCGATCGCCCCGATGGCATGGGGGTCGGGCTACTTCGTCACCGCCACGTTCCTGCCGCCGGACCGGCCGCTGTTCGGCGCAGTGGTCCGGGCACTGCCCTTCGGCCTGCTGCTCCTGGCACTCCGGCCGGGTCTGCTCCATGGCTCCTGGTGGTGGCGCACAGCGGCGCTCGGACTGCTCAACTTCGGGGCGTTCTTCGCCCTCGTCTTCGTCGCCGCCTACCGGCTCCCCGGCGGCCTCGCCGCCACCCTGACCGCGGTCTCGCCGATCGTGGTGATGCTGCTGGCCTGGGCCTTCGCCGGCGAGCGGCCACGGGCCGGATCGCTCGCGGCCGGCGTCGTCGGCGCCATCGGTGTCGCCCTGCTGGTGCTCCGTGGCGGCGCAAGCCTCGACCTGATCGGGGTCCTGGCCGCCTTCGCCTCGGTCGCCGTCTTCTCCACCGGCTTCATCCTCGTCAAGGTCTGGCGGCCGCCGGTCGGACTGCTCACCTTCACCGCCTGGCAGCTCGTCCTGGGCGGCCTCATCCTCGCCCCGGTGGCTCTCCTCGTCGAAGGCCCGCCGCCCACTCTCGACCTGCCGGCGATCGGGGGCTACATCTACATCGGCATCGCCGGCACCGTCGTCGCCTACGCGGTCTGGTTCCGTGGCGCGCGGCGCCTTCCCGCCGCCGCGGTGTCGCTGGTCGGCCTGCTCAACCCGGTCGCCGGGATCCTCATCGGCCTCGCTTTCGCGGGCGAACATCTCACTCCGACCAGCGGGCTCGGGATGGCGTTGGTCCTCGGTGGCGTACTCCTCGGACAGCCTGCGGTGCTCGACCGGATCAAGGCCGGACGTCGGCCAGAACCGGCCTCGCGTGCCGACGTTGGAGCAGCCGGATAGGTTCACCCCATGAAACTGCGTGCGCGTGCGCTTGAGCTTCTCGTCTTCACCGTCGGTGCCGGCACCTTGGGGTCAGAGATGGCCGCGGCTCGGCTGCTCGCTCCGTGGTTCGGCGACTCGACCATCGTGTGGGCCAACACGATCGCGACGGTGCTGGTGGCACTGGCGATCGGCTACGCCGTCGGCGGCAGGATCGCCGACCGGAACCCCCACCCCTCCGGCCTGGCCAAGATCGTGCTCGCCGCCGCCGCCCTCCTGGCCGCGGTGCCGTTCATCGCCGACCCGTTCCTCCCGCTCGCGGTCAGGGCCGTCGACCAGCTCAGCATCGCCACCTTCGCCGGCTCGCTGGTCGGGGTCGGCGTGCTGCTCGCGATCCCGCTGTTCCTGCTCGGCATCGTCAGTCCCTACGCCGTCCGGCTGACCGTCGAAGCCGTCGAGGACGCCGGCCACGCGGCCGGGCGCCTCTACGCGATCTCGACGGTCGGCTCCCTGGTCGGCACCTTCGCCGCCTCGCTGTTCCTCATCCCGGTCGTCGGGACGCGGCGTACGTTCCTGATCTTCGCTCTCCTCATGGCGATCTGCGCGATCCCGCACCTGGTCAAGCGCCGGCTGCCGGCGGCAGTCGTACCGGCGGTGATCCTCGCTCTGATCGCGCTGCCGACCGGGTCGATCAAGACGCTGACCAGCAACGGCGGCGAGGTGATCTGGGAGAAGGAGACGGAGTACCAGTACGCCCGCGTGGTCGAGTACGACGACGGCAGCCGCTACCTCGAGCTCAACGAGGGCCACGCCGTGCACTCGGTCTACACCGAGGGCGAGTACCTCACCGGCGCCTACTGGGACGAGATGCTCTCGCTGTCGTACGCCGGCGCAGAGGCGCCGAAGTCGGTGGCGATCCTGGGCTCGGCCGCCGGGACGACCGCGCGCCAGTTCGGCCACTTCGCCCCCGAGACCCGGGTGGACGCCGTCGAGATCGACGAGGACGTCACCGAGGTCGGCCAGAAGCTCTTCGACCTCAAGGACCAGCCGAACCTCCACCTCCACACCGCCGACGCCCGCCCGTGGCTGCAGAAGCAGACCCGGAAGTACGACGCGATCATGGTCGACGCCTACCACCAGCCCTACATCCCGTTCTACCTGACCACGAAGGAGTTCTTCGCCCTGGCGAAGGACCACCTGAACCCGGGCGGGGTGCTCGTCGTGAACTCAGCCCACCCGGAGGGCTCGACAGCGCTGGAGAAGGTCCTCACGGCAACGCTGCGGACCTCGTTCGGCGAGGCCGTGTGGCGGTCGGACTCCGGCCCGACCAACACCCACCTGATCGCGACCGTCGACCCGGAGGCGGATCCCGCCGCCAGCCTCGTCGCCACCGCGAAGTCGCAGCCCGCCGACCTCGCCGGCACGCTCACCGACTCCGCCGCCCGGCTCGAGCCGGGCACCCGGGGCGGGACGGTCTACACCGATGATGTCGCGCCGGTCGAGTGGCTCACCGACCTCAGCCTGCTCGAGGTTGCCTGACCCGCTCGGGCGCTTCACCTCGCCGATCGGCGTCTTGCGCAGGCACCCGACGCAGACCTGATTGGGCGCGACCTTGCTGAGCCTGCGCGGCGGCAGCACATGCCACGTCCCCAGCCGCCGGCCACACACGGTCATGACGTACCCGTTGCTCCTCTTGCCTGAGCGAAGGTGCCAGAAGCTCCCTCGGTCGGTGCGGTAGACCAGCGGGTCCTTGGACAGGACCGGCGGCCTCTCGCTGGACCCCATGCTGAGTCTGTCGTCTACGAACACGAATTCCCCCCAAGGAATGTCGATGGCTCTCGTCGTTGAGTGCCTCGAGACGCCGGTGTCACAGCTGGGCCATGCCGCCCAACGCCCCGAGACACGTTTGACCATAAGTCCACTCATTGCAACGGGTCAAGGCGGAAAGGGTGGGGCTATGCGGCTATTCGGGATCTGTACGCCTCAGTAACGTGTTCTCCCATGAGTAACCCCCGTCCGCGCGGCCTGCCGAAATACCTCCACGTGGCCGACTATCTGCGGGCCCAGATCGACGACGGCACCTATCTGCCCGGCGAGCGTCTACCGACGGAACCCGAGCTGATGGACACCTTCCCCTACGACCGCGCCACGATCCGGCGGGGTCTGGCGGTGCTGCGCAACGAAGGCCTGATCACCAGCGAGCAGGGCCGTGGTGTCTTCGTACGCGACGCCACCAAGACCCGCTACGACCTGATGAGCATGCTCATCACCGACCGCAGTCACCCGGCGAAGCCGGACGCCGCTTACAACCAGCCCCCGCGCGGCCCGGACGACGGTCTCTCGGTCGAGCACACCTACGAGGTGATCCCCGCCGGCGAGAAGCTGGGGGCGGCCTTCGACCTCGACCCGCGCAGCGAGCTGCTCAGCACCACCTTCACCTTCTACATCAGCGGCGACGACACCGCCGAATACCGCACCACGGCCTACATCCCGTATCCGCTGGTCATCGACACCCCGCTGGCCACGCCGTCCGCCGACTGGCCGCAGCCGCCGATCAAGGACCTGCTGGCCACGGTCGGCGTCAAGGTCACCACGGTCGCGATGGACATCGAGTCGCGGATGCCGACGCCGCAGGAGACCTACGACCTGCAGATCCCCGACGGCACCCCGGTCCTCTCCGACCGACGCCGCTTCCTCGCCGAGGACCGGGTCGTGTGCGTCACCGACTCGGTCGGGGTCGCCGACCGGATCGTCTACGGGCTGGATCTCAAGCTCCAGTAAGCCTCGCTGATCACCCGGTGGTCGAACCGCCGGAGCCGCTATGCGACCGAGCGAGGCCGCCCGGCGAGCTTGCTCGTCCGGGTGTGCCGAGCGAGGGAGCACCCGAGCGAAGCGAGGGCGGCGGAGGCGTGTCGAGACCAACACGGTTCTCTTGCTGGGGAAGGCTCGCTTAGCGGCTGTTCTTCGTTTCAGGGTTCGCCGCCGACCCGGTCTTTGAGTGTTTCTCGATCGCGCGCCGCGTCAAGGACGCCCTTCGGGCGCCGCTTCGCGGTGGCCTTCGGCCATCCTTGACCCGGCACCCGATCGAGAAAGATTTCGCCTATATCGGGGCGGCGGCGAGAGAGTGGCGCGGAGCTCCGTTGCTTGTTCGCTGACTGCGTAACTGTCATCTGAACAGCACAAATAGGTCGCGCCTGGGTACTCGATCGCATATAATAAGGCGCATGTACGAGACCGTCGAACACCTCCTCACAGGGCCGCCTCCGGGTGCGTCCGAGGCTGAGCTGGTCGACTGGATCGCTGGTCTCGAAGCGGTCAAGTGCACTGCCGAGGCTGTCCAAGCAGAAGCGGCAGTACGTCTCGACGAAGCCGTCCGCGCCCGCCAGGCCGAGGCCGGGGTTCCTGCCCGCAGGCTTGGCGAGGGTGTCGCTTCGCAGATCGCGTTGGCGCGGCGGGTCTCGCCCGAGAAGGGCGCCAAACTGCTCGGACTGGCGAAGATCCTGATCAACGAGATGCCGCACACCTTCGCGCTGATGAGAGCCGGACTGTTCTCGCAATGGCAGGCCACCATCCTCGCCCGCGAAACCGCGTGCCTCTCGCTCGATGACCGCAAGGTCATCGACTACGAACTCTGCGCCACAGGCCCGGGCGGTGAACCGGCTCGTGCGGTCTCGATGGGGCTACGCCAACTCGAGAACGCCGCCAAGAAACTCGCCATCACCCTCGACCAGGAATCCGTCGTCGCCCGGGCCGCGAACGCCGAGAAAGACCGCCGCGTCAGCCTGCGGCCGGCACCGGACACGATGACCTGGCTCGGTGCCCTGCTGCCGGTCAAGGACGGCGTCGCCGTCTTTGCCGCACTCGACCAAGCAGCCAAGACCGCTGCGGCTGCCGGTGACGAGCGGACCCGGGGCCAGGTCATGGCCGACACCCTCGTCGACCGGATCACCGGCCGTAGCACCACCGATGCGAAGCCTCGGATCGAAGTCAAGATCGTGATGACCGCCGACTCCCTCACCGGCGACGCGGATCAGCCGGCCATGGTCGAGGGCTACGGCCCCGTCCCAGCGACCTGGGCCCGCGACGCGCTCAACGACGCCGAGGTCTTCGTCCGTCGCCTGTTCACCGACCCTGCCGGTCGGCTGGTCGCGATGGAATCACGTGCCCGGAAGGCACCCGAGGGGCTCGCGGAGTTCATCGCCACCCGTGACGGCGGGATCTGTCGTACCAACGGCTGCGATGCCCCGATCCGCAACATCGACCACGTCGAACGCCACGCAGACGGCGGCGAAACCAGCGCCGAGAACCTCCAAGGACTGTGTGAAAGGTGCAACCAAGCCAAGGAAGCCCTCGGCTGGCAAGCCAGACCGGGACCCGACGGCAGCATCATCACGATCACACCCACGGGCCACACCTACATCAGCCCGCCACCCGACGCCTGGGCACAACCCCCACCAACCTGGTCCCGGGCCGAGTTCGGGCTGCGCGACGTACTCCTCGAACACACCCTCGCGGCCTGAGGCCCCAGGGTCCCGGAAACTTTCTTCGGATCGGTGCTTGACCTTGACGCTACGTCAGGGCTGCACGCTTCTTGCACGGCCCCAAACACGGGAGCCCGGGGAACACACCAACCGATCCAAGGGAGCACCATCATGAACAACCTCCTCAGCCGCCTCGTGGGTGACAAGAAGGACTGGAAGCGGATGGAGGCCCGTGCCGCCGAGCTTCCCGCGGACTACCGCACCGTCTATGGAGAGATGAAGAGCTACATGTGGCGCTTCACCGCCGGCGACGGCATGGACATCGTCGCCATCCTCCGCGAGATCCTCGATCTGTTCGAGACCGAAGCCGCCAACGGAACCTCCGTCATCGAGGTCACCGGCACCGACCTGGCCGCCTTCTGCGACGCACGGCTGCCCGAGCAGCACGACGCCTACCGCGCCAAGCTCCGCGCCAACCTCAACGAGGTCGCCCAGAAGCTGGCATGAGGTGTGGCGGGAAAACGTAAGAGCCCCGCTGGCGTCTCGGGTCACCAGCGGGGCAAGAACAATGTTGCCGCATCACCTAAGGGGTTGTCACCCCCTTTCGGCAAAATCTGCAGAATTTTGCATTGCAAGATCTTGGTAGGCCCGAAACGGCTCCAAGCGGCACCCGTCAGATGACCGTTCCGACGTCCTTGGCGACGATGTTGTCCATCGCGCGCTCGGCGACGGCGGCGATGGTCATCGACGGGTTGCACGCTCCCGTGGTGCCGGGGATGAGCGCGCCGTCGAGGACGTAGAGGCCGTCTTGGCCCTGTACTCGGCCGTCGAGATCGCAGACGGTGCCCATGTTGGCGCCGCCGAGCGGGTGCCAGGTGCTGTTGACGATGCTGTTGGTGTCGATCAGGGCGCCGAGGCTGCCGCTGATCTTCGAGACCCGCTCGTGGATGGCGCGATAGCTCGCCGAGTCGCCGCCGAAGGGGAAGCGGAGGCTCACCGAGTCGGTCAGCGAGCTGTAGCGGAAGCTGCCGCGGTCCGCGCTGACGCCGAACCCGACCAGCATCGTGGCGCCCAGGTCGAGGCCGAGGGGGAGTGGTGGCAGGGACGCCTGGATGACGGTGTTGGCCGTGGTCGGGTCGGACCAGTCCTGGCTCTGGTAGACGACGGGACCGCCCTGCGTACCGGTGAGGTTCTCGTCGAAGGGGCGCCACATGTAGATCCGGTCGCCGTTGGTGCCCCAGCCCTGGCCGAGCTTCTCGGGAAGGTCCGGGATGGTGTCGGTCGCCGCGGCGCGGACCAGGAGCTTGCTGGTGTTGAGCGAGCCGGCCGCCATGACCAGCGCGCGGGTGGTCAGGATCTTCTGCTCCACCACGTCGCCGGCGTCGTTGGTTCGGTCGACGTGGACCTCCCAGCGGCCGTCGGCGGCCCGGGCCACGCTCGTCACGTTGTGACGGGTGGCGACGTGCACCAGGCCGGTGGCCTCGGCCTGCTCGATGTAGGTGACGTCGACGGAGTGCTTGCCGCCGTTGTTGACGCCGAGGGCGCAGTCGCCGTTGGTGTAGGAGGGAGCCATCTCGCCGCGCAGCTCCGCGAGCGCGTAGGACCAGTCGATCGGCATCGGGATCTTCCGCAGGTCATAGCCGGCAGCCTCCACGCGCTCGCCGAACGTACGCGAGACCCGGTAGTTGTCCGAGGCGATCAGCTCGTCGGGCGCGGTCGCGGCGCCGAGCATGTTGGCCACGCGTGGGTAATGGACCCGGTCCATGAGCTCGTAGTCGAGCTCGTTCGGGAACCAGGTGTTGAAGACCTCGGCGGAGGGCTGCAGCGTCATGCCCTGGTAGACCAGAGAGCCACCGCCGACGCCGGCCGCGCACATGGCCAGCATGTTCTGGCCGAGGACGGGCTCGAGCAGGCCGACGTACGGGCCGAAGTTCAGGGGAGTGCCGAGCAGCCTCTGCAGCGGCTTGAGCGCCTCGGGCGCGGTGGTGTGGAACAGCACCCGCTTGTCGAGCGAGCGCACCGTCGGGAAGGTCTGCGCGTCCGGACCCGTCGGCCAGCGGCGGCCACGCTCGAGCACCGTGACCGGTACGCCGGCCTCGGCCAGCCGCAGCGCGGCCACGCCACCGCCGAACCCGGACCCGATGACGACCGCCCGGTGCTCCTCCCGCACCAGTCTTACGCGACGGGGCGAGGTGGCTGCGGCCGGACCGGCGAGCAGCCCGCTCGCAGCGGCACCGGCGGCACCCGCAGCACCGGCAAGGAACGTACGTCGTGAGGCTGAGGTCATGGTCAAGGGGACTCCCTCGGCTCGAGAATCATCGGTTACTGCCGCGTAAGAGTTGACGAACGGGCGAGGTGTGTCAAGGTTCACGGCCCTGTTCTGGACAACTGTGTCCGGAACGCGACACGTCCCGGAGGGCCCGGTACAGCAACGCAGGAGGCGCAACCACAGCCATGTAGGCTGACCGCACTTCCAACAGCTAAGGACGATCTGAACCCCGATGGACGGACCGCAACCCGGCCAATATCCATGCCCGCTGTGTGACTCGCGGCCGTACCAGTCGAGGTCGGTGCGATGACCGAGGTCCTGTTCATCCTCCTGGCGCTGCTGCTGGTCGCCGCCTGTGGTGTGTTCGTGGCCGCCGAGTTCTCCCTGGTCACGGTCGACCACTCCCAGGTGGAGATGGCCGCCGAGCAGGGTGACAAGCGCGCCCAGGGCGTGCTCCGCGCGATGAAGGAGCTCTCCAGCAACCTCTCCGGCGCCCAGGTCGGCATCACTGTGACCAACCTCGGCATCGGGTGGATGTCGGAGCCGGCGATCGCCGAGCTGATCGACGCGCCGCTGCTCTCCACCGGGCTGCCCGAGGGCGCGGTGCAGGCGATCGCGGTGGCCATCGCGCTGACCCTCTCCACGATCGTGACGATGCTCTTCGGTGAGCTCGTCCCCAAGAACCTCGCGCTGGCCCTGCCCCTGGAGACCGCGCGCGTCACCCAGGGTCCGATGCGGGCCTTCACCCGGCTCATGCGCGGCCCGATCAAGGTGCTCAACGGCACCGCCAACGCCATTGTGCGCCGCCTGGGCATGGAGCCGCAGGAGGAGCTGCGCTCGGCGCGCAGCTCGGCCGAGCTCTCCTCGCTGATCCAGCGCAGCGCCCACGAGGGCACCCTCGACGCCGACACCGCCGAGCTGATGGAGCGCTCGGTCGAGTTCGGCACCCGCACGGCGGGGGAGATCATGACCCCGCGCGTACGCGTCCACAGCCTCGACCACAACGACCGCGCCGAGGCGCTGATCGAGCTCACCCGGCGTACGGGCAACTCCCGCTTCCCTGTGCTCGACGACAACGAGGCCGTGGTCGGCACCGTGCACGTCAAGGCAGCCGTGGCGCTGCCGGTGCACGAGCGGCCCACAGCCAAGGTCAAGCACCTGATGGTGCCGTCGGTGGTCGTGCCCGACTCGCTGCGCCTGGACCCGCTGATGGCGCTGCTGCGCGCCGAGGGGTTCCAGCTGGCCGTGGTGCTCGACGAGTACGGCGACCAGGCCGGCATCGTCACCCTTGAGGACGTGATCGAGGAGATCGTCGGCGATATCGCAGACGAGCACGACCCGCTCAGCGCCCGCGCCCGGCTTCGCCGGGACGGCGGTTGGTCGCTGTCGGGGCTGCTGCGTCCCGACGAGGTCGAGGACATCACCGGCGTCGCACTGCCCGAGAGCGAGGACTACGACACCGTCGCCGGTCTGATGCTGAGCCTGCTGGGCCGCATTCCCGAGCCGGGAGCGAGCGCGGAGCTGACCGTGCCCGGAAACCCTCCGCCCGACTCCGACGATGATGACGTCTACGCGAGGTACGTGAAGTTGACGGTGGAGCTCATGGACGGGCGCAGGATCGACCGGATCTCGATGCAGGTGATCGGCTGATGAGCACGACCATGGGGCTTGTGCTCGGCCTGGTGCTGCTGCTCGCCAACGCCTTCTTCGTGGGCTCGGAGTTCGCCCTGGTCTCGGCCCGGCGCAGCCAGATCGAGCCGGCAGCCCAGGCCGGCTCGCAGATGGCCAGGATCACGCTGCGGGCGATGGAGAACATCAGCCTGATGATGGCCGGTGCCCAGCTGGGCATCACGGTCTGCTCGGTGCTGCTGCTGGCGATCACCGAGCCGGCGCTCGCCCACCTGCTCGAGCCCGGCTTCGACCTGATCGGTCTGCCCGAGGCGTTCCACCACCCGGTCGCGTTCGTGATCGCGATGCTCGTGGTCACCTACCTGCACGTGGTGGTGGGCGAGATGGTGCCGAAGAACATCGCACTGGCCGGCCCCGACAAGGCCGCTCTCGTCCTCGGGCCCGCCATCTACGCGGTCGTCTACGTGCTGCGCCCGATCATCGTCGCGTTCAACTACGTCGCCAACGCCTGCATCCGGGCGCTCGGCATCGAGCCCAAGGACGAGGTGAGCTCCGCCTTCACCCGCGCGGAGGTGGCCGCCATGGTCGAGGAGTCCCGCGGCGAAGGACTCCTGGAGGAGGACGAGTACGGCCGCCTGGCCGGAGCGCTCGGCTTCACCGAGAAGACGGTCGCCAAGGTCACCATCCCGATCTCCGACTGGACGATCGTGCCGCGCGGCGCCTCGGGCTCCGACATCGAGGCGGTGTGCGCCTCGACCGGCTACAGCCGGTTCCCTGTCGCGGGCGACAACGGCGACCTGGTCGGCTACCTGCACATCAAGGACGTACTCGAGCCCGATGACGTACGCCGCCGGCAGCCCGTCCAGAACAAGTGGATCCGCCCGTTCGCGACGGTCACTCCCGACGACGCGCTCCACGAGACGCTCGAGACCCTGCAGCGCCGCGGCGCCCACCTGGCCCGGGTCGTCCGTGAGGACGGCAGCACCATCGGGCTGGCGACACTGGAGGACGTCATCGAGGAGCTGGTCGGCGAGATCCGCGACGCCGCCCACGCCGACGACTCCACACCCACCGACTAGGGTTGGCTCGTGCCGCGTCTGGTGACCAAGGAGAGCCCGCAGATGCCCAACCGTCGATCCGGTGATCCCCGCCTGCAACATGGCCGGGACACGCGGCGACCCCGGGGCGCGGCCGACCGCAACCAGCCCGTGCTCGGCAAGCTGCTCAGCATCCTGAGGCTCGTCTACGCGCCGGTGATGCTGTGGGCGGTGATGATCGCCGAGGACGACACGATCGCGATTTCCGCGTTCGGTCTCGCGATCGTCACCGACCTGCTCGACAGCTGGCTGAACCGCAAGCAGCTCGGCCGCCGCCGCTCGGGCGAGCTGCTCGACGTGGTGGCCAACACCGTCTTCGTCCTGGCCGCGACGCTCGCGCTCTGGCAGATCGACGTGATCCCGTGGCCGATCGCGCTGCTGGTGCCGCTGCGGCTCGTCGGCCTGCTGGCGATGATCCCGGCGCTGCGCAGCCGTGGGGTGCGTACGCTGCCCGTCCATCTCCTCGGCAAGGTGGCCGCCTTCTGCATGCTGGCCTCCTTCCCGCTGCTCTACCTCAGCCACGGCATCCCCGAGACCCTCGACCTCGGCCTGGAGCCCAGCCTGCCCATCCAGGTGGCGCAGGCCTTCGGCTGGGCCTTCGCGCTGTGGGGGATCCTCCTGCTGTGGTGGAGCCTGGTCCTCTACGCCCAGGAGGCGCGGCGCCTGATGGCCACCACGCCTCCGCTGGAGAAGGGCGGGGCGACCCGTGCCTGACCAGATCCCTGGCTCCGAGGACCCGCGCGCCTACGTCACCAAGCCACTGCTCGACCGCATCACCGACCAGGCGATCGACTCCGACTACATGGCCGCCGCCGCGCGGCGCGAGCCCACGGGGGAGGAGCCGACGCGGCTTCGCCGGCCGGGCGTGTGGGCGATGGTGGTCGTCGGGCTCTTCGCGCTGCTGGCCACGACCGCCGCGGTGCAGACCTCCCGCAACGAGGACATCCGCCAGACCAGCAGGCAGGTCCTGGTCGACCGCATCGAGCAGCGCCAGGACCGGATCTCCGACCTGCACAAGCAGATCTCCAAGCTGAGTGAGGCCAACCAGAGCAGCGAGTCGGCCCTCAACGCGCTCGGGCTGCGGGCCGAGGCGGCGTCCTCCACGGCCGCGGCGACCGCGGAGGAGACCGGGTTCGCCCCGGTGACCGGCTCGGGGATCAGGATCACGATCGACAACGCCGCCGACGGCAGCGAGGGCGGCACCGTCCGCGATTACGATCTCGCCGTGATCGTCAACGGACTGTGGCAGGCGGGCGCGACCGCCGTCGCCGTCGACGGCCAGCGGGTCACCCCGCGCAGCGGCGTGATCACCTCCGGTGCCGCCCTCCGGATGAACGACGTCTCGCTCTCCCCGCCCTACGAGGTCACGGCCATCGGCGACACGCGTACGCTGGCCGCACGCTTCGCCGAGACGGTCTCCGGCGCGATGATTCACACCACGACGCAGGACTACGGGATGCCCTACGACGTCGAGAACATCGACCGGCTCACCCTTCCCGCGGCGCCGCCTGATCTGCTGGAGTTGACCCACCTCGAGGCCAAGTCCAAGGGCAAGGGCACCCAGGGCTCCGAGAAGCCCACCGACAACACCGACGAAGACTCAGAAGAGAACAGCGAAGGGGACCGCGAAGAATGATCGCCGTCATCGGCCTAGTGATCGGCATCGTGCTGGGACTGTTCTTCCAGCCCGAGGTGCCTATCGGCCTGGCGCCTTACCTGCCGATCGCCGTCGTCGCCGCGCTGGACGCCGTCTTCGGCGCGCTGCGCGCGTTCATGGACGGCATCTTCGACGACAAGGTCTTCGTCGTCTCGTTCATCAGCAACGTCGTCATCGCCGCCGGCATCGTCTACCTCGGTGACCGCCTCGGCGTCGGCGGCCAACTGTCCACCGGCGTCATCGTCGTCCTCGGCATCCGCATCTTCACCAACGTCGCAGCCATCCGGAGGCACATCTTCCATGCCTGACCGGAAGCGCAGACCACCGGTGAAACGGACCGCGGCCAAGCGGACCCCTGCGAAGAAGGCACCGGCGAAGAAGCCCGCCGAGCCTGCGGAGGAGACCGTCACCGAGACGGTCACCGATGATGGCGCCACGCCGGAGGCCACAGACGTTGGTACGCCGCCTGCTGAGCAGGCAACCGCTGAGACTGTAGAGACGACCGACGCCGCTGAGGCCGAGGAGCCGTCGGAGGCGGACGTGCCCGACGAGGCCACGTCCGATGAATCTGCGTCCGATGAATCTGCGTCCGATGAGGCTGTCGCCGAGCCTGAGGAGACGGTGGCCGAGGAGTCGGACGACGCCGGCGTCGCGGAGGACGAGTCGGTCGAGCCCGCCGACAAGGCGGACGACGTCGAGCCTGTCGAGCCCGCTGAGCCTGCCGAGTCTGTCGAGTCGGCGGACGCCGAGGAGCCGGCCGCCGAGGACGTCGAGAAGACCGACGAGCCCGCTGTGGTCACAGAGCCCGACGAGGTCGAGGACACGGCTGCAGACGAGCAGACCGAACAGGCCGATGAGGCCAAGGAGTCCGAGGAGCCCGAGGAGGAGCCGGCGCCGCTGGTCGGCCGGGCGCGGCTCTTCGACGCACTCACCCACTTCCGGCGCGGCCAGGTGGCCGTGGCGGTCCTGCTCTGCGTACTCGGCTACGCCGCCGTGGTGCAGGTCCAGACGAACACCGAGGACTCGACGTACGCCGGTCTGCGCGAGCAGGAGCTGATCGACATCCTCTCCGGCCTGGCCGGCACCACGCAGAAGGCCCAGGAGCAGCTCGAGGAGCTCGAGGGGACCCGCGACGAGCTCGAGGACCAGACCCTCCAGCAGCAGACCGCGCTCCAGCGCGCAGAGGAGCAGGTCGACACGCTCCGGGTGATCGCCGGGACGGTGCCGGTCAGCGGTCCGGGAATCACGATCGAGATCGACCCCGGTGCCGACCCGCTGCGGCTGACCGCGCTCCTCGACCTGATCGAGGAGCTGCGTACGAGCGGTGCCGAGGCGATGGAGATCGAGGGGGCCGACGGCGAGGCCGTACGCCTGGTCGCGTCGTCCTCGATCGAGGTCAGCCAGCCCGCTGAGGGACTCAACGTGGGCGGCGAGCTGATCAGCCCGCCCTATCGCCTCCAGGTGATCGGCCCGCCCGACACGCTGGCCGGCGCGATCGACTTCTACCAGGGCCCGCAGGACCAGCTCGAGGAGCAGGGCGCTGAGGTCAAGGTGGAGTCGGAGGAGAAGATCGACATCGAGTCGATTCACACCGTGTCCCGCTGAAGGTTTCGTCGGTGCGGCGCAGTAGGGTTTCGACAACCGGCTCGCGGGACGATCTTCCGCGGCCAGACCAGTACGCCTGATGAGGAGATGGCCGTGTACCCCGAGGACCTGAAGTACACCAGCGAGCACGAGTGGCTGCGCAACCCTGGCGAGACCGAGGGCTCCGTACGGATCGGGATCACCAACTACGCCCAGGACGCCCTCGGCGACATCGTCTACGTGTCGATGCCGGCCGTCGGCGACACGATCAAGTCGGGCGAGAGCTGCGGCGAGCTCGAGTCGACCAAGTCGGTCAGCGACATCTACGCGCCGATCTCCGGCGAGGTCGTCGCGGTCAACGGATCGCTCGACGCCACGCCCGAGCTGGTCAACGACGACCCCTACGGCGGGGGCTGGCTGTTCGAGGTCGCGCCGTCGGATCCTGCCGAGCTGGAGAGCCTCCTCGACGCCGCGGCGTACGAGGCATCACTCGACGCGTAACTCAACCGAACACCTGGGCCGACCTGATAGGTTGCGGATACCATCCCTCAACGTTCACTTGAGGGTAGGTGTCCGGCCCTCGATGAACCTGGAGCTCAAAAATGTCCGTGTGCCCCGCCTGCGGCAGTCAGAACCCCGACGAAGCGCGGTTCTGCTCGCAGTGTGGCGTAAGCCTGACCGGGACCGACCAGACCTCGACGATTCAGCTCGGGGCTGACGCCGACACCTCCGACCGGCTGCTCAGCCCCGTCGAGGCGGCCACGGTCGAGGCCCTGCCGCCAGGCAACGGCATGCTGGTCGTGCAGCGTGGTCCCGGAGCCGGAAGCCGCTTCCTGCTCGACCAGGACACCGTGGTCGCGGGTCGTCACCCGGAGAGCGACATCTTCCTCGACGACGTCACCGTCTCGCGTCGCCACGCGGAGTTCGCGCGCACCGGCGACACCTTCGAGGTCTCCGACGTCGGCAGCCTCAACGGCACCTACGTCAACCGCGACCGGATCGAGAAGGTCGTCCTCAAGGACGGCGACGAGGTCCAGGTCGGGAAGTTCCGGCTCGTCTTCTACGCCGGGCACGAAGGGGCGTAGCCGATGGCCGCCGCCGCGATGCCTGACCCTCAACGGCCGGCTAGCGACTCGGGGGAGCGGCTCAACATCGGGCAGGTCCTGGATCAGCTGCGTCCGGACTTTCCCACGGTCACGATCCCCAAGATCCGGTTTCTCGAGGACAAGGGACTGATCAAGCCGGAGCGTACGCCCGCGGGCTACCGCAAGTTCTCCCGCCGCGATGTCGAGCGGCTGCGCTATGTCCTGAGAATGCAGCGCGACCACTACCTGCCGCTCAAGGTCATCGGCGAGCACCTCGACGCGATCGACCGGGGCCTCGAGCCGCCGGCGATCGAGGCGACGGTGCCCACGGTCCCGACGGTGGCCCTGACGCCCAGCGGCGCGCCGGGGGCGGAGTCCTTCCGGCGTACGGACAACATGCGGATCTCGCGGCGCGAGCTCCTCAAGGTGGCCGAGGTCGACGACGCGCTGCTGACCGAGCTGGAGAAGATGGCGCTGGTGGTGCCGCTGCGCAGCGGCCACTACGACACCGACGCTCTCGCGATCGCGCGCACGGCCAAGGAGCTGGCCGAGTTCGGCATCGAGCCTCGTCATCTGCGCGGAATGAAGGCCGCCGCCGACCGCGAGGTCGGTCTCATCGAGCAGATCGTGGCGCCGCTGCGGCGCCCCGGGAACGCCGGAGCCCAGGGCCGGGCCGAGGAGATCGGCAGCGAGATCGCCTCCTTGGCGGTCCGTCTGCACGCCACCTTGGTGAAGTCGGGACTGCGCGACCGCTGACTCGGTTCATATCGCCGGTCAACCGGGCTGCTGTCGCGACCCGGAGGCGGGTAGGGTGGATGCATGCGCGAGGTCGATGTGCTCGGAGTCCGAGTGGAGATGCCCTCCAACCAGCCGATCGTGCTGTTGCGCGAGGTTGCGGGTGAGCGATACCTGCCCATCTGGATCGGCGCGGTGGAGGCGACCGCGATCGCTTTCGCCCAGCAGGGCGTGGTGCCGCCGCGGCCGCTGACCCACGACCTGCTCAAGGACGTGCTGGAGGCGACCGGCAACGAGTTGACCGAGGTGCAGATCACCTCGGTCACCGACCGTGTCTTCTACGCCAACCTGGTCTTCGCCTCGGGCGTCGAGGTGAGCGCGCGGCCCTCGGACTCGATCGCGCTGGCGCTGCGTACGGGGACCAAGATCGTGGTCTCCGACGATGTCCTCGACGAGGCGGGGCTCGCTGTCCCGGCCGAGCAGGAGGACGAGATCGAGAAGTTCCGGGAGTTCCTCGACGAGATCACGCCCGAGGACTTCGAGTCCCATTGACCGGAAACCCTCAGGTTCAACCTGAGGGTTAGGCCCGGCGACACGCCGGAGGGGTTCTTTGACCAGGGCCCTTGCGACGCTTACCTTGTAGTTGTCTCTGTTGTAACTCCAACGATGTGGTCCCCCCGCCGCAGCCGTTCATTCCCCGAGTGGAGTTACGCACAACGGAGTAGACGATGGAGGACATCGTGTTCGACCACGAACAGAAGCCCGGCCACGGCGCCGACGACGCGCAACGCGCGGCGGAGCAGGCTGACGAGCAGGGCCTTCTCTTCACCGACGATGTCTCGACCCTGCCCAGCGACACCGGTTACCGCGGCCCGACGGCCTGCAACGCGGCCGGGATCAGCTACCGCCAGCTCGACTACTGGGCCCGCACCGGGCTCGTCGAGCCGAGTGTGCGCGGGGCCACCGGCTCCGGCACCCAGCGGCTCTACTCCTTCCGCGACATCCTGATCCTCAAGGTCATCAAGCGACTCCTCGACGCAGGCATCTCGCTGCAGCAGATCCGCGCTGCCGTGCAGCACCTGCGTGAGCGGGGCACCGACGACCTGACCCGCGTGACCCTGATGAGCGACGGCGCCTCGGTCTACGAGTGCACCAGCAACGACGAGGTCATCGACCTGCTCCAGGGCGGGCAGGGCGTCTTCGGCATCGCCATCGGTGGCGTGTGGCGCGAGATCGAGGGCACCCTCTCCGAGCTCCCCAGCGAGCGTGCGGCCGACGACGGCGAGCAGGTCGCCCCCATGTCTGACGAGCTCTCCGCCCGCCGCGCGGCGCGCAACGCCGGGTGAAGTAAACCTCACGTAACACTCGACCCCGAGACCCCGCTGAGGCGGGGGCTCGGGGTCGAGTCGTTTATGCTGGTGGTGCTGACCATCCCGCACGGGAGAGCTCCTCTCGAAGGGGCGCCGAAGGGGCAATTCCTCCCCGGAAACTCTCAGGCATCCACGACTGTGCGGACCAGGCAACTCTGAAGCGGCGCAGGTGCGGTGACAGAGGGGGAGGGCGTACGAGTTGTCTTAGATGCCCTCAGGAGCCCTTGTGTCCGACACGCCCACTCTGTCCGAGCTCGACGCCGCCTCCCCGTTCGTGGAGCGCCACGTCGGACTCTCGGCCGCCGACGAGGCGACCATGCTCGCGCGGCTCGGGTACGACTCGGTAGCAGCGATGATGGACGCCGCCGTCCCGGCCGGGATCCGCTCGGTCGAGTCGCTGGACCTGCCGGCCGCGCTGAGCGAGGCGCAGGTCGCGTCGCTGGCGCGGGAGATCGCCGCCTCCAACAAGCCCGGCGAGGCGATGATCGGGCTCGGCTACCACGCCACCGTGACACCGCCGGTGATCCGTCGCAACGTGCTCGAGGACCCGAGCTGGTACACCGCCTACACGCCCTACCAGCCCGAGATCTCCCAGGGCCGCCTCGAGGCGCTCATCAACTTCCAGACCATGGTCGGCGACCTGACCGGCCTCCCGGTCGCCAACTCCTCGCTCCTGGACGAGGGCACCGCGGCCGCCGAGGCGCTGGCGCTGGTCCACCGGGCCAACCGCAAGGGATCCGGTCCGTTCGTCATCGACGCCGACGCCCTGCCGCAGTCGATCGAGGTCGTGAAGGTGCGCGCCGAGGCGATGGGCCTCGAGGTCGTCGTGGCCGACCTCTCGCAGGGTCTGCCCGAGGGTGACGCGATCGGCGTGCTGGTGCAGTACCCCGGCGCCTCCGGTCGCGTGCCCGACCTCAAGTCGGTCATCGACGCGGCCCATGAGCGGGGTGCGCTGGCCGTCGTGGCCGCGGACCTGCTCGCTCTCACCGTCCTGGAGGCGCCCGGCACCCTCGGCGCCGACGTCGTCGTCGGCTCGACGCAGCGCTTCGGCATCCCGCTCTTCTACGGCGGCCCGCACGCCGGCTACATGGCTGTCCACGAGGGGATCGAGCGGCACCTGCCCGGTCGTCTCGTCGGCGTCTCCGTCGATGCCGAGGGGCGGCCTGCGTACCGTCTCGCTCTTCAGACCCGCGAGCAGCACATCCGCCGGGAGAAGGCGACCTCCAACATCTGCACCGCGCAGGTGCTGCTGGCCGTCGGCGCTTCCATGTACGCCGTCTACCACGGCCCCGCCGGGCTGCGGACGATCGCGACCCGCACCCACCGCTACGCCGCCGTCCTGGCCGCCGCGCTCAAGTCGGCCGGGCTCCCGCTGGTCTCGGAGACGTTCTTCGACACGCTGGGTGTCACCGTCCCCGGCAGGGCGGCCGATGTCGTCACCGCGGCGCGTCGTTTCGGCGTACATCTTCGTCTCGTGGACGCCGACACCGTCGGCATCTCGACCTCGGAGGCGACCACCCGCTCGACCCTGTCGGCTGTGCTCAACGCCTTCGGTGTCTCGGGTGCGGACCTGGACGAGATCGACCGCACCACGGCCAGCGCGCTGCCCGACGGCCTGCTGCGCACCACCGACTACCTCACCCACGAGGTCTTCAACGCGCACCACAGCGAGACCCAGATGCTGCGCTACCTGCACAAGCTGGCGGCACGCGACTACGCGCTCGACAAGGGCATGATCCCGCTCGGCTCGTGCACGATGAAGCTCAACGCGACCACCGAGATGGAGCCGATCTCTCTGCCCGGCTTCGCCGACCTGCACCCGTTCGTGCCCGCCGAGGACGCCGCCGGCTACACGCGTCTGGTCGGGGAGCTCGAGGGGTGGCTGGCCGAGGTCACCGGCTACGACGAGGTCTCCATCCAGCCCAACGCCGGCTCGCAGGGTGAGTTCGCCGGCCTGATGGCGATCCGCGGCTACCTGGACGCCCAGGGCCAGGGTCACCGCAAGATCTGCCTGATGCCTTCCTCCGCGCACGGCACCAACGCCGCCTCGGCCGTGATGGCCGGGATGAAGGTCGAGGTCGTGAAGTCGTCCGAGGACGGCACCGTCGACCTCGACGACCTGCGGGCGAAGCTCGACGCCCACGGCGAGAACGTCGCCGCGATCATGGTGACCTACCCCTCGACCCACGGGGTCTACGAGGAGGGCATCACCGAGGTCTGCTCGCTGGTGCACGAGGCCGGCGGCCAGGTCTACATCGACGGCGCCAACTTCAACGCGCTCCTGGGCTACGCCAAGCCCGGCGAGTTCGGCGGCGACGTCTCCCACCTCAACCTGCACAAGACCTTCTGCATCCCGCACGGCGGTGGCGGCCCGGGCGTCGGTCCGGTCGCGGTCCGCTCCCACCTGGCGCCCTACCTGCCCTCGCACTCCCTGCACCCGGACACCTCGAAGCGCTCGGGCATCGGCGCCATCTCGGCGGCTCCGTACGGCTCGGCCGGCATCCTGCCGATCTCGTGGGCGTACGTCCGGCTCATGGGCGCCGAGGGTCTGACCCGGGCGACGTCCGCCGCGGTGCTGTCGGCCAACTATGTGGCCTCGCGCCTCAACGAGCACTTCCCGGTGCTCTACCGTGGCGAGACCGGCCTGGTCGCGCACGAGTGCATCCTCGACCTGCGGCCGATCACGAAGGAGACCGGTGTCAGCGTCGACGACGTCGCCAAGCGGCTCATCGACTACGGCTTCCACGCCCCGACGATGTCCTTCCCGGTCGCCGGCACGCTCATGGTCGAGCCCACCGAGTCCGAGGACCTCGGCGAGCTGGACCGGTTCATCGAAGCGATGATCGCGATCAAGGGCGAGATCGACCGGGTCGCCTCGGGTGAGTGGACCGCCGAGACCTCGGTCCTGCGCGGTGCCCCGCACACCTCTCGTGCCCTCGTCGGCGACTGGGACCGCGCCTACTCGCGCGAGGAGGCCGTCTTCCCGCGCGGCATCGACCCCGACAAGTACTGGCCCCCGGTGGCCCGCATCGACAACACCTACGGCGACCGCAACCTGGTCTGCTCCTGCCCGCCCGTGGAGTCCTTCGCCGAGTGACCTCCCGCCGAGTCGGCGCGTCATGACGAGCCGACTCGGCGGGGGTTTTGGTCAGTGTGGGGGGTAGTTGGGTGTTTAGGTAAAGGGGGGGGGAGGGGGAGAGTGTATTTAAGAAAGTGTTTTTATGGG